>JAHFRE010000138.1 GCA_023258955.1 Sterolibacterium sp.
GCGCGCCAGCAGCGCCTGCGGATCGGCCGAGTCGGGCGGCGCCACCTCGACCGTGACCACGCGCCGGCCTGAGCGGCAGGCGCGCTCGAAGGCACCGAGGCGCGGGTCGCCGACGCTGCGCTCGCCGACCGGCGGCTGGAAGGCCGGATCGGCGGCGCCGTGGATCACCTGGATCCAGGTGGAACTGCCGCGCTTCCGCACGTCGATGGCGGGCAGCAGGGGCGTCGGGTGGGGCAGGTGGTCGGTGGCGATGCGTTTGGTGCCGTCGGTCGCCTCGACCCAGACGCAGCGCATCTCCGGTTTGACTTCGCAGCCGCCGTCGGCGCGCACGCCGCCACAGGGACCGTTGCGCATTTCCTTGGCGCAGTTCATCGGGCAGGCCATGCCGGTGGCAGAGAGCACGCACTGGCCGCATTCGTGGCAGTCGAACATGAAGCGTTTGGCGGTGCGCTCGATCGGATAGAGCAAGGCTTCGGCGCGCCGCGGCCCCAGAGCGCGCAGCAGCGGTGCCGCCAGCGGTGCCAGCCGGGAAAAGAATTCGTAGATCCGGCGCAAGCCCCGTGCGTGGCGGACCGACCAGAGGCGGACGCGGTACATGGTTTGGCTCTCCTCGAAAGCGCGGTCCGGGCTAGGCGCTCAGGTCCACACGCGGACGGGCTGGCGCAGGGCCTCGAGACGGTCGAACGGCGATTGCGCCAGCAGCACCGCCTCGAACGGGGCGCCGCGCTCGAGCAGCGGCCTGACGTCGCCGAAATGGCGGCGGGCGGCGGACGTGGCGGCGGTCAAGGTCTTTTCGAGGGAGAGGCCCGCTTCGAGATAGCGGTCGATCTCCTCGTACATGGCGCGACCGTGCTCGACCCCCATGCTGCCGGCGTCGGTACCCATCAATAGCGGAACCCCCATCTGATCGGCCAGGCGCAGCATCTCGGCGTGCCGGTCGAGGATGGCGCGCAGATTGCCGACGGTGTTGTCCGACCAGCCCACCACCTGCGGCTGCGCCCACTGGAAATGCACCGGGCAGAAGGTCGGCGTCCAGGCGATCTGCCGGTCGCGCATGACCGACAGGATCTCCCGGCTCATGAAGAAGCCGTGTTCGATCGAGCCGACGCCGGCTGCCGCGGCGATCTGCAGCCCCTTCTCGCCGCTGCAGTGGGCGAAGGTCTTGCGGCCGTGGGCGCGCGCCGTGTCCACCACCAGCCGGGCGGCGTCGAGGTCGAACTGCGGCTCGTCGGTGACGGCGCCGGCGTCGAAATCGATGATGCCGGTGAGGATCAGCTTGATCTCGTCGTTGTCGGCGGCGAGCTGGGCGACCGAAGCGCGAATGCTCGCGGCGTCGTCCACGTCCATGGCCATGAACGCCCCGTAGCGCTTGGGCCGCTTGACGCCCAGACCGCCGGAGCGGACCCGCGCCATGTCGTGAGCCGCGGCCGCCTCGTCGCGGATGGCGTGGTTGATGCCGTGACGGTCGCCGGCGTCGCGCACCAGGGTCAGCCCGCAGGCCAGCGACTGGCGGGCGCTCTGGCGCGCCGCCTCGGTCAGTTCCGCCAGCGGGCGCTTGAGGTGGGCCGAGCGGGTCGGGCCGTCGGTCGGCGCGCCGTCGAGGAACAGATGGACGTGGGCGTCGACGAGGCCGGGCATCAGGAAGGCGCCGCGTTCGGTCGGCAGGCCGCGCGCCGCGAAGTCGCCGCCGAAGTCGCCCTCGATGATCTGTTCGATACGCCCCTGGCCGACGAGCAAGGTGGTCGGCTCGCGGCGATGCCGCTCGCCGTCGAACCAGGCGTCCACCACCAAGGCCAATTCCTCGGTCACGCTCAGGCCTTGTAGAACTTGCGCACCGCGCGCAGGGCGTTGCTGCCCCGCTGCTCGAGGAAGTTCTTGTAGGCGCCGAGCACGTAGTGTTCGTCGGCGAGACGCTGGTAGCCGCGCCAGGGCGTGCCCAGCACGTAGTCGAAACCGTGGTCGACGGTCAGGGTCAGAAAGGCGTTCTCCAGGCAGTGCTTGAGATCGGAACCGTCGGCGGCCTTGGGCGGCAGTTGTTGACCGATGTTGGACAGGCCGCCCATCATGTGGATGCCCTTGAGCTCCGGGTCGGCACCGATCAGCTTGATGGCATCGAGGGTGCTGCGGTTCAAACCCTCGGTGTCGGCGATGATGGCGGACACCGACATGTCGATGAAGACGTGCTCGAGCGGCATGCCGTAATCGTGTTTCAGGCGCAGGGCGGCGCGCCGCGCGGTGCTGTAGATCTCGTCGGCGGTCTTGTTGCCCTTGGCCACGCCATCCTCGACCCGCTCCGACGCCATCAGGATGACCTTGAACTTGAAGCGACCGTAGAGTTCCATCAGATCCCAGCGGCTCTCGGTGATGGAGTTGACGATCGGCAGCTCGCCGTTGGCCTTGGCCGGGTCGTAGCAGGACAGGCAGATCTCCTGGACGCTCTTGCTGGGGAAGTCGAAGGACAGCGGTGTGGTCACCACGTCCTGGATAGCCTCGATCACCCGCGCCATCCATTGCGGATCGGTGAGCGCCTGGGCGCCGATGTTGACGTTCTGGTAGCGCGCCCCGGCTTCGGCCTGACGGATCGCCAGCGCCTGGATGCCGGGCAGGTCCTGGTTGTCGAACAGGGCCTTGGTGGACTTGAAGCCGGGATTGATGCGTTCGCCGATGATGTTGATGTCGAAACCGTGGGTCACTTGGTTGTCTCCTGGTCAGGGACCTTCTGAAATCCGATGTGGTGCAGAAATACCTTTTGAAAATCCTTGCGCGAGCTCAGTTCCATGTACTCGCACAGCTCGGCCAGCTCCTTGGCCCGCGTGCGCGCCGCGCAGGAGGCCAGCATCTGCCGTACGCCCACCCCGGCGGCGTTGCCGACCTGGCTGTAGCGTTGGCGCGGCAGGTCGGGGAACAGGCCGATGGCGATGCCGCTGGCCAGGTCGATGTAGGCGCCGAAGGAGCCGGCGATGATGAAGCGCTCGATCTGCGTCTCGCCCACCCCGGCCTCGTCGAGCAGCAGATCGACCGCGGTGCGGATGGCGGCCTTGGCCAGCTGCACCGCGCGCACGTCGTCCTGGGTGAAGCACACCTCCGGTGCCAGCTGCACGGCGCGTTTGCCGCGGTGCGGGACGATGTCGGGATGGGCCGCCGCCAGGCGACCCTGGTCGTTGATCAGACCGGCGCGGTGCATGGTCGCCAGGGTATCGAGCACGCCGGAGCCGCACAGGCCGATGGCTGTGCGGTTACCGATGGTGTCGACTTTGAGGCGGCCGTCGACCACGCTGACCTTTTCGATCGCGCCTTCGGCGGCGCGCATGCCGCAGGAGATGTGGCCGCCTTCGAGCGCCGGTCCGGAAGGCGCCGAGGCCGAGTAGAAGCGGCCGGCGTGGATCAAGGTGATCTCGGTGTTGGTGCCGATGTCCATCACCACGGCCGTGTCCAGCCCCCGCCAATGCGGCTCGGTGGCGAGCAGGGCGGCCACGTGATCGCCACCGACGAAGCCGCCGATGTTGGGGGCCAGGTGCACCCAGGCGCCGGGCGCGACCGCCAGGCCCAGTTCGCGGGCCTTGATCTCGACCCCGGCGCGCACCGCGGCGACGAAGGGGGCGCGGCCCAGCTGGCGCACCGGCAGGCTCAGCAGCAAGTGGTGCATGGCGGTGTTGCCGCAGACGGTGAGGTCCACGATGTCGGTGCTGGCCTGACCGACGCTGTGGCACAGGTCGTGGGCCAGCGCGTTGATGGCTTCGACGGCGGCGTTGCGCAGCTCGGCGGCGGCCGCCTCGCCGTGGATCGCGTAGTTGAGTCGGCTGATCAGATCCGCGCCCCAGGCCACCTGGGGATTCTCCACGCCGAGGCTGGCCAGGCGCTTTCCGGTCTCGAGATCGACCAGGAAGGCGGCAGCGTTGGTGGTGCCCAGGTCGACCGCCAGACCGAGGCTGCGGCGGCCGCTCGGACCGAAACCGATCAGCTCGTCGGCGCGGCGCCAGACGCGCAGCCGCCAGTGGGCGCCGCTTTGGCCGCTGCGCAGAACCTCGGGCAACTGCCGCGCCGCGATCGGGTCGATGGCGAGCTCGGCGCAATCCAGTTGGCGCAGCAGGCGGTCGGCGTCGGCGAGATTGTCGCGCAGCGTCGCTTCGGGCACTTCGAGATCCAGGGCCAGTACCGTCGGATCGAGGGGCAGCATCTCCAGTTCGCCGCGATCGGTCTCGGTGCGCACGATCGGCGCCAGGGAGCGTGGTGCCACCTCGACGCTGCAGTCGCTGCGGGCGCTGATCTGGCAGGCGCGCAGCCACTTGTGCCGGTCGCCAGGGGCGCCGGCGTTCTCGTCCAGATCGTCGACCGCGGCGGCGGGGCTGTCGAGCCTCGCCACCTCGCCCGCTGCCAGGCGCACCACGCAGCTGCCGCAGGTGCCGCGTCCGCCGCAGGCGCCGACGATGCGCACGCCGTGGCGACGTGCGCTCTGGAACAGGGTCTCGCCTTCGTGGGTGGCGATCTCCCGATCGAGATGCGGAAAGTGCAAGCGGTGATCGGCTTTGGTCATGGTGAGCCCAGCGGCGTCTGCGACAAGCGGCTTCTGCGGCGTAGTGTAGCGACTATCGCGAACAAAGGCAATAGTGAATCAATTCGCCATTAGTAAAAGATGCGCAAAGCGTCGAGGCGCCGCGAAGTTCGCCGGACCAGGCGCGTCTTCAGCTTGATTGGCGTTCGGCGCGCTTGGCGGCGGCCGGGGTAAATCCGAGATCGTGGGAGAGCTGGCGGGTCATGGCGAGCAGCGAGCGCGCCACGGCACCGTCGAGTTTGGCGTCGAAGCTGCTCATCTGTCCCAGCATGGTGACAACGAAGCTGGCTGTGCCTTCGTGATCGAATACCGGCGCCGCCAAGGAGACGAAGCCGGGCCACAGCAAACCGGCCTCGCGCGCCAAGCCGCGTTGCTGGACCCGATCGACGATGCCCCAGTCGAAACCCGTCGCGCGGCCGACAGAACTGGCGGCCTTCGTCGGGGCCTGCTCCCGCTCGATGACGGGCAGCGTCGTGCTGCGGGGAACAAAGGCGAGAAAGGCGCGGCCGGTGGCCGAGGTCAATACCGGCAACACGGTGCCCACCTTCATTTCGAGGGGAGCGGCACCGTGGGCGCTGAGGCGGTGCACGACGGTCGGGCCATGGTTGCCCCAGACCGAAAGGAAAGCCGTTTCGCCGGTTTCAGCGACCAATTGGCCGATGGCGTTGCGGGCGGAGGCGATGCCGTCGGTCTGGGCGATGGCGGCCAGGCCCAGGCGCAGCGCCGCCGGTCCCAGGCAATACAGACCGGTCTGCGGGTCTTGCACCACCATGCCGGCGCGGATGAAGCTCACCAGGTAAGAATGGACCTTGCTGGGGCTCATGTCGGTGACGCGGGCGACCTCGCCCAGGGGAATCGCGATGGTCTCGGCGGCCAGCGCTTGCAGCACCTGTTGGCCGATCTCTACGGACTGGACACCCTTCTTCCTCCCCACCCTCGGCATATCTGTCTTCCGGCGCTGTGCAGTGGCCAATCATAGCAACAAAGGGCAGCGCCAATCGATCGCGCCGGCGGCGGCCAGGCTCGGCCAGCGCCATGGATTGCGGCGAAGGTCTGGCTAACGCCGGGCAATGAGACGCTCCAGCAGCTGCAGGCCCTTGCCCTTGTCCGGGCCGGCGAGCTCTTCCAGGGTTTGCTCATCCGAGGACGCCTGCAATCCTTCGGCGAGCAGAATGTTCCTGAGCTCTTGCGGGCTGCGCCGGGCGACTAGCGCCAGGGTCGACAGCGGGACCTGCGCCAGGGCGCGCCCATAGACCGCCGCCAGCGGTTCACGCTTCGCCTTGGGAATGACGAAGCTGAGGGCGAGCACCAGCACGAACGTGCCCATCAAGCCCAATCCCAGACGGGAGGAGAAGTAGCGCTTGAACCCCTTGTAGTTGCTCACCAGGTGCAGGACGACGCCCGTGAGCAGCGCCCAGCTCAGCCATTCGTGGGCGGCCTTGTTCAAGCCGACGTCGAGGTGGAAGAAGATCAGGACGCCGGTTACCGCCGACAGCAGGAAGGCGCCGGCCGTCAGCGGCGTCGCCAAATTTCGCGCGATGGACATGCCAAGACTCCGTACAAGATTTGCGCGCATTATGCCCGAGCGACCTGCGGTGCCCTGTAGCAAAAGGTAGTGGCGGCGGCCGTGGCGCGGCGGCTTCCTGGTAAAGTGTTAATAATATTCTTGTCAATCCATTCCGTCGAGGTAGCAAACCGTATGAAGACAATCGCGCGTCTGTGGCTGCTGTCGCTGGTCTGGCTCTATCCCTGGTACGCCCTGGCGCAGGAGGCGCCGGAGGCCAGCCGGCGCGTCGAGGGCCGGCTCGACAGCGGCGCGAGCTACGTCGTCGATCTGCCCGCGAACTGGAACGGCACCCTGCTGTTGTTCAGCCACGGCTACGCGCGCGGTCCCGACAATCCGCCGCGCAACGTCGCCGGTCGCGAAAAGGACTGGCTGCTCGCCCACGGCTACGCCTTGATCGGCTCTTCCTACGCGAGTCCCGGCTGGGCGCTGGAGCAGGCGGTGCCAGACCAGATCGCGACGCTCGACGCCTTCGCCAAGCAATTCGGCAAGCCCAAGCGAACCATCGCCTGGGGCAGCTCGATGGGTGGTCTGGTCACGATCGCCTTGACCGAGCGCCATCCCGAGCGCATCGACGGCAGCCTGGTGCTCTGCGCTTCGGCCGCGGGCACGGTGGGCATGATGAACGAGGCCCTCGACGGCGCGTTTGCCTTCAAGACGCTGCTCGCGCCGGGGAGCGATCTGCCGGTCCTGTTCAACGCCCAGGGCGAGCAGTTCAAGCAGCAAATGGCGGCGTGGAAGCGCCAGCTCGACCAGGCGCAGGCGCGGCCCGAAGGCCGCGCGCGGATCGCCCTGGCGGCGACGCTGGCGCAGATTCCACCCTGGATCGCGCCGAACAGCACCCGACCCGCCGCCGACGATTTCACCGCGCAGCAGACGCAGCTCTATCTCGGACTGCTCGGTGGCACCCTGCTGCCTCGCGACGATCAGGAACGGCGCGCCGGCGGCAATTTTTCCTGGAACGCCGGCATCGACTACGGGGCGCAACTGGCGCGCTCGGGCCGCGAGGCTTTCGTGCGCAGCCTCTACGACCAGGCCGGCATCCGCTTGGAGCAGGATCTCGCCGCGCTGGGAGCCGCTCCCCGTGTCGCGGCGCGGCCCGAAGCGGTGCGCTACATGAAGCAGAACTATGCCCCGAGCGGCAGGCTGCTCAAACCGATGCTGCTGATGCAGGCCATCGCCGACCCGGTGACCCTGGTCGAGCTCTCCGGCGATTACGCACGCCTGGTGCGCCAGGCCGGACACGGCGAGCTGCTGCGCGAGGCCTACGTCGAGCGCAGCGGGCATTGCAACTTCAGCCGCGCCGAGACCTTGGCGGCGCTGCTCGCCGTGGAGCGGCGCGTCGAGCGGGGAAGCTGGGGCGAGGCGGCGCCGGAGACGAGCAGCGCGGCGGCGATCAACGCCGCCGCCGCATCCCTGGGCCTCGACGGATCGTCGTTCATCGACTATCGACCGGCGCCCTTCCTGCGCTCCTGCTCGACCAGGGAAGCCTATTGCGCTGGCGAGACGCAGCCGCGGGTCTCGGCTCCCGGCCGCTACAGCGGCTACGCCGCCGCGGCCTACTCAGATTATGTGCGCAGCTCGCAGTACGTCGCCGGCGCCGACGGCACGCGCCTGGCGCTGGACATCTACCGGCCGGCCAACGGTGAGAAGTTGGCGCAAGAAAAGCTGCCGGTGATCCTGCTGCATTTCACCAGTCCGCGACGCAATCCCGATGCGGGGAAGCACGCGGCGAGGATGGAGCAAATCGGGCTCGGCGACCTTTTGCGCAGCGGCTATGTGGTCGCCTGGATGGAGCCGCGCGGCGTCGGCGCTTCCTTCGGCGCCAGCAACGGCTTCATCACCCCGCGCATGGGCGCCGATGTCGACCGCGTCATCGAATGGCTGGCGACCCAGCCTTGGTCGACCGGCAAGGTGGCGATGCTGGGCATCTCCAACGGCGGTCTGATCCAGTCGATGGCCGCGGCGGGCGCGCCGCCGCACCTGGCCGCGCTCGCCCCCGGCGTCGCCAATCCGAACTTCTACTACCAGCTCTATCCCAACGGCGCTTCGGCGGTCGGCGGCGCTGGTTCGCCGGCGGCGCGCGCTGCCGCCGCCAGTGCTCCGCCAGCGGAAGGGGCGCCGGTCGACGAGGACAACGCCCCCGACCATCCCCTGCTCAAAGCGGCGACGGCCGAACACGCCGGCAATTTCGGCATGGGTGCGGAATGGCTGCCCAATATGTTCCGCGACAGCTTCAATCCAAAGGTCGGCTACGCGCCGGGCCTGGCCGCATCGCCGATCGAAGCGGCGGCGCAGATCAAGGCGGCCAAGCTGCGCATCTATCAGATGGGCGGCTGGTTCGATTCGTCGCCCGGCGGGCAACTGGTCGCCTACAAGCTGTGGGGCGACAAGATCATTGTCGGTTCGTGGCTGCACAACATTCTCGGCGAAGACCAGGGCGGCCCCCTCTTGAGCGTCGAACATCGGCGCTGGTTCGACCAGGTACTGAAGGGGATAGACAACGGCATCCTCGACGAACCGCCGGTCTATTACCAGACCATCCACGCCGCGCCGGACGCCGAGTGGCGTTTTGCCGCGGACTGGCCGATTCCGACGCAGCGGTCCACACCCTTCTATCTCGCCGCCGGGCGTTCCAACACCGTGGCCTCGGCCAACGACGGCAATTTGCTGACGCGCAAGCCGAAGGAGGATTCCGCCAAGGACAGCTATCGAGTCGATTACGACATCGCCGCCTTCGACGGCAAGTTCAACCGGCTCGGGCGCAATTGGCGCGGCGACATGGCCCCGGGGGTCGATGCCAAAGGGCTGACCTACACGACCGCGCCGCTGCCCGCCGACACCGAGATGACCGGGCATCCGGTCGCCCACCTGTGGGTCACATCGAGCGCGCCCGACGGCAACTTCATCGTCTACATCGAGGAGGTCGAGCCCAGCGGCAAGTCGCTCTACGTCACCGACGGCGTCATCCGGGCGGGGCATCGCAAGCTCGACGAGCGGTCTCCCTGGAAGGAAATGGGGCTGCCCTACCATCGCAGCCTCGAGGCCGACTACGCGCCGCTGTCGGTGACCCAGGCGGTGGAACTGGCCTTCGATTTCAATCCGATCTCTTACGTGTTTCGCAAGGGCAACCGGATTCGCATCACGGTGACGGGCGCGGAAAAGACCACCTATCAACTGCCGCCCGGCGCTGACCCCAAAGCGCCGCCGACCATCAGCCTCTATCGCAACGGTCGCTACGCCTCCTACGTTGCGCTGCCCCTGGTCCCGGCCAAGTCGTCGCGCTTCGCCGGCGACGCCGCGGTCAACACCGCCGCGCTACGCTACGTCGGCCCTGCCGAGTTCTATCCGGCGGCGGCGACCAGCTATCTGCGGCTGGGCGAGAACTGGATCAAATGCGCTGCCAGCGCGCCGGCGAAGGCGCTGCCGCGGCGGGCCTACGTTTGCAGCAGTCGCATCGGCAGGCTGAAGATCGACCGCGAAGGTGCCGCGGCGACGCTGCGCGTCCGCGGCGAAGGCGTTCGCTTCACTGGTCGCGGCTTCTGAGCGCCCCCAAGGCCTAGCCACGCCCAGCCCGCCCGCCGCGGGTGTCAAGAAGACTTGGGGTGGCCCTTCGTTTTCTTGAGGGCGCGGTTCACATGACAGCCGCCATCGCCTCGGCGACGTAGGCGACGTTCTTCATGTTGAGGCCGGCGACGCAGATGCGGCCCGAATTCACCAGATAGACGGCGTGCTTTTCGCGCAGCGTATCGACCTGCGCCGGCGATAATCCGGTGTAGCTGAACATGCCGCGTTGGTTGAGGAAGTAGCCGAAGTCGCGGCCCGGCAGGCGCGCTGAAATCACTTCGTGGAGGCTGCGCCGCATCGCCTTGATGCGCTCCCGCATCTTGGCTACCTCGGCATGCCACTCGCCGGTCGACGCCGCGTCGCCGAGTATCCTCGAGACGATCAGGCCGCCGTGCGTCGGCGGGCTGGAGTAGTTGCGGCGGACGGTGAACTTGAGTTGGCCGAGCAGGAGATCCGCCTGCGCCTGGTCGGGACAAACGACGGACAGGGCGC
>JAHFRE010000139.1 GCA_023258955.1 Sterolibacterium sp.
GGCCCTTCTGCCGCCCGAAGCCCTTGACCTCGGTGACCGTGAGCCCGGTGACGCCGACCTCGGAGAGCGCTTCGCGCACCTCGTCGAGCTTGAAGGGTTTGATCACTGCCTCGATTTTCTTCATTGTGCTGTTCCCCGGATTTAGCCTGGCTCGCTACCATTCGTCCCTGTAGCGGGATGTTATCGGATATCGCCAATCCTTGCCAAAGCCGCGACGCGTGATGCGGATGCCGACCGGCGACTGGCGGCGCTTGTACTCGCTCTTGGCCAGCATGCCGACCACCCGCCGCACGTCAGGCTCGGCGTAGCCCTGGGCGACGATCTGGCGCGGACTCTCGTCGCGCTCCATATAGGCCTCGATGATGGCGTCGAGCACGGCGTAGGGCGGCAGCGTGTCCTGGTCGGTCTGGCCCGGCTTCAACTCGGCCGAGGGCGCCCGCGTCAGGATGTTCTCTGGTATCACCGGGGCCACGCCGTTGCGGTAGCGGCAGAGGCGATAGACGAGGGTCTTGTAGATGTCCTTGATCACCGCGAAGCCGCCGGCCATGTCGCCGTAGAGCGTGGCGTAGCCGACCGCCATCTCGCTCTTGTTGCCGGTGGTCAGTACGATGGCGCCGCTCTTGTTGGAGATGGCCATCAGGATCATGCCGCGGATGCGCGCCTGCAGGTTTTCCTCGGTCGCGTCGGCGGCGCGGCCGGCGAACTCCGCCGCCAGCAAGGTTTCGAAGCTCGCCATGGCCGGGGCGATGGCGATCTCGTCGTAGCGCACGCCGAGCGCGCGCACCAGCTGGCGCGAATCGTCGAGGCTCATCTGCGCGGTGTACGGCGAGGGCATCATCACCGCGCGCACCCGGTCTGCACCCAGGGCATCGACGGCGATGACCAGGGTCAGGGCGGAGTCGACCCCGCCCGACAGGCCGATCACAGCGCCGGGAAAACCGTTCTTGCCGACGTAGTCGGCGACACCGAGCTTGAGCGCCGCGTAGGTCGCCGCTTCGAGGGACAGTTCGGGGACGATGGTCGACGCGAGCAGGCGACCCTGGTCGTAATCGATCAACGCCAGCGCCGACTCGAACTGCGGCAACTGCAGCACCAGGCGGCCGCTCGCGTCGAGCGCGAAGGAGGCGCCGTCGAACACCAACTCGTCCTGACCGCCGACCAGGTTGGCGTAGATCACCGCCATGCCGGTGTCCTTGATGCGCCCCTGCAGCACTTCGTAGCGCTGGGCCTGCTTGTTCTGGTGGTAGGGCGAGGCGTTGAGCGCAAGCAGCAATTCGGCGCCAGCCTCGCGCGCCGCGTCGGCGGCACCGGACTCCCAGACGTCGGCGCAGATGTTCACCCCGAGGCTCACCCCCTCGATCTCGAGCACGCAGGGGTGGACACCGGCGTCGAAATAGCGCTCCTCGTCGAACACCTCGTAGTTGGGCAGTCGGTGCTTGCGGTAGGTGGCGACAATGGCGCCTTCGCGCAGCAGCGATGCGGCGTTGTAGCGCTTGCCCTGGTGCTCCTCGGGATGGCCGACGAGCACGGCAAGATCGGGACAGTCGGCGGCCAGCGCGCGCGCCAGCGCCTCCATCTCGGCGGCGCAGGCGCGATAGAAATCCGGCCGCAACAGCAGGTCCTCGGGGGGATAGCCGCACAGGGCCAATTCCGGCGTCAGCAGCAGCTGGGCGCCGCGGGCGTGCGCTTGTCTGGCCGCGGCGAGGATGAGACGCGCGTTGCCGGCAAGGTCGCCGACCGTGCAGTTCAACTGGGCGAGCGCTATCCTCAGCATGGACGGTTCAGGCAGGATCGAGGGCGGCGTCGAAGCCGGCGTCTTCGACGGCGCGACGCAGCGCTTCGCGCTCGATCAGGGCCTCGTCGAAGTCCACGATCGCCTCGTTCGATTCCAGCGACACCTCGGCGGCTGCCACGCCGGGCAGGGCGCGCAGCACGCCGCCGACGTTCTTGACGCAGCCCTGGCAGCTCATGCCGCCCACTTTCAACACCGTCCTAGCCATCTCGCCCCACCTTTCCCGCGTGTGCGGGTCGCCAACGTTTCAACAACAGGGAATTGCTCACCACCGAAACCGAGCTCAGTGCCATCGCCGCGCCGGCGATCACCGGATTCAGGTAGCCGGCGGCGGCCAGCGGTATGCCCAGCACATTGTAGATAAAAGCCGAGAACAGGTTCTGCCGGATCTTCGCCAGGGTGGCGCGCGACAGGCTGATGGCGTCGGCCACACCCATCAGATCATTGCGCATCAGCGTGACGCCGGCGGTCTCCAGCGCGACGTCGGCGCCCGCACCCATGGCGAAGCCGACGTCGGCGGCGGCCAGCGCCGGCGCGTCGTTGATGCCGTCGCCGGCCATTCCGATCAGGCCCCTGCCCTCGGCGCGCAGCGCCGCCACCGCCTGCGCCTTGTCCCCCGGCAGCACCTCGGCTCGGTAGCGCGCGATGCCGGCCTCGGCGGCGATCGCCGCCGCGGTGCGCTGGTTGTCGCCGGTGAGCATCACCACCTCGACGCCGAGTTGGCGCAGGCGGGCCAGCGCCGGCAGCGTGCTCGGACGCAGGCTGTCGGCCACCGCGATCACCCCGGCGAGCTCGCCCCCACGCGCCACCACCACCAGGCTCCTGCCCTGTTCCTGCTGTGGCGCGAGCAGGGCCTCGTCCACCACCAGGCCCTGTTCGCGCAGATAGGCGGCCGAGCCGAGCAGGCAGGGCTGACCCTCGACCACCGCAGCCAGGCCCTTGCCGGCTTGCGCACTCAGCGCTTGCGCCGGCGCGGCGGTGACGCCGTCGGCGGCCGCTCGCGCGACGATGGCGCGCGACAAAGGATGGGTCGCACCCTGCGCCAGGCTCGCCGCCAGCCGCAGCAGCGCTTCACCGCTCCAGCCGGCCGCGGGCAGCAGGGCGACCACCCGCGGCCTGCCCTCGGTCAGCGTGCCGGTCTTGTCCACCGCCAGGAGGGTCAGCTTCTCGGTCAGCTCCAGCGCCTGGGCGTCCTTGATCAGGATCCCGGCCTTCGCGCCCAGACCGGTGCCGACCATGATCGCCGTCGGTGTGGCCAGACCCAGGGCGCAAGGGCAGGCGATCACCAGCACCGCCACGGCGTTGACCATGGCCGTCACCCAGTCGTGACCGAACCACCACCAGCCGAGGAAGGTGGCCAGGGCGATGGCGCAGACGACGGCGACGAAAACCCCCGCCACCTTGTCGGCGAGGCGCTGCACCGGCGCCTTCGAGCCCTGCGCCTGCTCCACCATGCGGATGATGCCCGACAGCAGCGTGTCGGCGCCCACCCCGGTGGCGCGCGCCTTGATCAGCGCAGCGCCGTTGATGGTCGCGGCGAAGAGCTGGTCACCGGCCCGCTTCGCCACCGGCATGCTCTCGCCGGTGAGCATCGCCTCGTCGACGTCGCTCTCGCCGACGGTGACTTCGCCGTCGACAGGAACGCTCTCCCCGGGACGCACGATGACGATGTCGCCTGGCAAGAGCAGCGCGACCGGCAGCTCGCGCACCACGCCGTCGCGTTCGACGCGCGCCGTCTGCGGCTGCAGGCGCAGCAGCGCGGCCAGCGCGGCGCCGGTGCCGGCCTTGGCCCGCGCCTCGAGGATCTTGCCGAGCAACACCAGGGTGATGATGGTGGCCGAGGCCTCGAAATAGACGTGCTGCTGCGCCAGGCCGGCCAGGGTGACGATGGCGCTGTAGCCGTAGGCGATGCTGGTGCCCAGGGCCACCAACACGTCCATGTTGGCGCCGCCGCCGCGCAAGGCGTTGGCGGCGCCGCGGTAGAAGCGCCAGCCGATCCACAGCTGCACCGGTGTGGCGAGCAGGAGTTGCAGATAGCGCGGCAGTTCCATCGCGGCGCCGTGGTGATCGCCGCCGAACATCCACAGCATCTGCGCCAGCAGCGGCGCGGTCAGCGCCGCGGCGAGCCAGAAGCGTCCGAGCTCGGCGCGGTAGGCCGCGCGCTTGCCCGCCTGCTCCGCGGCCTCGTTGGCGCGATCGAAGGCAGCAGCGCCGAAACCGGCGCGCTGCACCGCGGCGATGATCGTCGGCGCGTCGGCGACACCGGGCGTGTAGCGCACGTAAGCCCGCTCGGTGGCGAGGTTCACCGCCGCCTCCACCTCGGGCAGGCGCGACAGCACCTTCTCGATGCGCGCTGCGCAGGCGGCGCAGGTCATGCCGGAAATCGACAGCGCCAGCGTCTGTTGCTTCGATGCGTCCATGGCGACGATTTTACGGCAGGCAGACCACTCCCGCCCAAAGCCGGCCACCGAGGGTGGTGGCGTTGAACAGACCGAACAGCGCGAAGGCGCCCACCGCCAGGCCCGAGGCCAGGCGCAGGCCGCGGCCGCGCAGCAGGGCCGAAAAGCGCCCAAGCAGCCAGGAAGCGGCGAGCAGATTGGGCAGGGTGCCCAGGCCGAACACCAGCATCAGCAGCGCCCCGCGCCAGGCGCTGCCTGCGAGCAGCGCCAGCGCCAGCGCGCTGTAGACCATGCCGCAGGGCAAAAAGCCCCACAGCAGGCCCAAGGGCAGGGCCTGGGCGACGCTGGTCGCCGGCAGGAAGCGTCGCGTCAGCGGCTGCAGCCGCGCCCACAGGTGCTGACCGAGGCGTTCGAACGGCGCCAACACGACGGTGCTGCCGGCGAGGTAGAGGCCGAACGCGAGCAGCATCAGATTGGCCGCGACGTAGAGGAACAGCTGCACCGGCAGCGCGTCCTGGAGCAGCAGACCGACGCTGCCGATGCCGCCGACCGCGGCGCCGGCCAGGGTGTAACCGCCGATGCGGCCGAGGTTGTAGGCCAGCCTGAGTCGCCACAGCGGCACGGGGGAAGAAGCGGCACCGGGGTTGGCGACGGTCAGCGCGCCGACGATGCCGCCGCACATCGCCAGACAATGGGTGCCACCGAGCAAGCCGATCAGGAATACCGCGACCAAGCCACCGTTGGCGCTGTCGAGCATCACCGCCAGGTACCGGCTAGTTAGATCACCTTCGAGTAGCGCGCCCGCTCCCGGTCGCTGCGCAGATAGCGATCGAAGACCATGGCGATCGCGCGCACCAGCATGCGGCCGCGGGGCAGCACGGTGATCCACTGCTCGTCGATGGTGAGCAGGCCGGCCTTCTGCATCTCGCCCAGGTCCGCCAGTTCGTTGGCGAAGTAGGACTTGAAATCGATCAGGTGTGCGATCTCGATCGATTCGAAGGACAGCGAGAAATGGCACATCAGCGACTGGATCACCGAGCGGCGCAGCAGGTCGTCGGGGGTCAGCTCCAGTCCGCGCACCACCGGCATGCGGTCGCGGTCGAGCGCATCGTAGTACTCGTCGATGGTCTTGTAGTTCTGGCAGTAGGTCGGACCGACCTTGCTGATCGCCGAGACGCCGAAGGCCATCAGGTCGGCCTCGGCGTGGGTCGAATAGCCCTGGAAGTTGCGGTGCAGCCGCCCCTGCCGTTGCGCCACCGCCAGCTCGTCGTCGGGCTTGGCGAAGTGGTCCATGCCGATGAAGACGTAGCCGGCGTCGGTGAGGCGGCGAATGGCCAGCTGCAGGATCTGCAGCTTGGCGTCGGGCGAAGGCAGATCGGCTTCGACGATGCGCCGCTGCGGCTTGGCCAACGCCGGCAGGTGCGCGTAGTTGTAGATCGAGAAACGATCCGGTCCGAGGTTGATGACCTCTTCGAGGGTGCGGTTGAAGCTGATGACGTTCTGCTTGGGCAGACCGTAGATCAGATCGACGCTGACCGACTTGAAGCCGTTGGCGCGCGCCGCCTCGATCACCAGCTGCGTTTCCTCGAGGCTCTGGATGCGATTGACGGCGCGCTGCACCGCCGGATCGAAGTCCTGGATGCCGACGCTCATGCGGTTGAAGCCGAGTTCGCCGAGCAGGGCCACGGTCTTCGCGTCGACCTTGCGCGGATCGACTTCGATCGAGTACTCGCCGTTGGGCACCAGGGTGAAATGCTCACGGATCGAATCCATCAACTGGCGCAGCTCGTCGTCGGCGAGGAAGGTCGGCGTGCCGCCGCCGAAGTGCAACTGCACCACCTCGTGCGTACCGTCGAGCGCCTGCGCCTGCATCGCCAGTTCCTTGGCCAGGTACTTCAGGTACTTCGCCGAGCGGGCGTGATCCTTGGTGATAATCTTGTTGCAGGCGCAGTAATAGCAGATCGTGTTGCAGAAGGGGATATGGACGTATAATGAGAGCGGTCTGCTGATCCCTCCGATGGTCCGCCGGCCCAACCAGAGCCGGTACGCCTCTGCATCGAACGCTTCAACAAAGCGGTCGGCTGTCGGATAGGACGTGTAACGGGGTCCGTTCACGTCGAAGCGGCGTATGAGTTGCGGATCGAATACGAGTTCTTGGAAGGAATTGGCCATCTTGTCCCGCTGCGTTGCACTGCTGAGTGATGGCTATGATGGAGTGATGCGGCGTCAGAGGTGTTGACACAAATCAAACGCTTAGCCGAGTAGACCGACGATGGCCAAACAAATCCACAGCGTCATACCGCTGACGCTGAATGCGTTGAAAGCGGCCTGTTCGCAGTGCAATTTGCGCGAACTTTGCCTTCCCTATGGGCTTTCCGAGCAGGAAGTGGAGGCGGTCGACAACATGGTCGGGGTGCGCCGGCGGATCAAGCGCCAGCAACACCTCTACCGCGCCGGCGAGGCCTTCGAGGCGATCTACGCGATTCGCAGCGGCTTCTTCAAGACCGACGTGCTGCTCGAGGACGGCCGTGACCAGGTCACCGGCTTCCAGATGGCCGGCGAAATCCTCGGCATGGATGGCATCAGCGGCGAAGCCCACACCTGCAACGCGGTCGCCCTCGAAGACAGCGAGATCTGCGTCATCCCCTTTGTGCATCTCGAGCGCCTGTCGCGCGAGATCCAGGCGTTGCAGCACCACTTCCACAAGGTGATGAGTCGCGAGATCGTGCGCGACCACGGCGTCATGATGCTGCTCGGGACGATGCGCGCCGAAGAGCGCCTGGCCGCCTTCCTGCTCAATCTGTCGCAGCGCTTCACCGCGCGCGGCTATTCGCCGGCGGAATTTCATTTGCGCATGACCCGCGACGAGATCGGCTCCTATCTGGGACTCAAGCTGGAGACGGTCAGCCGCGCCTTTTCGCGCTTCCAGGACGAAGGCTTCATCAGCGTCCAGCAGAAGCACATCCGCATCCTCAACATCGCCGGGCTGAAGACGCTGCTCACCCACCAGGCCTCCTGACCCCCCGCCGACGCCCGCGACGTCGCGCCAAGACATCTTGAATACTGACGACCGCCTCGACATCACGCCGATCCTGATGCGCCTGCCGCTGTTCGCCGAGCTGTCTAGCGAGCAGATGGCGGCGCTGGTCGAAGGCACGCGCGAAAAGCGCATCGCCAAGGGCGAGATGCTGTTCCACAAGGGAGACACGCCGCGCGGCCTCTATCTGGTCGTGTTCGGGCAGATCAAGCTGGCCTTCCCCTCTTCGCAGGGCAACGAGAAGGTGGTGGAGATCGTCGGCGCGATGCAGAGCTTTGGCGAGGCGGTGATGTTCATGGACCGGCCCTACCCGGTGTTCGCCGAAGCGCTCGCCGACACCCTGCTGCTGCACGTGGCGAAGACGGCGGTGTTCGGCATGCTGGAGAACGATGTTTCGTTCGCCCGGCGCCTGCTCGCCGGCCTGTCGCTGCGCCTGCATTCCCTGGTCAACGACGTCGAATCCTATTCGCAGCGCTCGAGCGCGCAGCGGGTGATCGGCTATCTATTGCAGCACGGCGCCGCGACCAGCGGCGGTGATGGCCAGGCGGCGCTGGTCCTGCCCACATCCAAGCAGGTGATCGCCTCGCGCCTCAACCTGACGCCGGAGACGCTGTCGCGCGTTTTTCACGAACTCGCCGAGGCCGGGCTGATCACCGTGCAGGGCAAGCAGGTCACGATCCACGACCAGCGACGGCTGCAAGAATACGGGCTCTGAAGGTCTCGTAGCGGCGCACCGCGCCGACCATATTCCACTCGAGCAGGGCGCAGGAAGCCGCGAACAGCAGGCCGGCCAGCGGTGCCAGCGCCGGCCACAGCACCGCCGCGAGCAGCAGCGCCAGCGCCGCGAAATGCGCTTGCATCTGTCGTCGCATCGCCTTCTCGGGAATCATCTGCTTCATGTTCGGCGGCGGCGTGCGCGGATCGCCGATGCGCTGCAGGTGCAACCAGTTGAGGAAGGGCACGATCTTGTAAAGCATGCCCGTGATCACCGAAATGAACAGGCCAGGCAGCGCCAGCACGCCCAGCCACAGCGCGCTGCGCGGCGAGGCGCCCAGCGCCGGCCAGGCCAGAAACAGCAGCCAGGACAGCGCGTAGGCGAGCAGCGAGCCCATGGCCACGCGCCAGAAGAGGAAGGTGACGTCGGTCTGGCGCCGGCGACGGCGCGATTGCAGCCAGAGCGTGGCCGCCGCGTAGGTCGCCGCCACCACCATGCCCGCCAGCCCCACCCAGCTTTGCCAGCTCTGGGCCTCGCCGTTGCGGCCGCCGAGCTGCAACGACCACAGGCAGATCACCGCCAGCAGCGCCAGCGGCAGGGCCCGTGTCAGCCACAGCGGATAGGCCGGGGTGAGCTGGAACATCGGCACCACCAGGTAGGAAACGCCGATCACGAGCATCAGCGCCCAGCCGCCCAGGCCCCAGGCGACATGGACGTTCACCAGCAGGCCCAGCGGCAGGCTCTGGTCGTCGAGGCCGAGGCTCATCGCCAGGGTGAAGCCGAGGCCGACGGTGATCAGCAGGCCGAGCAGCGCCAGGCGCAGCACGTGGATCGGCATGCCCTGCGCCGGCGTCCGCAGCAGCGCCGCGAGCATCACCGCGAGGAAGAAGCCCAGGGCGATGGCGAATACCATGGCCGCCATGATGAAGAGGAAGGGCTGTTCGAAGACGAAGGCCGAAGCCAGCATCACGGCGCCCGCGGTGATCAGCGGATGGACCACGGTGGCGACCAACAGCGGCCGCCAGATGTTGGCCCCGGCCACCACGGCGACGATCTGCAGCAGCGAGCCGACCATCGCCTGCAGCATGAAATCGACCACCAGCAGATGGGTCATCGCCAGGGCGCCTTGCGACCAGCGCGACGAAAACGCCTCGGGTCCGTACCAGGCGAGCACCAGGCCGGCCAGCACGCCGAACAGCGGCGCGGTGAGAAAGAAGCGATAGGGCACCGAAATCGGTGGCGCCTGTTCGAAAGACAGGGTCGGCGGCATGGGAGTATGCGTTCCTGGGCGTTGGGCGGAAGCCGCGGGCCAGCGCCGCAGGATGGGGCTCAGGCCTTGCGTATGCGTATTTCGTTGGTCCCGTCGGGCAACAACTTCGCATTATAGACGTAGCCGTTCTGCTTCAGCACCGAATACAGCGGCACCGGCTCGCAGTAGAGCAAGACCACCAATTCCTCGCCCGCGGGCAGCGTGTCCAGCGCCGTCAGCGTCGCTTCGAGCGGTTCCGGCGGCTGCATGCCGCGACCATCGACGATGCGCGGCTCAGGCATGCTCTTCTTCCAGCATGGCGCTGATCTTTTCGCAGACCTCGCCCGCGTCGGCCGCCAGGGCCTGCTCGCACATCGGATAGAGGATGTTCTCTTCCTTCATATTGTGTTGCTGCAACAGCATCAGCAACGTCTCGGCGACGCCGGCGTAGCCATCGGAGTCACGCGCCGTCACCGCCGTCGCCAGCTGGTCGAGCAGGGTCCGCATCTGCTCATGTTCGTAGCGCATCATCTGCGTCGGGCCGCCGCTCATGCCCGTCGCCGCCTCGAAGGTCGGGAACAGCACCTCTTCCTCGGCAGCGAAATGGGCGCGCATCTGCGCGTCGAACCGGGCGAAGGTGGCGGCGGTGGCGGGCCAATCGCCGCGCTGCGCGGCGTCCTCGGCAGCGACGAAGAGCTCGTCGCAGTGCTTGTGATGGTCGGGCAGAATCTGGGTTACCTGGTTCATGGCGTTGTCCTGTTGGCGTTTCGACGTGCTGTCATCTTAGCGGCAGCACCCGAGCGCGCCTTGACCGCCATCAACTGCCGGCGGCGACGCTCCGGGCCATAGCCACACTGGCATAGACGTTATTGCGCTATCATGGTGCGCAGCAACAGGCGATTCTGCGAACCCGTCACTTTGTCTACGGAGGCCAGCATGTTCAAACATATTCTCGTCCCGACCGATGGCTCAGAACTCTCCA
>JAHFRE010000345.1 GCA_023258955.1 Sterolibacterium sp.
GTAGGAAGCCGCTTCTGGCGAGCAGCTCGCGGTCAACGTTGTGGCGCCACCGGCGGACACCGCCGCCGGGTCGGCGCTCAAGGTGCAAGTCGGCGCGGCGGCCTGGCCGATGGTGATGCCCAGCGCCTGCTGCGGCGCGGCGGCGTAGCTGGCGTTGCCCGCCTGGTTGGCGATGATGTAGCAACGCCCGGCGGCAAGCGCGCTGACGGTGTTGCCGGCGATGGTGCAGATGCTCGGCGTGTAGCTGCTCAGGGCGACCGGCAGACCCGAACTCGCCGTGGCGGAGACCGTGGCGCTGCCGCCGGGGAGAAGCGTCGGCGCGGCGCCAAAGCTGATCGTCTGAGCGGCGCCGGTGATCACCACGGTGGCGGTCGCGGTGGTGGTCCCCGCGGTATTGGAGGCGGTCAGCTTGTAGGCGTAGCTGCCGATCGCCAGGCTGGCCGGGGTGGTGCAGTTCGCGGTGCTGCCGACGGCCACGCCGTCTTGCTCCCAGCGGTAGCCCAGGGCGTTCTGACAGGAGGCCGCGAGCGATACCGTGGCGCCGACGTTGACCGTGGCGTTGGCGGGGCTCGTCGCGATGGTGCAGGTCGGCAGCGCGGTGGTGGCCGAAGCGACGGTGATGGCCAGCACCTGCTGCAACGCGGCGGCGTAGCTGGCGTTACCGGCCTGATTGGCGAGGATGTAGCAGGGCCCGGCGCTGACACCGCTGACGGTGCTCCCGGCGACCGTGCAGGTGGCCGGCGTGTAGCTGCTCAAGACGACCGGCAGGTCCGAGCTCGCCGCGGCGGCAACGCTGCCGCTGCCACCGACGACGACGTTGGGCGGCGCACCGAAGCTGATCGACTGGCTGGTCAGCGCCGAACAGTCGGCCGCGACAGACAGGCCGATCAGCAGGCCGATCGCGGCGACGACGCGTGGCGATGGAACACGACCGCTTTGGCTTGCAACGATGATGGTCGACTGCGCTCGTGAACTGGACATTTGGCTTCCCCTGGATGCGATGTGCTGGTCGCATTGTCGGCGCTCGCCGGACCGGGGGCTGTGAACTGGTTCACTCGCCGCGGGGCTATTTCAAGAATCGGTGACGCGGGTCACTGGATCTTCGCGGCGCCGCCTTGCCGGGGCGCCAAGCGCGAAGGATGCGATGCGCTGGCGCGCTCAGGCGGCGCTGCGAAAGCGCTCCGAGAGATCGTCTACATAATCGTCGAAGTCCTGCGCTGCGATGCCGACCTCTTCGAGCACCCGATCGCCGCGGCTCTCCCACAGCGGATTGCTCAACAGGTGCAGGTGCAGGTGCACTTGGACGGCCAGCTGCAGAATGCTGACCAGCGAAATCGCCGCGCCATCGGCGTCGTCGGGGACTTCTTCCTGGTAGCGAATCGCCGTACACACAAAGTCGGGCAAGCCCCAGTGGCGGGCGACCAGATAGCCGACGCTGCGATGATCGACGTTGAACCTGGCGTCCTCCTCCGCCAAGGCCACCGGGAAGCTTGGGTCGTCCGGGCTGAGCTTGGCGCAATAGTCCGGGAAGCGCAGCATCAGCACCGGCACCCCGCACTGGTGGAAGAGCCCGGCCATGTAAGCTTGTTCGGGGAACACGTTGCAGACCGACACCTGGTCGCCGGCGATCATCGCTGCGAGGCCCGCCACTTCGCCGGCGCGCGCCCAGAACTGCTCGAAGACCTTGCGCTTGTCCTTGCCGGTCGCGGCGGACAGCGCCGCGGCCTGGACCAGGCTGTAGGTCTGTTTGACGCCGAGCACCTGCAATATCTGATCCAACTGGTCGAACTTGCGTCCGCGCGAGAACGCCGGTGAGCGCGACGCCTTGAACAACAGCGCCACCAAGCCCGGATCCTGGGCGATGATTTTGCTGAGGCTGCGCACGCTGTAGTTGCCGCTGGCGATCTTGTCGCGCAGTTCGGTGAGGACCCTCGGTTGCGGCGGGATGCGGATGCCGCTGGCGGCCAAGGTCTCCAGCGCTTGTTGGTCTTCGCTTTGCACTGCCTTTGTCTTTCTGCCGTCGCCCTGTCCCCACGATCATGGTCACGCCGACCATGTCGCCCATCGAGGATTCTACGTCATTCGCGCCTGGCTCGCTGCGGCCATGTCGTCCGCGGCCCCACGGCGGGCGCTTGTCGCGCGCAGACGTCGCGCCTCAGACCTCGCGCGCCTTGCGCTCGCGTTCCACCTGCAGGATGTAGCGCTGGATCAGCGTCATCATCGGCCCCGGCAGATCGATGAACTGGCAGCCGGCGCACTGGTGGGTTTTGCCGTTGGCCAGGGTCACGTCGTAGAGATTGCGCACCCGCATGTTCACGACGATGGTGCCGACGTTGGGCAGGGCGATGCTGACGCCGGAGAACTCCGCATCGGTCTTGACGCTGAGCTCTTCCTTCGGTACGTTGAGGCCGACGCCGCCACCGCTGATGTGGGCCACGACCAATTGCAGGGTCTTGATCGAGCCGTCGTTCTGGGGTACCGGCACGCTGGCCTTGATCGGGTGGGCCATCGGTGTCGACAGCCGGTAGTGCTCGCGCCGCTGCAGGCGGGTCAGAACATCCGGGACGTCGCCGAGAAAGGCGGCGCGCCCCTCGTGGCGCACCGGATCGACGCCGAGCAGGGTGAATTGGATCTTGACCTTCTCCTTGCTCGAGACGCACTTGATCTTGTCGACCTGCAGCAGCTTTTGATTCATTTCCATGTTGCTGCCGTAGTCGAAGATCAGGCTCTTGCCGTCGGCCGAGACTTCCAGCAGCGAGGTCAGCAGAAAATCGTAGCCGTGGTTGAAATAGAAGGTGATCAGGGAGCCCTGCTCCATCATGCCGCGCAGAATGGCGAGAATCTCGTCGCGCGAATGCACGTCGTACTTGGTGTAGTCGTCCTCCGGCGTTGCCACGGCGATAAACCCTCTTGACCCGGCAGGGGAAAGTTGGTGATCATACGCCAGGAGGAAGAATCACGCCCGTCGCAGCGGGCACACCACGGTGCCCAAGATGCTCGAACTATGTCGTCAATTCGCCAGTTTCGTCGGCGTCGGCTTCGCCTCGGCCATCGGCCACTACGGCTTGCTCATCACCCTGGTGCAGCTATTGGCGGTCGAGCCGGTGCTGGCCTCGGTGGCGGGCGCGCTCGCGGGCGCCTGCATCAACTACGCCCTCAATTACCGCTACACCTTCCGCAGCAACAAGCGTCACCGCGAGAGCGTGAGCAAGTTCGCCATCGTCGCCACGGTCGGCCTGCTGCTCAACACCTTCTTCATGTGGTTGGGCGTGCATGTGCTGGCGCTGCACTATCTGCTGGCCCAGGTGCTCACCACCGGCCTGGTGCTGTTCTGGAGCTTCGGCGCCAATCGCCTGTGGACCTTTCGCGCCGAGGAAG
>JAHFRE010000140.1 GCA_023258955.1 Sterolibacterium sp.
GTTGTACTGGCCGGGGGAGGTGGTGGGCGAGGTCTTCGAACTGCGGTTGATGATGTCCGTCTGCTCTTTGGTGGTCAGCGGATTCTGCTTCTGCCGATCGACGAAGCCGTAGATGTTGAAGCGGTCCTTGCCCAGGTCGCCGAAGCCGTAGCCGATGTTGATGTTGTTCGAGTCGCCGCCGTACTTGCCCCAGTCGTTGCCGAGGGTGACGGTGCCGCCTTGCAGGTCGTTGCGGGTGATGAAGTTGATCACGCCGCCGATCGCGTCCGTGCCGTAGAGGGCGGAGGCGCCGTCGCGCAGCACTTCGACGCGCTGCAGCGCGGCGAACGGAATCACGTTGAGGTCGGGCGCCGAGCTGTCGACCGCGTTGTTGGACAGACGACGGCCGTTCAGCAGCACCAGCGTCTTGTTCTGGCCGAGGCCGCGCAGATTGGCGAAGGAAGCGCCGCCGGTGCCCAAGCCGACCGATTGGCTGGTGCCCTGGGTCGCCTGGTTGCTGCCGAGAATATTGACGATCTGTTCGACCGAGGTGATGCCTTCCTTCTGCAGGTCCTCGAGCTTGACGATGGTTACCGGAACGGCGGTTTCAGCGTCGAGGCGCTTGATCGCCGAGCCGGTGATCTCGACCCGTTCGATCTTTTCCTGGGCCAGGGCGCTGGTCGCCAAGGCACCGGCAGCACAAATGCTGCCGATCACTACAGCTAATCTTTTTTGTTTGAATGACATGAAACACCCTCCTTCGCGTTGATCGGACAACCGAGACAGAAGCAACGGTTGAAGCTTCACGAATATGATCCTAGCCTCGGACCTTCGTCAATGAATACCGCGTGCATCGGATGAGAAGAATTCCTGTTTGTTGTATTTGCACAACACAGTCCGTGCCCATGCTGATGGCGTGGGTTTTAGCGTCAAATACTTGCTAGCACCTGGTACGTGCTAGCACCTGGTACGTGCTAGCACCTGGTACGTGCTAGCACCTGGTACGTGCTAGCCCAGGGCGCGCTCGAGGTCGGCGATCAGGTCGGCAGCGTCTTCGAGTCCGATCGACAAGCGCAGCATGCCATCGCTGATGCCGCGGGCATGCCTCTCCTCCGAGGTCAGGCTGTGATGGGTGGTGGTGCAAGGCTGGGTCACCAGGCTCTCGACGCCACCCAGGCTGGGTGCGAGCATAATCAGTTGCAGGCTGTCGGCAACGCGCACCGCCTCGTCGCCGCCTCCTACAACCTCGATCGTCAGGATGCCGCCGAAACCGCTCATCTGCCGGCTCGCCAGCGCGTGCCCGGGAAAATCGGGCAGTCCCGGATAGAGCACCCGGGCGACGCGCGGATGACCCACCATTGCCTCGGCCACGGCCTGGGCGTTGGCGTTTTGCGCGCGCACGCGCACGACCAGGGTGCGCAGGCTGCGCGCCAGCAGCGCCGCGGTCTCGGGCGCGATGGTCGAACCGAATGAGCGGCGCCAGGTGCCCAATGGGGCGAGCAGCTCGGCGCTGCCCATCACGCAACCGGCGGTGAGATCGCTGTGTCCGCCCAGGTACTTGGTGCAGGCGTGCATGACCAGGTCGGCGCCGAGCGGCAGCGGGTTCTGGTTCACCGGCGAGGCGAAGGTATTGTCCACCGCCAGCAGCGCCCCGTGCGCCTTGGTGCGCGCGGCGATCGCCGCGATGTCGGCGATCTCCAGGGTCGGATTGGTCGGCGTCTCGATGAAGACGAGGCCGACGCCCTGGGCCAGCAACCGTTCGAGGCCGTCGCTGTCGCTGCCGCGCAGAAAGTGCACGGCGAGGCCCAAACCGGGCAACTGCTCGGAGAGGATTTCCAGGGTGCCGCCGTAGGCCTCGCCAAAGCAGACGATGCCCGCCCGGCCATGGGCAAGGAACAGGCTGGCCAGCGCCGCCATGCCCGAGGCGAAGGCCAGCGCCGCCTCCGCCTGTTCCAGCGCCGCCAGCTTGCGTTCGACGCTGACGATGCTCGGATTCATGCCGTAGCGGGTGTAGAGATGACCCGGCTTGCGGCCCTTGATGACGTCGAGCAGGTCGGCGGTCTTCTTGAACCGGAAAGTGGTGGTCTGATAGATCGGCGTGTGCGGCGAGCCGTGGGCGTCTTCGAGTTCGCCGGCGTGCACGCACAGCGTGGACAGTTTGGTCTGAGGTTTCATGGTTTCCTCGCGTCGCATTGCGGACAGGCGCTGCAGCCCTTGTCGAAGACTATCCGCCAGGTTTCTGGTGCCTCGAGGCGCCAGATCGAAGTGAAAGTTGCGATCGTCTTGCCCTGGGCGTTGCGCACCGGGCCCGTGGACAGCGCCAGGTTTCCAGAATCGAGCACCTCGACCTCGCGCGGCTCCCAGGAGAAAGGCGCTGTCGCGCCCTCGAAGTAACGCTGCCAGCGCTCGGCCACCTGTTGCTTGCCGCGCAGCGTGCCCGCGTCGGCAAAGAACACCGCCTCCTCGGAGAGGTGCGAGACGAATGCATGATGGTCCCGTTCCGCCATGCTGCGCGCGAAAGCCTGTTCGGTCGCCCACACCTGCTGCTTGGGCGTCAGTGGATCGGCGTTGGCCACGATCGCTGCGGCGAGCAGGGTCAGGATTGCGGCAAGGCGAGCGATCGTCATGGGCGAAAGGTTTGGCCAAAGCCGCGATCTTACACGCTGCAGCAGTCGCGGTTGGGGCGCCGCGCGGCGGAGCCGCGCCGGCTTCCGCTACGATTCGCGCAATGCCGCGCGGATGCCCGCGGTCAGGCTAGCCAGTTCCGCACCGAGTCGCGCGCAGCAGGCGTCGATGTCTGCCGGCGCGGCGGCGTCGATGATGGCCGACTGCAGCCTTGCCGCCGCCGCCGCCAGCGGCGTGCCGCCGATGGTGCCGGCTGAACCCTTCAAGGTATGGGCGCGCTTCCTGGCTCCGGCCAGATCTTTCGCCGCCAGCAACGAAGCGATGTCGCGCAGGTCATGTTCGTGGCTGTCGGCGAACAGGGTCAGCAGCCGCGCGTAGTTGCCGGCGTTGCCGCGCACCAGGGCCAGTCCCCGCTCGCTGTCCAGCCCGGGGACGCTCGCCAGCTTCTGGCGCAGTTCCTCAGCCGGCTCGGGCGCTGCCGGCGGCGGCGGCGGCGCCGGCGCCGATTGGCCGGCGTCGGCGGGCAACCAGTCGAGCAAGGACTGGTAGAGGGCGTTGGGGTTCACCGGCTTCGCCACGAAGTCGTTCATCCCCGCCTCGCGGCAAGCTTGCCGGTCCGCGTCGAAGGCGTTGGCAGTCATCGCCAGTATCGGCGTCGATTCCCTGCCCGGCAGGCCGCGTATCGCCCGCGTCGCTTCGAGTCCGTCCATCCGCGGCATCT
The DNA here is from genome assembly GCA_023258955.1 of Sterolibacterium sp. GTDB lineage: Bacteria > Pseudomonadota > Gammaproteobacteria > Burkholderiales > Rhodocyclaceae > CAIYYX01. The sequence continues at coordinate 3,326 of JAHFRE010000140.1, forward strand.
GCACATCCATCAGGATCAGGTCGTAGCTGCAACGGCCCGCCTTGTCGATCGCTTCGAGGCCGTCGACGGCGGCGTCGACCGCCAGATCGACGCCCTGCAGCAACGCCAATGCCACTTCGCGATTGATGGCGTTGTCCTCGACCAGCAACACCCGGGCACCGGCGTTGCGCCGGCGCAGTTCGGCTTCGGCATCGGCGACGACGCGCACGCTGTCCGCCGGCATGGTGCCGGTGCCGCGACCGACGCGGGCGGTGAACCAGAAAGTGCTGCCCACACCCAGTTGGCTGTCGACGCCGGCGGCGCCGCCCATCCGCTCGGCGAGCCGGCGCGTAATGACCAGGCCGAGGCCTGTGCCGCCGTATTTGCGCGTGGTCGAGGCGTCGGCCTGCTCGAAGGCCTGGAACAAGCCGGGGATCTGCTCCGCGGCGATGCCGATGCCGAGGTCTTTGACCTCGAAGCGCAGCAGCAACTCGTTGCCGCCATCCTCGAGCAGGGTGGCACGCAGACGGATCGGACCGCGTTCGCTGAACTTGATGGCGTTGCTGGTGTAGTTGAACAGCGCCTGGCGCAACCGGGTCGGGTCGCCGCGCAGCCAGACGGGTGCGTCGCCGGGTACCACCTCCAGCGTCAAGCCCTTCTCTCGCGCCGGCTGCGAGAGCATCGAGCGGACCTCGTCGAACACCGCGCCCAGGCGGAAGTTCACCTCTTCCAAGGCCAGCTTGCCCGATTCGATCTTCGAGATGTCGAGGACATTGTTGATGATGGCGAGCAGGTGCACGGCAGCGGCATCGATCTTGCGCAGGCGCTCGGCCTGTTCGGGTCGGTCTTCGGCTCGACCCAGCAGATGGGTAAGGCCGACGATCGCGTTCATCGGCGTGCGAATCTCGTGGCTCATGTTGGCCAGGAACTCGGACTTGGCCTTGCTCGCGGCCAGCGCCGCTTCCTTGGCCTGCGCCAGTTCTCTGGTGCGCCGGAGCACCAGGTCTTCGAGGTGGTCGCGATGGTCTGCCAACTCCGCCGCCAGTCGCTTCTTTTCGGTGACGTCTTCCTTGACCGCGAGGTAATGGGTGATGCGCCCGTCGGCTTGCTGGATGGGGGTGATGACGGCGAACTCGTGGTACACGCTGCCGTCCTTGCGCTTGTTGACGAATTCACCCTTCCACACCTGGCCCGCGCTCAACGCTGCCCACAGAGAGGCGTAGATCTGCGGCGACGTCTTGCCCGAATTCAGCAGCCGTGGATTCTTGCCATAGGCCTCCTCGCGGCTGTAGCCGGTATTGCGGACGAAAGCGGCGTTGACGTATTCGATCACCGCGTCGAGGTTGGTGATGACGATGCTCTCCGGGCTCTGTTCGACGGCCAACGACAGCTTGCGCAACTGCTCTTCGCTCGCCTCGCGTTCCCTGATCTCGCGTTGGGCGGTCCTGAACGCCTGCAGCAGCAGCAGCAGGCTGGCGACGAACAGCGCACCCAAGGCGAACAGGCTGCTCGAACCGAGAACCCGTGCCGATGCCTGACGCTCCTCCAGCCGCACCGTTTCCGCGTCTTCGAGCTGCAACAGCGCCGCTTCCATGGCTTCGGTCAGCACGTCGCCCTCGCGATTGGCGACGATGGCGGCGGCTTCCTCGAAGCCCGTCTCGCGGCGCACGCGCGCGGTGCGGTCGCCGAGCGCTACGCGGCGATCTACGAGTTGCGCCAAACGCGACAGTCGTTCGCTTTGCGACGGGTTGTCGGACAGGGCGCGCCGCATACCGGCGAGTACAGCATGCATTTCGTCGCGACGCTGGTCCATATCCACCAACTGCTGCGAATCGCCGGTGATCAGATAACCGCGATTGTGGTAGAGATAATCGTGCATCGCCACCGAAAAGGATTCCATGGTCTTCAGCGTGCCGAGGGTGCTCTCCACCCACTCCTTCGCCCTGTCCTTCTGCAGGAAGTTGTAGGAGACCGCGGCAAAAATGAACAGCAGCGCCGCCAGCGAACCAGCGACCCCGAGCCATCGGGATTTCATTCTGGGCATGTTTCGCGATTGCCTGTGGTAGTGATCGAAGCGTCGTTCATCGGCTTGGACGAAGGGCGGTCAGCGCCACCGGAAGTCTAGCGCGTATCGAACGAAGGCCATACATGGTTGACATGCCAGTGGGGGCGTTGAACAATGCGTATGACAATGCTGTCCAACGCCACCGGGCAACGGAAGTCAAGCGCAGGGATGGACCAAACGAGCGAGGTAGATATGACAAGAAAGTTGCTGGCCCCCTGTCTACTGGCCCTGCTGTTGGCCGTCCTGCCGACGCTCGCGCAGGCGCAGTCTGGCTACGCTGCCAAAGCCATGAACATGCGCGCCGGACCCGCCAGGGACTATCCGGTGGTCGCCATGATACCGGCGGGTTTTCCGATCCTCGTCCAGGGTTGCATCGCCGACTACCACTGGTGCGATGTCGAGGCGGGACCGAATCGGGGCTGGGTCTATGCGGCGAACATCGCCTATCCCTACCAGGGTGGCAACGTTTCGCTTCTCACCTATGGCTCGCTGATCGGCATCGGCATCGTCGCCTTCAGCGTCGCGAGCTATTGGGACACGCACTATCACGGTCGTCCCTGGTATCGCCAGCGCGATCATTGGGTCGCCCGACAAGGTCCGGCGTTCAGGCACGATATTAACGGGCCGGTGCATCGACCGGGCGTGGTCGCAGGCGGTCCACGGCCTATGCCTGGCGTGGGACCAGGTCCGGGCCCTGGTCCGGGGGGCCATCGCACGGTTCCGGGGCCAGGCGCAGGCGCCGGTGGCCATCGCCCGACGCCGGGTCCGGGTGTGGGTCCGGGCGGCCACGGTCCGTCAGCGGGTCCAGGTCCAGCGCCCGGCGGTCGCGGCCCGGCAGCGGGTCCAGGCCCAGCGCCCGGTGGTCGCGGCCCGGCGGCGGGGCCGGGGGCCGGTTCCGGCGGTCACGCGCCTGCGGCGGGTCCTGGGGCGGGTCCAGGCGGTCACCCAACCAAACCGAGCCCAGGCGCCGGTCCGGGCAGCCATGCGCCCAAAGCCGGTCCGGGCGCCGCTCCGGGTGGCCATCAGCCGGACAAGTGACAGCCGCGGTATTTCGGGGGAAAGCATGAGATTTCATGAATTGACGACGCTCGCCTTGGGCCTGTTCTTGTTCTCTGCCGGGGCCGCTGCTTTCCCCGCTGGCGAACCGATGCTCTTTGCGGCGGCCAACTGTCCCGAGAACAACACCGATCCCAATTGTCCGAATCACGTGAAAGGCGGGCAAACCAAAACGCCAGCGCCGCAGTCGCAACCGAAAGCCCAGCCGCCAGCGCAGCCGCAACCTCGTCCACAACCGCAGGCACAACCGCGTCCACAGCCACCGGCGCCGCCGCCAGCGCAGACGCAGCCACGCCCGCAACCCCAGGCACAGCCGCAGCCGCGTCTGCCGCCGCAGGTGCAACCTCAGCCGCGACCGCAACCGCCAGCCCCGCCGCCGCCACAGGCACAGGCGCAGCCGCGTCCGCAGCCCCAAGCGCAGCCGCAGCCAAGTCCCCAACCACCCGCCCCGCCGCCGGCGCAGCCCCGTCCGCAGCAGCACCAACCGGTCATCGGCAATCCGCCGGCAACCCCTGTCAAGCCGTCAGTCGGCGCGGGTCCGACGAACAGACCGAACCAGCCTGGCAGCGGCAGCCAGACGGGATCGCCGCCCACCCCGGCGGTCGCCCCGGTTCCCCCGACCAGACCGAATCTACCGGGTGCCGGCAGTCCGCCCGCAGCACCGCTGAAGCCGCCGGTGGGTTCGGGTCCGACGACCCGCCCGAATCAGCCAGTTCCTGGCACTCAGCCGGGGACGCCGCGCACGCCGCCGTTGGACCCGGGTCCAACGGCCAAGCCGAACCATCCCGGTACAGGCACCCAACCCGGGTCTCCGCTGACGCCACCGGTCACCCCGGGACCGACGATCAAGCCGAACCGTCCGGGCATAGGCACGCAACCCGGAGCGCCCCTCACCCCGCCGGCCACCCCGGGGCCGACGGCCAGGCCGAACCAACGCGGTACAGGCACCCAACCCGGGTCTCCGCTGACGCCACCGGTCACCCCGGGACCGACGACCAGGCCGAACCATCCCGGTACAGGCGTGCAACCTGGGGCGCCCCTCACACCACCGGTCACCCCGGGACCGACGACCAGGCCGAACCATCCCGGTACAGGCGCGCAACCTGGGGCGCCCCTCACACCGCCGGTCACCCCGGGACCGACGACCAGGCCGAACCATCCCGGTACAGGCGCGCAACCTGGGGCGCCCCTCACACCGCCGGTCACCCCGGGGCCGACCGCCGGCGGGACGCACAGGCCAGGCAGCGACAGCGGCGGCACTCGCCCGCCCCCGACCAAGCCGCCCGTGGCGGTTGCCCCCGGCACCAGCGTGGTGCCGCACGGCGATCACAGGAGCTTCGATGTCCGTCACACCAATCCCGATGGTTCGCACACCGTGATTTCGCGCACCACCCTGCCCGACGGGACACAGCGATTCACCGGTTTCAGGCAGAGCGAAAATCCGCGCGATGGCTCGACCACGCGCAGCTATTCGGATGGACGCCGCGTCGTCGAGGGACACGACTTCGTCAGGCGCCGGGTGGGCGGCGTCGAATTCGTGGCCCGGCGCGACGGCCTGCGCGAGGCGACGCTGCACGACGGCAAGCCCGCCTTCAAGGATCGCTTCGCTTCGGTTCGCGAACGCGACGGCAGCGAACATCGCGTCATCGAGCGAACCCGTTACGTGCACTGGGCGAACGGCCACTACGAACGCGAGCAGCGGCCGATCGTCCGCCGCTACGGTGTCGGCCACATCCACGGCGAAGCCGTCGCCGAATACGCGCCGGCACCGCTGCCGCCGGCCGAGTATCGCGGCTTCCACTCCCGCTTCCTGGTGCCGGTCTTGGCCGCGGCGGTGGTGGGAACGGTCGCCGTCGTCGCCTTCAACGCCGCCAACGCCGGCTCGAGCCCTGATCCGGCGGCGAGCGGCTACACCGACCCGGCGGCGCTGATGGGCGATATGCAGATCTCCTCGGGATTCGCCGAGGGCTACGCCAGCGCGGCGCCCGAGGACATGGACCCGGTATTCGCGCAACCGGAAGCGGCGATGGTCCGCAGCGAGATGGCGACAGTGATGCAGCAGGTCGACCGCAGCGTCCAGGGCAACGCCGCGCTGGGTAGCCAACTGGACGGGGTGGACTTGCAGGGGGCGTCGAAGCAGCTGCAGCAGAAGCCGGCGTACAAGCCGGCACCGGTGCAAATCTCGGAAGAGGTCCGCCAGCAGGTGCGCAAGCAGGTGCGCCTCTCGGTGGCCATGCGCCAGAACGGAAGGCCGCTGCTGCTGTCCGATGTGCTCGGCTCGGGTTTCGCCAAGGTCTACCTGTTCCAGACCGCGCAGCCGCTCAACGTGACGGACCTGGTCGGGGGAGAGTGCTTCCTCAACACCGGCGACCTGATCGGTTTTTCCACCCTGCCGGCCGCTGACAGCGATATCGCAGAAATGCAGGTCGTCGCCAGCGGCCCCAACAGTTGCCTGGCCGGCGTGGTGGTACAGACGCGCTTGGTCGACCTGCAGGAAATGCTCAACGGCTTCAGCGAGCGGGTCGAGGACAATATGCGGCGGGTAGCCGCCTGCTCGGCAGCGGGTCGCTGCTAGGACGTATCTGGTCCTAGGACGTCTCAGGGTTCCCTGTTGCGGGAGGCGCGGCGCGCCTCCCGCCAGGGGGCCTCTAGTACCTGCGCTCGTTGTGTTTTTCGCGACTGATATCGCGGCTCAGCCGGTCGAGGTCGCGGTTGATGATGCTGCGCTCTCTATCGCTGAGATGGCCGTCGGCCTTCATGCGGTCGATCTTGGCGAGTATGCCGTTCAACTCCCGGTTCAGCCGACCGGCCTCGTGCCGCGTCAGCGAGCCCTGCTGGATGCCGCGGTCGATTCTCACGCGCGAGTCGTGGATCCTGGCGCGTATGCCGCCGCGCCAGTCTTCCTGGGCGTAGCTGCTCGCCATCGTCCCCAACAGCGTGGCCGCGGACATCAATACCAGTAGCAGCTTCCTCATGGTTCTCCCCTATCCAGAATGGACCTCGGACACTCTAATCCAAAAATTGACGTCGGCCAAACGCGTTGTACCTGCTACTCAGGCCGGCGCTTCGAAGAACTCGATCATCCTCTTGCGCATCGTCGCGTCGGGCAGGCGGCCGCGCCCGGCGCCGAGGTTATCGAGCATGTAGCCGGGTTTGTCGGTGCCGGGAATGACGCAGCTGACGGCCTCGTCACCGAGCAGATACTTGAGGAAAAACTGGCCCCAGCTCGCCGCGTCGAACTCCGCGGCCCAGGCGGGCAAGGCCCGCCCGCGCACGGCGCCAAACAGCTTGCCGCGAGCGAAGGGCAGGTTGATCAGCACCGCCGTGCCGCTGTCCCGCGCCGCCGGCAGCAGGCGCTGCTCGACGCCGCGGTCGGCCAGCGAGTAGTTGACCTGGATGAAGTCGGGCTTCTCGCGCCGCATCACCTCGATCAATCGGTCGTGGGCGGGGTCCAGATAGTGGGTGATGCCGACGTAGCGGCAGATCCCCTGCGCCTTCCACTCGCGCAGCAGGGCCAGTTGCGCCGCGGTCTGCGCATCGCTGGCGCCGACGTTGTGCAGCTGCATCAGGTCGAACCGCGTGGTGCGCAGGCGCTCGCGCGAACGGCGCATTTCGGCTTCGGCCGCGTCGCGCTCGGCGACGCGCACCT
>JAHFRE010000346.1 GCA_023258955.1 Sterolibacterium sp.
CACGCTTCCAAACTTTGCCACGCTTACTGGTCGGGGCGAGAGGATTCGAACCTCCGACATCTTGGTCCCAAACCAAGCGCGCTACCGGGCTGCGCTACGCCCCGAGGGGAGGCATTCTACCGATTGCATCGGCCAGGGTCAATTGCACCGCTCGCCATGCGTTCCCTTGCGGTGCGACGCCATTTCGTTTATAAAGCCCTCTTTTCGCTGCCCCACAGAAACGGCAATGGCTGAAGACATTCTCCACAAGCAATTCCCTCCCTACGTAGCGAAGAAGGGGGAGGAATACATGAGCAGCAAGCAACACGCACACTTCCGTGCCATCCTCGAATCGCTAAAGAGCGAGTTGATGGTCGACATCGAGCGCACGGTGCATACCATGCAGGACGAGGCGACGGTGTTTGCCGATCCGAACGACCGCGCCAGCCAGGAATCCGACATCGCCCTCGAGCTGCGCAATCGCGATCGCGAGCGCAAGCTGATCAAGAAGATCGACGAGGCGCTGGGGCGCATCGAGAATGGGGAATACGGCTACTGCGACAGTTGCGGCGTCGAGATCGGGCTGAAGCGGCTGGAAGCGCGCCCCACCGCGACCATGTGCATCGATTGCAAGACCCTCGAGGAACTGCGCGAGAAGCAAGTCGCCAAGTAGGCGCCCGCCGCAGTCGAAAAAAAGGACGCCGCGGCGTCCTTTTTTCTTGCCGCTGCGGCTGGCTCAGGCCTGCGCTGCCGGCGCCGTGTCGGTGGCGACGGCCTTCATCGACAGGCGGACGCGGCCCTTGTCGTCGGTCTCGATCACCTTGACCTTCACCACCTGACCTTCTTTGAGGTAGTCAGCGACGGCGTTGACCCGTTCGGCGGCGATCTGCGAGATGTGCAGCAGGCCATCCTTGCCCGGCAGCAGGCTGACGATGGCGCCGAAGTCCAGCAGACGCAGCACGGTGCCCTCGTAGATGCGGCCGACCTCGACTTCGGCGGTGATGTCCTCGATGCGCTTCTTGGCCATCTGTGCCGCGTCCGAACTCACCGACGCTATGGTGATGGTGCCGTCGTCCTCGATGTCGATCACCGCACCGGTCTCCTCGGTCAGGGCGCGGATCACCGAGCCGCCCTTGCCGATCACGTCGCGGATCTTCTCCGGATTGATCTTCATGGTGATCATGCGCGGGGCGAAGGTCGACACCTCCTCGCGGTGACCGGACATCGAGCCCTTCATCAATTCCAGGATGTGCAGGCGCGCCTCCTTGGCCTGCGCCAGGGCCACCTGCATGATTTCCTTGGTGATGCCCTGGATCTTGATGTCCATCTGCAGCGCGGTGATGCCGTTGTCGCTGCCGGCGACCTTGAAGTCCATGTCGCCGAGGTGATCCTCGTCGCCGAGGATGTCGGTGAGCACGGCGAAGCGGTTGCCCTCCTTGATCAAGCCCATGGCGATGCCTGCCACGTGTGCCTTCAAGGGAACGCCGGCGTCCATCAGGGCGAGCGAGCCGCCGCAGACCGAGGCCATCGAACTGGAGCCGTTGGACTCGGTGATCTCCGAGACCAGACGTATGCTGTAGCTGAACTCTTCCGGCGTCGGCAGCACGGCGAGCAGCGCCCGCTTTGCCAGGCGACCGTGGCCGACCTCGCGCCGCTTCGGCGTACCGACGCGACCGGTCTCGCCAGTGGCGAAGGGAGGCATGTTGTAGTGGAGCATGAAGCGCTCGCGATACTCGCCCTGCAGCGCGTCAATGATCTGCTCGTCGCGGCCGGTGCCCAACGTCGCCACCACCAGCGCCTGGGTCTCGCCGCGGGTGAACAGCGCCGATCCGTGGGTACGCGGCAGCACGCTGTGGCGGATGTGGATCGGGCGCACGGTGCGCGTATCGCGGCCGTCGATGCGCGGCTCGCCATTGAGGATCTGGTTTCTGACGATCTTGGCTTCGAGGTCGAACAAACGGTCCTTGATCGAACCCGGATCGAGCGCGGCGTCGGCTGCGGTCAGCGTCGTCACCACGCGGTCAACGATCTCGCGGGTCTTCTGCGTGCGCGCCTGCTTGCTGGTGATGCGATAGGCTTCGCGCAGGTCGGCCTCGGCCAGTTCGGCGATCTTCGCCACCAGCGCCTCGTTCTTCGGTTCCGGCTTCCAGTCCCACTCGGGCTTGCCGGCGACTTCGACCAGTTCGTTGATGGCGCGGATCGCCGCCTGCATCTGCTCATGGCCATAGACCACGGCGCCGAGCATGATTTCCTCGGACAGTTGGTTGGCCTCGGATTCGACCATCAGCACGGCGGCGGCGGTGCCGGCGACAACCAGGTTCAACTGGCTCTTCTCCTTGAGCAGCGAGATCGCCGGACAGAGCACGTACTGGCCGTCGATGTAGCCGACGCGGGCGGCGCCGATTGGGCCGTCGAAGGGAATGCCGGAGATGGCCAGCGCCGCCGAGGAGCCGATCAAGGCCGGGATGTCGGGATCGACCTCCGGGTTGGAGGAGAGCACGTGCACGATGACCTGGACTTCGTTGAGGAAGCCCTCGGGAAACAACGGGCGGATCGGCCTGTCGATCAGGCGCGAGGTCAGCGTCTCCTTCTCCGAGGGACGTCCCTCGCGCTTGAAAAAGCCGCCGGGGATGCGGCCCGCGGCGTAGACCTTCTCGACGTAATCGACGGTCAGGGGAAAGAAATCCTGGCCGGGCTTGGCCGAGGTACGGGCGACGACGGTGGCCAGGACCACGGTGTCGTCCATGGTGACCAGCACGGCGCCGCCGGCCTGGCGGGCGATCTCGCCCGTCTCCAGAGTGACGGTGTGGGCGCCGTAGGTAAAGCTCTTTTTGGTGGGGGTTAGCAAGGTCTGTCCTTTCATCGTTTCGGCGTTGCGGCGCAATGGCTGCGCGCAAAAAATAAAAAACCGGCGTGGCCCGAATCGGTCAGCGCCGGCGTGTGCTCTACGCCCACTTGCGCGAGGCGACGCTGAGCATCTCGTTCAATAGCTGCTGCGCGGTTCTCGTCTACTTGCGCAAGCCTAGCCTGGCTATCAAGGCGCGATAACCCTCGGTGTTCTTGCGCTTCAGGTAATCGAGCAGCTTGCGCCGCTGATTGACCATGGTGAGCAGGCCACGGCGCGAGTGGTGATCCTTGACGTTGGCCTTGAAGTGCCCGGTGAGTCCGTTGATACGCGCGGTGAGCAGGGCGACCTGCACTTCCGGCGAGCCCGTATCACCTTGGGCGCGCTGGTAATCACCGACAATCTTTGCTTTTTCCACAGTCGAAATTGCCATCTTCTCTCTCTAACGTTTCTTCATCAAAGCGTTAAATTATAATCCCTATTTGCCCGCCGACTCAAGCATTTCGCGGAACTTCCGC
>JAHFRE010000347.1 GCA_023258955.1 Sterolibacterium sp.
CGGTTGGGCGAAGATGTCACCCGAGACAAAGAAATGGATGGCGACGAAGCCGGCCGCCAATTCACAGTCCGCCGCTGGGCGCACCTCGTCGCGGCGCGCGGCGCCTCCCTTGCACCACAGTTGGTAGATGCGCGCGAGCAATTCGCCGCAGTCGGGTTGGGCGCAGTCGCTGCCCAACTGCAGGATCTCCGGCGATTCGCCGTCGGCCAGCGCCAGCAGGCGCCGCTTCAGGCTGCGGCGCAGTTCCGTGACTTCCAGCCAGCGCCAGTCGGCGGCCACGCGCGGGCTTGCGGCGGGGCTGATGGCGACGCCGCTGGTGATGTCGATGGGCAGCGGCGGGGTCTTCACCTGGGTCGGTTCGGCCGCAAGCACGCTCACCTTGTCTGCCCAGTTGCGCGCCCAGCGCGCCACCAGCTCCAGCTGGCGCTGGCTCAGCTCCAGCGGTCGCGCCGCGGCGAGCAGCAGCGGTTCGACGTAGGCCGCCGCCAGCGTCGTTTCCGGGTTGGTGTTGCAGTTGTCCACCACGGTGCGCAAGCTCACCTGCAGCGCCTCGGCGGCCCGATAGATCTGGTGCAGTCGATACCAATAGCTTGCCGGTGGACAGTGACCGGCGGCGATGCTGGCGAACAGCTCGCCGGTCTTTGCGGCGACGGCGCGTTGCGCCGCCATCGCCGCCTGATCGGGCAGCTGCCCGGCGAGGCTGTTCTGCAGACAGAGCAGATAATTGGTCTCGAGGATGCGCCACAACCGCAGGCTGGCGTCGTAGCCAGCCTGTTCAGCGCTGGCCAGCGGCAGCGAGCGGGCGCTGAAATGGCGCAGGCACTCCTGCTGCACGAACAGCACGGGCTCGCGCAGCACCTCGATGATGCGCAGCCGCTGGTCGAGCGAGAGCGCGATGCCGGAGAGCAGCTCCAGCTGGCGGGTGAGTATCGCCTGGGCTTGCGGCGCGTTGGCGAGCGGCAGCTGCTCCAGCCATTCGCCGGCCGCCTCTTCGCTGACGAAGGCGGGTGGCTCCGCAGAGAGTTCCAGCGGCAGCTCGAGGTCGATCACCGGGCACGGTCCTCGGGGCGGGGCAGCAACTCGGCGAGCGTGCGCCGCAGCGCCTCGACCGGCGGCGGGCAGCGCGCCGCCGCTGCCGGGCGCTGCGCTTGCGCCCAGATCGGCGCCGGGAAATGGCTGTCGTCGCGGTAGCGGGGAATCACGTGCCAGTGCAGGTGCGGCACCAGATTGCCGAGGCTGGCGAGATTGATCTTGTCAGGTCGACACAGGCCGCGCAGCGCCTCTTCGGTGGCGAACACGACCTGCATCAGGCGCTGCCTGTCGGCCAGCGCGAGGTCGGTCACTTCGGCGACGTGCGCTTTCCAGATCACGCGGCAGAAGCCCGGACGGGCGACGGCGTCGGCGCCCTGGACCAATACGACGCGGCAGGCGTCGTCTTCCCAGCAGACCTCGCCGCCGGGCAGGGAGCACAACTCGCAGGCATTGGCATCCATGATGAATGGATACTATATCACTTTGGCAAGGCGTCTACGGCGCCCCTCGCCTCAGAGCAGGATTCTCTCCGTGCCGCCGTGCCGGGCCTTTTTGACGTAGCTCTCCATCCAGTCGTGCCCGAGCAGGGACTTCGCCATCTCAACGACGATGTATTCGGCAGCGCCCGTCCCTTCGAAGCGGGACAGGCCCTGCAGACAGGACGGGCAGGAGGTGAGGATGGTCAGCGGGCCCTGGTAGCCGTCGGCGCGCAGCCGGGCTTCGCCCTTGTCCAGTTCCTCCTGCTTGCGGAAGCGGACCTGGGTGGAGATGTCCGGCCGGCTCACCGCCAGCGTTCCCGACTCGCCGCAGCAGCGCTCGCTCAGGGCCACCGCCTGGCCCATCAGGGTGTCGACCACCTTGCGCGGTGCGTGGGTCTTCATCGGCGTGTGGCAGGGGTCGTGGTACATATAGCGCCGCCCCGCGGCAGCCAGCTTGACGCCGCGTTCCAGCAGATACTCGTGGATGTCGAGCAGCCGGCAGCCGGGGAAGATCTTGTCGAATTCGTATTTCTGCAACTGGTCCATGCAGGTGCCGCAGGAGACGATCACCGTCTTGATGTCGAGATAGTTGAGCGTGTTGGCGACCCGGTGGAAGAGCACGCGGTTGTCGGTGGTGATGCGCGAACTTGCCTTGTCGTCGCCGGTGGACGCCTGCGGATAGCCGCAGCAGAGGTAGCCGGGCGGCAGCACGGTCTGCACCCCGAGGTGGTAGAGCATGGCCTGGGTGGCCAGCGCCACCTGCGAAAACAGCCGCTCCGAACCGCAGCCGGGGAAATAGAAGACGGCGTCGGCGTCGGTGTGTTGCGGATCGCGGATCACCGCGACCAGGGAGCGGTCTTCGATGTCGAGCAGGGCGCGCGCGCTGCGGCTGGGCAGCGCGCCGGGCATCGGTCGATTGATGAAATGGATCACCTGGGTCGCCAGTCCGGGGCGTCCCAGGGTCGCCGGCGGTCTGGTCAAGCTGGCTGCGGTCAGGCCGAGCGCCTTGGCCGCGCGGTGCGCCAGGCGCTGGGCGGCGTAGCCGAGGCGGATCATGGTGGCGCGCGCGAGCTTGATCGTGGTCGGATCGGTGGCGTTGAGGAAGGCCATCGCGGCGCGTCCGCCGAGATTCACCTTCTTCTTGCCCTGGCGCAGCAGGAAGCCGCGCATGGCCGCCGAGACGTCGCCGAAATCGATGTCCACCGGACAGGGGCTGGCGCAGCGGTGGCAGATGGTGCAGTGATCGGCGATATCGCCGAACTCGTCGAAGTGCCGCAGCGAAACGCCCCGCCGCGTCTGCTCTTCGTAGAGAAAGGCCTCGATCAACAGCGAGGCGCCGAGGATCTTGTTGCGCGGGCTGTAGAGCAGGTTGGCGCGCGGCACGTGGGTCGAGCAGACCGGCTTGCACTTGCCGCAGCGCAGGCAATCCTTGACCATGTCGGAGATGGACCCTATCTCCGACTGCTTCATGATCAGGCTCTCGGTGCCGAGCAGATTGAAGGATGGGGTGTAGGCCTGCGACAGATCGCCGCCGGGCAGCAGCTTGCCCTTGTTGAAGCGACCCTCGGGGTCGACCCGCCGCTTGTAGTCGCGGAAGGGCTGCAGCTCCTCGTCGCTCAAGAACTCGAGCTTGGTGATGCCGATGCCGTGCTCGCCCGAGATGACACCGCCCAGATCGCGCGCCAGCGCCATGATGCGCGCCACGGCGGCGTTGGCACTGGCGAGCATGGCGTAGTTGTCGGAGTTCACCGGAATGTTGGTGTGCACGTTGCCGTCGCCGGCGTGCATGTGCAGCGCCACGAAGACGCGGCCGCGGAGGAC
>JAHFRE010000141.1 GCA_023258955.1 Sterolibacterium sp.
GTAGCAGTGGGCAACGTTGTCTGGGTAATAGTCTTGAAAGGCTTTCATGGTTATCTGGCCCGGTCATTTCGGTAGCAATTCTTCATAGGCACGAATGGCCTCGGCCGCGTACATCAGCGATGGACCGCCACCCATGTAGGTGCAGACGGCCAGGGTCTCCATCAGCTGCTCTCGGGTGACCCCAAGGCGGATCAGCGCCTTGACGTGAAACCCGACGCAGGCGTCGCAGCGGGAGGCGACGCCAATGGCCAGAGCGATCAACTCCTTCTCCAATGCGCCCAGGGCCCCGGCCTTGAGTGCGCTCTTTGCCATGGCATTGAACCCCTGCATGGTTTCTGGCGCGGCGCTACGGAAGGATTCGAGGGCCTTGGAAACGTCACCCGTTATTTCGGCGAAGGACTTGCTCATGGCTTGACTCCACAATGGCGATGAATGCCGGTCGAAAGGCGGTTGACTGGCAGAAAGTGAATTAGAGGATGATTATATGCCTTGACACGTATATTCGCAATAACTTATATTACACAAATGGAAGTTCAAACCCTGTTTGATGTCTTGGCTGACGCGACACGACGCCGCATTATTGCCCTGCTGCTGGCAAGAGGAGAGCTCTGCGTCTGCGAACTTATGGCGGCGCTCGACTTGGTTCAACCCAAGGTCTCGCGTCACTTGGCCGTGATCAAAGAAGCGCAACTCGTTCTCGCACGCCGCGAGGGTACCTGGATGCACTACCAGCTGGCAGCGTTGCCTGCCTGGGTGGTGGATCTGCTCGCATCGCTGTCACGCGGGGCAGCGACGCAACTGAAGTCTGACCTGAAGCGCTTGAAGGCGATGGGCACCCGTGCGGCGCACACAGTCGCTTGAACATACGATGAGCGCATCGTCCGACACGCCCGATACCGTCCGACCTGGTCCTTGGCTCGGGCTCACAATGGGGCTTGTCGCCTGGATCGCGGCCTACGCTGCCCTGGAACCGTTCGCCGACACCGCGCTGGCGCTCTGCGGATTGACGCGACAGACGCGCTTGGGAGAGGCCGTCCATTTTTTCATCTACGATACGCCGAAGGTCCTGTTGCTCCTCACAGGGATCGTGTTCGTTATGGGTGTGATCCACACCTTCATCGCACCTGAACGCACCCGGGCGCTGCTTTCCGGTCGCCGGCTCGGCATCGGCAACGTGATGGCTGCGACGCTCGGCATCATCACACCTTTCTGCTCTTGCTCGGCCGTGCCGCTGTTCATCGGATTTCTCTCGGCCGGCGTACCCTTGGGCGTCACCTTCTCCTTTCTGATTGCGGCGCCGATGGTGAACGAAATCGCGCTGGCGCTGCTGTTTGGCCTCTTCGGCTGGAAGGTCGCAGCCCTATACCTCGCTCTTGGTCTTGCCGTGGCCATCACCGCCGGACTGGTGATTGGCAGACTGGGCATGGAAGAGCATCTGGAAGACTGGGTGCGCGCCATGCAGGGAACGCAGTCGGCTGCATTTGACCCGGCGAAGCCGTGCTGGGACAAGCGACTAGCTTCCGGGCTTGCTCATGTGGAGAGCATCGTCGGCAAGGTCTGGCATTACATCTTGCTGGGCATCGCTGTCGGTGCTGCCATCCACGGCTACGTGCCCGAGGATTTCATGGCCTCGATCATGGGCAAAGACGCTCCCTGGTGGTCGCTGCCGGCGGCTGTGGCCATCGGCGTACCCATGTATAGCAACGCTGCGGGGATCATTCCGATCGTCGAGGCCTTGCTTGGGAAGGGCGCAGCGCTGGGTACCGTACTGGCCTTCATGATGAGCGTCATCGCCCTATCCCTACCGGAAATGATCATCCTGCGCAAGGTGCTGAAACCGCGCCTCATCGCCACATTTGCCAGCGTCGTCGCAGCGGGCATATTGCTCGTCGGTTACGTCTTCAACGCTTTGCTCTGATTAGGGGAAACAAAATGCAAATCAAAGTTCTCGGGACGGGTTGCGCCAACTGCCGCAGCACGGTCGCCCTGATAGATCAGGCGGCCCAAGCCAAAGGGATAGCGATAGAGATCACCAAGGTCGAGGACCTCAAGGACATCATGAGCTATGGCGTCATGAGCACGCCGGCTGTGGTCGTCGACGGGAAGGTGGTCCACGCCGGCGGCATTCCCAGCCGCGACAAGATCGACGCATGGCTGAAATAGGTCGGCGGCGCGACCCTTCATCGGCTTCTAAGCCGATGTAGCGAGCCCCGCCGTAGTTGTCTGAAAGAGGCCGTGACGAACACCTTTGCAAAGCGGGAAAGCAGTCTCTGATGACGTATCCAAGGACGGAAAGCTAGGGGCAAATGATGAAGTTTTCGACAACGTGGGCTGCGCTGTGCGGCCTCATAATCGGTGGGAGTGCGCAGGCAGTGGTGATCGATATCGACAATGGTGAACTCGGCAGGCTGATTGCAAAGGGGGTGCCGATCATCGACATTCGCACGGCTGCGGAATGGCGACAAAGCGGCGTCATTCCCGGCAGCCACCTGCTGACCTTCTTTGACGAGCAGGGTCGGGCCGATCCGGCGAGTTGGCTCGACAAGGCGCGCGCGATAGCCAAGCCTTCGGACCCGCTGATCGTGGTCTGCCGTTCGGGAAACCGGACCAAGATGTTGAGCCAGTTCTTGAGCGACCAGGCGGGATACGCCAAGGTCTACAACGTGCGCAGTGGCGTCATCGCCTGGGCGAGGGAAGGCGGGGCGCTCCAACCCTTGCCGCAACAGCACAGCCAAGCGCAGAGCACCACCGGACAGCATTGACTGCCACGAAGATTTCTGCCGCAGAAGGATTCTTTGGGGCGGCAATATCCGGCGATGCAGTTGGTCTGGCGGGCCGCGAGTTGACAATAGAATTAACTTGACAAAGAATGTCAACTATTAGCGATTCGTCACCAACCGATCTTGCGAAATGGGAGAGCAGAATGCTGAACATCAATGGCAGAGCGATAGAGACCGATGCGGAGGGCTTCCTCACCAATTTGGAAGACTGGTCGGAAGAGCTGGCCCAATGTCTGGCCGAAAATGATCAGATGACGCTCACCCAGCAGCACTGGAAGGTGCTGCGCTGGATCCGCGATTACTACGCCGAGAACGGTGTCGCCCCCAATCTGCGCATCATGAGCAAGCTGCTGGGCAAGGACCTGGGCGAGGAATACGCCGACAAGAAGCAACTGTTCGAACTGTTTCCGTACAATCCCGCCAAGCAGGGTGCGCGCTACGCCGGTATGCCCAAGCCGACCGGCTGCGTCTGATGTTCCAAGCCCCGGCTGGCACAGACTGGTCCGCGGCTCCAACAGGAAGAATCCACAATGAAGATGAAGATCTTGTCGCAAAGCTTGTCCGCCTGCCTGCTGCTCGCGTCCTTGCCGACCGTTGCAGTGGCAGACGAGGTCAGCGCAACACAGGTGGTCGAAGCCATCGAGGGCACTTTCGGGATCACCCGGAGTGAGCGCCGCAATCACACCAAGGGCAGCTGCGCCGCCGGCGAATTTGTGGGCACCGCGGAGGCGGCCAAGTACTCTCGCTCGGCCCTCTTCTCCGGCGAGCCGATTCCGGTGGTCGCTCGCTTCTCCTTGGCAGGGGGCAACCCCAAGGCGCCTGACACGGCGAAGAGCGCGCGCGGCATGGCGCTGGAGTTCAAGCTGCCGAAGGGGCAGTTGCACCATATCACCATGCTCAACACGCCGATGTTCGGTGCCGCGACGCCGCGAACCTTCCTCGACCTGATGCTGGCCATGCGAGCGGATCCGGCAACGGGCAAACTCGATCCGGAGAAGATGAAGGCCTTCAAGGCCAGCCACCCGGACAATCTGGCGCAGGCCGAATTTCTCGCCAATCACAATCCGCCGGCGAGCTACGCCAGCAGCGCGTACTTCGGCATCCACACCTTCAAATTTGTCGACAAGCAGGACAGGGTGACGCTGGTGCGCTGGCAGTTCGTACCGCAAGACGGCGAACAGCGGTTGAGCGACGAGGAACTGAAGAGCGCCGGCGCCAGCTTCCTCGAACCGGCGCTGATCGCCCGCACCCAGCGCGGCCCCGTCGCCTGGGACATGATGGTGTCGATCGGTGCGGCCGGCGATCCCGAGGACAATCCGACCCTCCTTTGGCCGGCTGAGCGGCCGCGATTCAAGGCGGGAACCTTGAAGATAAAGGCTGCC
Organism: Sterolibacterium sp.; assembly: GCA_023258955.1. Lineage (GTDB taxonomy): Bacteria > Pseudomonadota > Gammaproteobacteria > Burkholderiales > Rhodocyclaceae > CAIYYX01. Next base: position 4,163 of record JAHFRE010000141.1, read on the forward strand.
ATGCCGCAAAAGGCTGGCGAATGCGAGTCGATCAATTTCGATCCCTTGCTGATGGCCGACGGCATCGCACCGAGCAGCGACCCGATTTTGCTGTTCCGTTCCCCGGCCTACGCCGTTTCGTTTTCCAGACGCCTCGGCGAACGCTAGCGAGCGACGATGTCATAGACCGCTAGCGAGGCAGAATATCTTCGAACGATTCTGCAGGTGAGTAGCGGCAGTGGCTATTGGTCTACTGCCGCCTTAGCGGCGGCTACAGAGGACCGACGATGAGCGTAGCATTGAATAACGTTGTGAAAATGAAGATCTGCGATCCGTTGGCGAGCGACTGCCGCGACGAGCGCGAGGTACTTGAATCGCTATTGCCGTTCGAGGCTGCCGCTGTGCTGGAGCTTGGATGCGGCAGGGCGGAAAAGACCCGGACCATTGCCGAGGCCGGAAAGGTCGCTTCGATCACCGCGATGGAGGTGGACCGCATTCAGCACGCCGCCAATCTGCGCATCACCGACCTGCCGCAGGTGACCTTCGCGCTGGGTGGCGCGGAAGCGATTCCCGCCGCTGACGCCCAATTCGACATCGTGCTGATGTTCAAGTCGCTGCATCATGTGCCGCTCGACAAGATGGATCGGGCGATGGCGGAAATTCTCCGGGTGATGAGGCCGGGCGGCCTGCTCTACGTTTCGGAACCGGTATTCGCCGGCGAGTACAACGAAATTATTCGCATCTTCCACGACGAGCAGGCGGTACGCGAAGAAGCGTTCGCCAGCATCGTGCGGGCGATCTCGGCCGGCCTGTTCGATCTGGTCGAGCAAGAGTTCTTTGATACCGAGATCCATTTCGACAGTTTCGAGCAATTCGAGGCGCGCGTCATCAAAGTAACCCACACCGACCATCGCCTGTCACCAGAACTCTACGACGTCGTGCGGCGCATGTTCATGTCCCGGCTCGGGCCGCAGGGTGTCAGTTTTCGCCAGCCGCTACGCGTCGATCTGTTGCGCCGCCCGAGATAATAGTGTTTGTCTATCTTGATGCGTTTGCGACGATAGATCAAAGCGCTTTCTTGATCGAAATGGCGCCTCTAGTCTGTCCCACCGCGTGTCCGGTGGCTTGGTCGTGCGGGTACCTAAACATGATGCTGCTCGCCGAGCACGAGAAGTAGATGTTGAGATCAGCCGCCTGAACGGCGGCGCTGACGGCTAACTGTGGGTTATAGGGCCCTTCGCGAGCCGTCAGCAAAACCAAAATCAGCTGAAATCATGACCAACCGATTTTGCACAGATTGACAGACACAACTCGCATTCACAATTGATGCTGTTTGCTGACCCACGAAAGTTGCCGGCAAAGAATCAGCGGCCTTGCTCGAATGCCGGTCTCTTGAAAGCGCCTGGCGCGCCGATTCATTCCGCCTCTGGTTCGCAGTAGCCGAGTTCGCGTTGGTGCCGGATGGCGAGAATCAAGGTTGCGTTTCGATATTTCTCATAGCTGTAGAGCGCGACGGAGCCGGTACACCCGCGCGATATCAGGAGTTCTTGCAATGGGCGCTCCACGGGCCGGCCGATCAGCGGGTGACGACTGAGCAGGCAAACCGCTTCCTCGATCAGGTGGATCGTCTCTGCTGCCAGCGACGGGTCGTGATCGAGCAGAAGATCGCTGAGTCTTTGCAGATCCGCAAACGCTCGCCGCGAGCAGCTTAGCGTTGCCACGCTCTTGCTTTCGGCATCGCGGGCTTGGCGCCAGCGATGCGGGCCTTCAGGCAGGCGTGCACCTCACGCGCGTCGAAGCCCTCGCCGGATGTCAGCATTTGCTGGCGCGCCGCTTGGGCGTCGGCAACGAAACTTGCACGCCTTTGCGCTGCCTCTGCTGCTCGCTCTATCGATGTCATACGACCAAAAATACACCGAAACGCCAAGAGCCGATAAAATTCGCCGATGAAGCTCTCCAGTTCCGAATTCATCGAAGTTCGCGGCCGCCGCTGCCACGTCCGCTGCTGGGGTCCGCTGGCCGCGCCCAAGCTGTTCCTGCTGCACGGCTGGATGGATGTCTCGGCCAGCTTCCAATTCCTGGTCGACGAACTCGCCCGCGACTGGCGCTTGCTGGCGCCCGACTGGCGCGGTTTCGGGCGCTCGCAGTGGAACGACGATGCCTACTGGTTTCCCGACTACATCGCCGATCTCGACGTGATGCTGGCCCACTACTCGCCGGTGCATCCGGCGCGCCTGATCGGCCACAGCCTGGGCGGCAACGCCGCCTGCCTCTACGCCGGCATCCGCCCCGACCGGGTCGAGCGCCTGGTGACGCTGGAGGGCTTCGGCATGAGGATGAGCAATCCCGGCGAAGCGCCGGAGCGCTACGGCAAATGGCTGTCGGACATGCGCGCACCGCGCGCCAACAACCGCTACGCCGATCGCGCCGCCTTCGCCGCGCGGCTGCGCCGCGCCAATCCGCGGCTGAAGCAGGAGCAGGCGGACTTCCTCGCCCTCCACCTGGGGGCCGAGCGCGACGGGACGATCGAGATCGCCGCCGATCCCTATCACCGTCTGCCCAATCCCATCCTCTATCGGGTCGACGACGCCAAGGCCTGCTGGAGCAAGGTGGTGGCCCCGGTGCTGTGGGTGGCGGCGAGCGACTCCTTCATCATGAAGACCTTCGCCGACGAGTCGGGGCGGGCCGATTATCTGAGCCGCATCGCATGCTTCGCCGACATCCGGGTCGAAACCGTCAATGATGCCGGCCACAATCTGCACCACGACCAGCCGCAGACCGTGGCGCGCCTGATCGAGGAGTTCTTTCCGTGACGGGCGCCACGACCAACGCCGATCTGCATTGCCATTCGACGGTCTCCGACGGTTTGTTGGCGCCGGCCGAGGTGGTGCGTCGGGCGCAGGCCAACGGTGTCGACCTCCTGGCGCTGACCGATCACGACGAGTTGGGCGGACTGGCCGAGGCGCGGACCCAGGCCGATGCGCTGGGATTGCGCTTCATCGACGGGGTCGAGATTTCGGTTTCCTGGGGCGACGATACCACGGTGCATCTGGTCGCCCTCAACATCGATCCGGCCAACGCGAGCCTGCAGCAGGGCCTGGCCCAGGTGCGCGCCGGGCGCGACGCCAGAGCGCGCGCCATGGCCGCGGAGCTCGACCGCGTCGGCATCCACGGGGTCTACGAGGGCTCTCTGGCCTACGTCGGCAATCCGGCCCTGGTCGGCCGCGCCCACTTCGCCCGCTACATCGTGGCGCAAGGACTGGCCAAGGACGTCAAGTCGGTGTTCGACCATTGGCTGGCCAAGGGCAAGCCGGGCTACGTCGCGCACGTCTGGGCTAGCCTGGAGCAGGCGCTGGCGTGGGTCGCCGGCGCCGGTGGGGTGGCGGTGCTGGCGCATCCGGGCCGCTTTCGATTCTCCGGCGCCGAGTTGCGCCGTTTGCTCAGGCATTTCAAGGATCTCGGCGGCCAGGGCATCGAGGTCGTCTCCGGCGGTCACACGGCGCAGCAGGTCGGCGAATTCGCCCGGCTGGCGCGCGAGTTCGATTTTCTCGCTTCGCGCGCCTCGGACTACCACGGCGCCGGCGAGAGTTGGACCGACCTGGGCAAGATGGCGCCCCTGCCCGAAGGCTTGCGACCGGTCTGGGAAGCGTTCTGAACCATGGCGCAATTCTTTTCCCTGCATCCGGTGCAGCCGCAGCCGCGTTTGATCAAGCAGGCGGCGGAGCTGATCCGCGCCGGCGGCCTGGCCGCCATTCCCACCGACTCCGCCTACGCCCTGTGCGGGCACCTCGGTGACGCCAGCCTGCTCGAGCGCATCCGCACCATCCGCGGGGTCGACGAGCGCCACCTGTTTACCCTGATGTGCCGCGACCTGTCGGAGATCGCCACCTACGCGCGGGTCGACAACGCGCAGTTCCGCCTGTTGAAGAGCGCCACCCCGGGCAGCTACACCTTCATTCTCGAGGGCACCAAGGAGCTGCCGCGGCGGGTGCTCCATCCCAAGCGCAAGACCATCGGCCTGCGCGTTCCCGACCATCTGCTGGTGCAGGCCCTGCTCGCCGAGCTGGACGAACCGATGCTCACCTCCACCCTGATCCTGCCCGGCGACGATGAACCGCTGGCCGACGCCGAGGAGATTCGCGACCGGATCGGCAAGCTGCTCGATCTGGTGATCGAAAGCGGTCCCTGCGGGCACGAGATGACCAGCATCATCAATCTGGTGGGCGGCGCACCGGAACTGATCCGCGCCGGCCGCGGTTCGCTCTCGCCCTTCGGCCTCGAGGCCTAGGCGGCCTCAAGCGGAGGTCTTTGGTAGAATCACCGTTTCCGTTGTCCACCTCCCTATGGAAACCCTGATCGAGACGCTGGCGACGTTGCTCATCATTGCCCTGCCGGTGATCTTCGCCATCACGGTGCACGAAGCGGCGCACGGCTACGTCGCTCGCCACTTCGGGGATCTGACCGCCTGGCAGCTCGGACGGGTGACCTTGAACCCGCTGCGCCACATCGATCCGATCGGCACGGTGCTGGTGCCATTGCTGCTCTGGTGGTCGACCAGCGGTGCGGTGCTGTTCGGCTGGGCGAAGCCGGTGCCGGTCAACTTCGGGCGCCTGCACGATCCCAAGCGCGACATGCTCTGGGTCGCGGCGGCCGGACCCTTCGTCAATCTGCTGATGGCGTTGGCCTGGGCGTTGGTGCTCAAGCTCTCGATCGACAGCCAGGGCAGCCTGGGTCTGGTGTTCTCGGCCATGGCCCGCGGCGGCATCACGGTCAACGCGGTGTTGATGCTGCTCAACCTGCTGCCCATTCCGCCTTTGGACGGCGGTCGCATCGCGGTGAGCCTGTTGCCGCATCACCTGGCCTGGAAGTTCGCCCAGCTCGAGCGCTATGGTTTCATCATCCTGCTGGCGCTGCTGTTCACCCACCTCCTCGACAAGATCCTCAACCCCCTGCTGAACGGCTTCCTGCTGCTCATCTCTGCCATCTTCAATATCTGACCATGTACGCTGAAAAAGTCCTCTCTGGCATGCGCCCCACCGGCCGCCTCCACCTCGGCCACTACCACGGCGTCCTCAAGAACTGGGTGCAACTGCAGCAGGAATACCCCTGCCTGTTCTTCGTCGCCGACTGGCACGCGCTGACCACCGACTACGACCAGCCGGGCGGCATCGTCGACAACGCCTGGGAGATGATCATCGACTGGCTCGCCGCCGGCGTCGATCCGGCCCAGGCGACGCTGTTCATCCAGTCGCGGGTGCCCGAGCACGCCGAGCTGCACCTGCTGCTGTCGATGATGACGCCGCTGGGCTGGCTGGAGCGGGTGCCGACCTACAAGGACCAGCAGGAGAAGCTGACGCACAAGGACCTGACCACCTACGGCTTCCTCGGTTACCCGCTGCTGCAGGCGGCGGACATCCTCATCTATCGCGCCAATCGGGTGCCGGTGGGCGAGGACCAGGTGCCGCACATCGAGTTCACCCGCGAGATTGCCCGCCGCTTCAACCACCTCTACGGGCGCGAGCCCGGCTTCGAGGAGAAGGCGCGCGAGGCGGTCAAGCAACTGGGCAAGAAGCGGGCGAAGCTCTACGAAGAGCTGCGCACGCGCTACCAGGAGCGCGGCGAAGACGACGCCATCGAGCAGGCGCACGCGCTGCTCGACGAGGCGCAGAGCTTGTCCCACGGTGACCGCGAACGGCTCTTCGGCTATCTCGAGGGCAGCGGCAAGATGATCCTGGTCGAGCCCGACGCGCTGCTCACCGAGGCCTCGCGCATGCCCGGCCTCGATGGCCAAAAGATGTCCAAGTCCTACGGCAACACCATCACC
>JAHFRE010000142.1 GCA_023258955.1 Sterolibacterium sp.
AAGGCCACCAGGCGGCGCTCGCGCACCGTTTCCACCACCTCGCGCCACTGCGCCGCGCTGAGGTCGGCGCCGGTCGGGTTGTGGCAGCAGGCGTGGAGCACGACGATCGAACCGGGCGCCGTCGCCGCCAGCGCCGTCTTCATGGCGGCGAAATCGACACCGCGGCTGGCGGCGTCGTAGTAGGGATAGCTATCGACGCTGAAGCCGGCCGCTTCGAACAGGGCCAGATGGTTCTCCCAGCTGGGGTCGCTGATGTAGAGCTTAGCATCGGGCGCCAGGCGCTTGAGAAAATCGGCGCCCACCTTGAGCGCACCGGTGCCGCCGAGGGCCTGGATGGTCACCACCCGGCCCGCGGCGAGCAACTGCGAGTCGGCGCCGAATACCAGCTTCTGCACCGCCTGGTTGTACGCGGCAGCGCCGTCGATCGGCTGGTAGCCGCGCGGCGCCTGCGCTTCGATGCGCGCCTTTTCGGCGATCTTGACCGGTCCGAGCAGGGGAATCTTGCCGCTGTCGTCGTAGTAGACGCCGACACCGAGGTTGACCTTGTTCGGTCGCGGATCGGCGTTGTAGGCCTCGGTGATGCCGAGTATGGGGTCGCGCGGTGCCATTTCGACCGCGGAGAAAAGGGAAGAATTTGCGCGAGAGCTCATATAAACTCCAAGATTTGCCGCTCGAATCAGCGTTGTGCAGTGCGGTATTCTAACCAGGAACGTGAGCCGAGGGGTGGCGACAGCGATGGCAAAGCGGCGATGAACAACGACGAGGTCCTCGCCTTCGCCGACAGCCCCTATCGCCTGCACCAGCTCTATCAGCCCGCCGGCGACCAGCCGCAGGCGATCGCCAAACTGGTCGAGGGCATCGAAGACGGACTGATGTACCAGACCCTGCTCGGCGTTACCGGCTCCGGCAAGACCTACACCATGGCCAACGTGATCGCCCGGACCGGGCGACCGGCCCTGGTGATGGCGCCGAACAAGACCTTGGCGGCGCAGCTCTACAGCGAGTTTCGCGAATTCTTTCCGGAAAACGCGGTCGAGTACTTCGTCTCCTACTACGACTACTACCAGCCCGAAGCCTACGTTCCTTCGCGCGACCTGTTCATCGAGAAGGACTCGAGCATCAACGAACAAATCGAGCAGATGCGCCTGTCGGCCACCAAGTCGCTGCTCGAGCGCCGCGATTGCATCATCGTCGCCACGGTCTCCGCCATCTACGGCATCGGCGATCCGGTCGACTACCACAGCATGATCCTGCATCTGCGCCAGGGCGAGAAGCTGGGGCAGCGGGACATCATCCGCCGCCTGACCGAGATGCAGTACCAGCGCAACGACCTCGAGTTCTCGCGCGGCATCTATCGCGTCCGCGGCGACGTGATCGACGTGTTTCCGGCGGAGAACGCCGAGCACGCCATCCGCATCACCCTGTTCGACGACGAGGTCGAGGCGCTGACCCTGTTCGATCCGCTGACCGGCCACAGCAAGCAGAAACTGCCGCGCTTCACCGTCTTTCCCTCCAGTCACTACGTGACGCCGCGCGCCACGGTGCTGCGCGCGATCGAGGCGATCAAGGCGGAACTGCGCAGCCGCATCGAACATTTCCAGCGCGAGCAGAAACTGGTCGAATGCCAGCGCATCGAGCAGCGCACCCGCTTCGACCTGGAGATGTTGGAGCAGCTGGGCTTTTGCAAGGGCATCGAAAACTACTCGCGCCACCTCTCCGGACGGCAGCAGGGCGAGCCGCCACCGACCCTGATCGACTACCTGCCGCCGCGCTCGCTGTTGTTCATCGACGAGAGCCACGTCACCATTCCGCAGGTCGGCGGCATGTACAAGGGCGACCGTTCGCGCAAGGAGAACCTGGTCGATTACGGTTTCCGCCTGCCCTCGGCGCTCGACAACCGGCCGCTGCGCTTCGACGAATTCGAGACGCTGATGCCGCAATCGGTGTTCGTCTCCGCCACCCCGTCGACCTACGAGCAGCTGCACCAGGCGCAGGTGGTGGAGCAGGTGGTGCGGCCGACCGGCCTGGTCGATCCGCCGGTCCTGATCCGTCCCGCCGCCAGCCAGGTGGACGATCTGCTGGCCGAGATCAAGCGCCGCATCGGCAGCGGCGAGCGCGTGCTGGTGACCACGCTGACCAAGCGTCTGGCCGAGCAATTGACCGAGTTCTACGCCGACAACGGGGTCAAGGTGCGCTATCTGCACTCCGACATCGAGACCGTCGAGCGGGTGGAGATCATCCGCGATCTGCGCCTCGGCGTGTTCGACGTGCTGGTGGGGATCAACCTGCTGCGCGAGGGTCTGGACATTCCCGAGGTGTCACTGGTGGCCATCCTCGACGCCGACAAGGAGGGCTTCCTGCGCTCGGAGCGCGCGCTGATCCAGACCGTGGGCCGGGCGGCGCGCCACATCAACGGCACGGCGATACTCTACGCCGACCGCATCACCGATTCGATGCGCCGGGCGATCGCCGAGACCGACCGCCGGCGCGGCAAGCAGGTGGCCTACAACGCCGAGCACGGCATCACACCCCAGGGCGTCACCAAGCGCATTCGCGACATCATCGAGAGCGCCTACGACGGCGAGCAAGGGGCGCAGGAACTGCAGGCGGCGCAGCAGACGGCGCGCTACGAGGCGCTCAGCGCCAAGCAGCTGGCGCGGGAGATCAAGCGTCTGGAGAAGTCCATGCAGGAGCACGCGCGCAACCTCGAGTTCGAGGCGGCCGCCGCGGCGCGTGACGAACTGTTCCAGCTGCGCCGCCTGGTGTTTGGCGCCGACGGCCAGCAATCGCCGGCGGCGGGCGCCGACTAGCAGTTCGTCTTGCCCGCGAACCAGGCGAGCCTTTCGTGCAGCCGTACCACTTCGCCGATGACGATCAGCGCCGGCGGCACCATACCGCTGCCGGCGAGCGCTTCGGGTAGCGTCGCCAGCGTGCCGATCAAGACGCGCTGCTGCGGCAGGGTCGCGTTTTGCACCACGGCGGCCGGCGTCGTTGGCGGCAGGCCGTGGGCCGTCATCTGCCGACAGATCTCCGGCAGGGCACCGACCCCCATGTAGATGACGACGGTCTGGCGCGGCCGCGCCAACGCCGGCCAGTCGAGATCGACGCTGCCGTCCTTGAGGTGACCGGTGACGAAGATGCAGCATTGGGCGTGCTCGCGATGGGTCAGCGGCATCCCGGCGTAGGCGGCCATGCCGCTGGCGGCGGTGACCCCGGGGATCACCTCGAAGGCGATGCCCTGATTGCGCAGCCGCTCCAGTTCTTCGCCGCCGCGGCCGAAGATGAAGGGATCGCCGCCCTTCAGCCGAACCACGCTCTTGCCCGCCAAGGCCAGGCTCACCAACAGGGTGTTGATCTCCTCCTGGGGCAGGGTATGGTTGCCCGCCTGCTTGCCGACGTAGATGCGCTGCGTCGTCTCCGGAATCAGCGCGATGATGTCCTTGCCGACCAGGTTGTCGTAGACCACGACGTCGGCGCTGGCGATCAGCCGCGCGGCGCGCAGGGTAAGCAGTTCCGGATCACCCGGGCCAGCGCCGACCAGGTAGACGGTTGCCTTGCTCAATGTGCTCATGTTTGTCGTGCTTTCGCCCGGCCCAGCCGGTTTCTGGAATTGATTGCCATCAAGGAGTGTGGTGCGGCATTGGTGTGATACTCGCCGCAGAAATTGCGCGAGACATCCCGCTCTGGGATGAAGATTATCAAATTTAAGGGGACCTGGAGATGATTGTAGCGAAATGGATTACCGGGACACTGGTGGCGGCGGCGCTGCCGTTGAGCGTCGGCTATGCCGTGGCGGAGGAGGCAGGCCAACATCCCGTCACCAAGGCGGAATTGCAGTATCAGGCCGGCGCCTCGCCGATCGCGGCGCCGATGTACAGCGATACCAATCCCAAGGCGCCGCCGATGAGCCAGGCCGAATTCGAGGCGGCGCGCGAGATCTACTTCCAGCGCTGCGCCGGCTGCCACGGCGTGCTGCGCAAGGGCGCCACAGGAAAGGCGCTGACACCCGACAAGACCATCGCTAGCGGCACCGAATACCTGAAGGTGTTCATCAAGTATGGCTCCCCCGCGGGCATGCCCAACTGGGGCACCTCGGGCGATCTGACCGACGCCCAGGTCGACCTGATGGCGCGCTACATTCAACAGACGCCTCCGACACCGCCCGAGTTCAGCCTGAAGGATATGGAGGCGACCTGGAAAGAGATCATCCCGGTGGCCAAGCGGCCGACCAAGAAGATGAACAACTTCAACATCGCCAACGTCTTCTCGGTCACCCTGCGCGACTCCGGCGAGGTGGCGCTGATCGACGGCGACAGCAAGAAGATCATCAACATCGTCAAGACCGGCTACGCGGTGCACATTTCGCGCATGTCGGCTTCCGGCCGCTATCTCTACGTCATCGGCCGCGACGCCCGCCTCAACCTGATCGATCTGTGGATGGAGAAACCCGACAACGTCGCCGAACTGAAGATCGGCCTCGAAGCGCGTTCGGTCGAGACCTCCAAGTTCAAGGGCTTCGAGGACAAGTATGCCGTCGCCGGTTCCTACTGGCCGCCGCAGTTCGTGATCATGGACGGCGACACGCTGAAGCCGCGCAAGATCGTGTCCACCCGTGGCATGACGGTAGACAATGAGTATCATCCGGAGCCGCGCGTCGCATCCATCGTTGCCTCGCATTTCCATCCGGAGTTCGTGATCAATGCCAAGGAGAGCGGCAAGATCATGATGGTCAATTACGCCGACATCAACAACCTGAAGATCACCACCCTGGATGCCGCCAAGTTCCTCCACGACGGCGGCATGGACTCGACCGGTCGCTACTTCCTGGTCGCCGCCAACGCCTCGAACAAGATCGCGGTGGTCGATACCAAGGAAGACAAGATGGCGGCGCTGATCGACGTGGGCAAGGTCCCGCACCCGGGCCGTGGTGCCAACTTCACCCATCCGAAGTTCGGGCCGGTCTGGGCGACCAGCGATCTGGGCGACGAGGGCATCTCCGTGATCGGTACCGATCCGATCAAGCATAAGGATCAGGCCTGGAAGGTGGTGGCGACGTTGAAGGGGCAGGGCGGCGGTTCGCTGTTCATCAAGACCCATCCCAACTCGAAGAACCTCTGGGTGGACACCCCGCTCAATCCCGATGCCAACATCAGCCAGTCGGTCGCCGTGTTCGACATCGCCAACCTGGACAAAGGTTTCGCCACCCTGCCGATCGCCGCATGGGCAGGTCTCGGCGAGGGCGCCAAGCGCATCGTGCAGCCGGAGTACAACAAGGCCGGCGACGAGGTGTGGTTCTCGGTGTGGAGCGCCAAGGACAAGGAGTCGGCCATCGTCGTCGTCGATGACAAGACGCGCAAGCTGAAGGCCGTCATCAAGGACAAGCGGCTGATCACGCCCACCGGCAAGTTCAACGTCAACAACACCCAACACGACATATATTGAGTGCGGACCAGCCGCCCGCAGAGCGCGGGCGGCTTTTCGAGGAGGAACACATGAAGACGAAAACTGTTTTGCTGATCGGCGGCCTGATCGGCGCGGCGTTGTCCGGCCAGGCGCTGGCCAGCGAGGCCATCGCCAGCAAGGCAGGCTGCCTGGCCTGCCACGCGATCGACAAGAAGATGGTCGGCCCGTCCTACAAGGACGTCGCCGCCAAGTACAAGGGCCAGGGCGACGCCGTTGCCAAGCTCTCCGAAAAGGTGCGCAAGGGCGGGCAGGGCGCCTGGGGTCCGATACCGATGCCGGCCCACCCGGTGCAAAAGATTTCCGATGCGGACCTGACGGCTGTGGTCCAATGGATATTGAAGAGTTGATCTGCTGATATCGCCGGCAGCGGGGCTCGCCCCGCAGCCGGTGGACGCGGACCGAGAGAGCGTCCCCATCCGGGAGCAACCATGAAGGGTCTTGTTCTTTGCCTGGTTCTCGCCGCAAGCTTCGCGCCAGCGGCGCAAGCCACCGTCGTACCGGCACCAGAGCGGCAACGGCAGCTGATCCGCATGGTGCGCCAGGACTGCGGTTCCTGCCACGGCATGACGCTCAAGGGTGGGCTCGGCTCGCCGCTGCTGCCGCAGGACCTGCGCGACAAACCCCCGACCAGCCTGGTGGCGACGGTGCTGTACGGACGCGCGGGCACCGCCATGCCACCCTGGCAGAGCAAACTTGATCCCGCCGAGGCGGCGTGGATCGTCGAGCAACTGCTCAACGGTTTCCCCAACGAATGAAGAGACTCGTCGCCATCGGCGCGCTGTGCCTGGCCGCCTGCGCCCAGCAACCGCAACTCGCCCTGCGCGGCAGTGGCGATCTCGGTGTCGTCATCGAACGCGCCTCGGGCCGCGTCGCCGTGGTGGACAACAGCGCCGCCGCGGTTCTCGGTAGCGTCGATGGTCTGGGCGATCTATCGCACGCCTCGGTGGTGTTCTCGCGCGACGGCCGCTACGCTTACGTCTTCGGCCGTGACGGCGGCCTGTCCAAGGTCGATTTGCTGACGCGCCAGCTGGAGCGGCGCGTGGTGCAAGCCGGCAACAGCATCGGCGGCGCCATTTCCCAGGATGGCCGCATCGTCGTGGCGCAGAACTACGAACCGGGTGGGATCAAGGCATTCGACGCGCGGACGCTGGAACTCCTCGCCGATATTCCATCGACCTACGGGGCCGAGGGCAAGCGCTCCAAGGTGGTCGGTCTGGCCGACCTGCCCGGCAACCGATTTGCCTACGCCCTGTTCGACGCCGGCGAGATCTGGATCGCCGACCTGTCGGCACCGCGCCAACCCAAGCTGAGCAAATTCCGCGACGTCGGTAGACAACCCTACGACGGCTTGGTGACGCCGGACGGGCGCTACTACCTGGCCGGCCTCTTCGGCGAAGATGGGGTGGCGCTGGTCGACCTGTGGCGACCGGAGCAGGGAGCGCGCAAGATACTCGCCGCCTATGGTCGCGGCGAAGAAAAGCTGCCGGTGTTCAAGATGCCCCACCTGCGCGGTTGGGCGGTGGCCGGGCGGCGCGCCTACCTGCCGGCGGTCGGCCGTCACGAGGTGTTGGTGGTCGACACCGCGACTTGGCAGGAAGTCGGCCGGATTCCGGTCAAGGGCCAGCCGGTGTTCGTCATGGCGCGGCCCGACGGGCGCCAGGTGTGGGTCAATTTCGCCCTTCCCGACAACGGCTGGGTGCAGGTGATCGATACCCTCGACGATCGGCTGCTGGCGACGCTGGCGCCGGGCAAAGCGGTGCTGCACCTCGAATTCAGCCCCAAGGGCGAACAGGTGTGGATCTCGGCGCGCGACGACGACCGCGTCCTAATCTACGACACCGAGAGCCTGAAACAGGTCGGCAGTCTCGTCGCCCAGAATCCCTCTGGCATCTTCTTCACCTCCCGCGCGGCGCGCATCGGCTTCTGATGGACGCACCGTCGCCGCTGGCCTTTCGTCTGCTGAACGAGTTCCAGCGCGGCTTTCCGCTCTGCGCCCGGCCCTATCAGCAACTCGCCGAAGGCCTCGGCAGCAGCGAGGGCGAGGTGATCGCCTTGCTCGCCGGCTTGCGCGAGGCAGGTGCCGTGAGCCGCATCGGCGCCGTGTTTGCACCGCGCCGCGTCGGCGCCAGCACCCTGGCAGCGATGGCGGTGCCAAGCGCCGATCTCGAGCGCGTCGCCGACCTGATCAGCCGACGCCCCGAAGTCAACCACAACTACCAGCGCGAGCATCGCTACAACCTCTGGTTCGTCGCCACGGCGGAAGACGGGGCGGCGCTCGACGCGGCCCTGAACAGCATGACCGTCGACACCGGCTACGCGGTCCTGCGCCTGCCGCTGCTCGAGGGCTACCACATCGACCTGGGCTTCGACCTCGGAGGCAGACGCGCTCCGCGGGGCATCTGCCAGGGACGCAGCGTGCCCGACGCCGCCGCGCTCAGCGCGCCGGAGCGGGCCCTGCTGGGCGTACTGCAGCACGGACTGGAACTGCTGCCGAGGCCCTTCAGTCGGCTGGCGCTGCGCGCCGGCCTCGACGAGGCGGCGGTGCTGGCCATGATCGAGGTCTGGCTGGAAAGCGGCTTCGTCAAGCGCTTCGGCGTGGTCGTACGCCACCATGAACTGGGCTACGCGGCCAACGCCATGTGCGTCTGGGACGTGCCCGATGTCGAGGTCGCGGCGCTGGGTGCGCGACTCGCGCTGGAACCGGCGGTCACCCTCTGCTATCGTCGCGCCCGCGCGCTGCCGGCGGCGGGCTGGCCCTACAATCTGTTCTGCATGATTCACGGCCGCAACCGCGCCGAGGTCGAGGCGGAGATCGCGGCGCTGCGCGCCCGCCACGGTCTCGGCGGCTACGTCCAGGACGTGCTGTTCAGCCTGCGCCGTTTCAAGCAGCGTGGCGCCCGCTATGTGCACGGCGCCGCTCATGGCTGAGCTCCTCGACGCGACCGACCGCCGCATCGTCAACGCCCTGCAGGGCGGCTTCCCGCTGTGCGACGAGCCCTTTCGCAGCGTCGCCGAGCCCCTCGGTCTCAGCGAGAGCGAACTGCTGGCGCGGCTGCGGGCGATGCTGGCGCAGGGGGTGCTGAGCCGCTTCGGGCCGATGTTCCAGGTCGAACGCTTGGGCGGAGCGCACCTGCTCGCCGCGCTCGCCGTTGCGGAAGCGGATTTCGAGCGGGTCGCCGCCTTGGTGAACAGCCTGCCCGAGGTGGCGCACAACTATCGGCGCGAACACGCGCTCAATATGTGGTTCGTGCTCGCCACCGAAACGCCGGCGGCGATCGCCGTCGCCGTCGCCGAACTCGAAAGACTCACCGGCTTGGCGGTCCATGCCTTTCCCAAGGAACGCGAATACTTCGTCGAAATGAGACTCCAGGCGTGAGCGGCGAGGAGCGCACCGCGGACGCGCAGGACCGTCGACTGATGCTGGCGACGCAGGCGGGTCTGCCGCTGGTGCCCAAGCCCTACCACGCGCTCGCCGCGGAGCTGGGCATGAGCGCGGCGGAGGTACAGCGACGTCTGGCGAAGATGCTGGAGAGCGGCTTGATCCGCCGCATCGGCGCCGTGCCCAACCATTACGCGCTGGGCTATACGGCCAACGGCATGTCGGTGTGGGACGTCGCCGATGACCGCGTCGACGCCCTGGGCGAACGGGTCGGCGCGCTGGCGTTCGTCACCCACTGCTATCGGCGACCGCGGCAGCTGCCGGCTTGGCGCTACAACCTCTTTGCCATGGTGCACGGCGCCCACCGCGCTGAAGTCGAGGCGCAGGTCGGCCGCATCGCCGCACTGCTCGGCGCCGACAGCCGCGCCCACGAGGTGCTCTACAGCACGCGCATCCTCAAGAAGACCGGCCTGCGCCTGGCCGGCTGAGCCCGCCACCGAACCCGTAGCCGCAGGAGACCATCGTGTTTCGCATCTCCCAGTACCTGCAGGAACTCGCGCAGCCGACGCCGCCGCGGCCCCGGCCGCAGCCGCCGGGACCGGTGGTGATCTGGAATCTGGTGCGCCGCTGCAATCTCAATTGCGTGCACTGCTATTCGGTGTCGGCAGACAAGGATTTCGCCGGCGAGTTGAGCAGCAGCGAAATATTCACCGCGATGGACGACCTGAAAGCCTTTCGGGTACCGGCGCTGATCCTCTCCGGCGGCGAGCCACTGCTGCGTCCCGACCTGTTCGATATCGCCGCCCGCGCCAAGGAACTGGGCTTCTACCTCGGCCTGTCGACCAACGGCACGCTGATCGACGCTGCCACCAGCCGCCGCATCGCCGCCGCCAACTTCGACTACGTCGGCATCAGCCTCGACGGTGTCGGCGCGACCCACGACAAGTTTCGCCGCGCGGCCGGCGCCTTCGACAAGTCGCTCGCCGCCATCCGCCTCTGTCGCGATCTGGGCGTCAAGGTCGGCGTGCGTTTCACCCTGACCCAGGACAACGCCGCCGACCTGCCGCTGTTGCTGCGTCTGGTCGAGGACGAAGGGGTGCAGCGCTTCTATTTCTCCCATC
>JAHFRE010000143.1 GCA_023258955.1 Sterolibacterium sp.
GCAATCCTTCCAATACCACCTGTTCCTGGCGAGCATGGCCCTGGTGCTGCTCGCCGACGACGCCTACGCCTTCATGGTGTCCTGGGAATCGATGGCGCTGTCCTCCTTCTTCCTGGTCACTTCCGACCATCGCAAGGAGGAGATACGCCGCGCCGGCTACCTCTACTTGCTCATCGCCCACGTCGGCGCCATCGCCATCCTGCTCTCCTTCGGCGTCATGCAGGGCATCGCCCAGGCCAGCCCGAGTACCCAAATCAGCGGCTACACCTTCGCCAACATGCGCGCGACCGGGCACGACGCGTTCTGGTCCAGCGTCGCCTTCGGCCTGGCGCTGTTCGGCTTCGGTGCCAAGGCGGGCCTGCTGCCTCTCCACGTCTGGCTGCCCGAAGCGCACCCGGCGGCGCCCTCGCCGGTATCGGCGATGATGAGCGGCGTCATGCTGAAGACGGCGATCTACGGCATCCTGCGCGTGTCCTTCGATCTGCTGCACCAGCCACTATGGTGGTGGGGTGTCACCGTACTCGCCCTGGGGCTCGTCACGGCGCTGTTCGGCGTCGTCTTCGCCGCGGTGCAGAGCGACATGAAGCGCCTGCTCGCCTACTCGTCGATCGAGAACATCGGCCTGATCTTCGTCGGCATCGGCCTCGCCCTGACCTTCCAGTCCTTCGGCATGACGACGCTGGCAGCGCTGGCCCTGACCTCGGTGCTCTACCACTGTCTCAACCACGCGCTGTTCAAGAGCCTGCTGTTCCTGGTCACGGGTTCGGTGCTGCACTCGACCCAGACGCGCAGCCTGGGCAAGCTCGGCGGGCTGATCCACGCCATGCCCTGGGTCGCCTGGCTGGGCCTGTTGGGCGTGCTCTCGTCCGCCGGCCTGCCGCCTTTCAACGGCTTCGTGTCGGAATGGCTGATGCTGCAGGCCTTCCTGTTCACCCCCGGTCTGCCCCACGCCTACATCAACATGCTGGTGCCGGTGGCGGCGGCAGCGGTGGCCCTGACCGCCGCCATCGCCGGCTACGTCATGGTCAAATTCTTCGGCATTGTCTTCCTCGGCCAACCGCGCGAAGAGCACCTCGCCCAGGCGCACGACGCGGGCGCCCTGGAAAGGATCGGGCTGACCTGGCTGGCCGCGTTGTGCGTGCTGTTGGGCCTGTTTCCGGTCGCGGTGATCGAGTTCATCGACGGCGCCACGCGCCACCTCTTGGGCGCCGGCATCTACGCCGAGACCGACGCCGCCCAGCAAGCCCACGGCTGGATCTTCCTGGCGCCGATCGACGCCGCCCGCGCCAGCTACGCGCCGGTGGTCTTCCTGTTGGTCATCGCCGTCATCTTCGGCCTGACCTTCCACATCGTGCGCCGTTTCTGGCATGGGCGGGTGCGCGTCTCCGGCGCCTGGGACTGCGGCTACCCGCAACAGACCTCGCGCATGCAGGACACCGCCGAAGGTTTCGGCCAGCCCCTGCGTCAGGTGTTCGAGCCCTTCTACCGCCTGAGCCGCGAGCTGCCGACGGCGCGCGACACCAAGCCGCTGTATCGGGTCAAGGTGGAAGACCACCTCTGGTACTGGCTCTATCTGCCGCTGGCGCGCGCCGCGGAATTCTCGGCGCGGATGGTGGCGCTGCTGCAGCGGGGACGCATCGCGATCTACCTGCTCTACAGCTTCGCCACCCTGATCCTGCTGCTCTTCCTGATAAGAGGCTAGATGAAACCGCCCCCACGCTCACTTTGTTCGCTGCCCCCCGCGGGGGCCCAGGCCCCCTTTGGGGCGGCCCGGCAGGGGCCCTGACATGCAATTCGCCTCTTCCCTGATCCTGCAATTCGTCGAGCTCGTCACCGCCCTGCTGCTGGCGCCGCTGCTCACCGGCTGGATCAACCAGTGCCGCGCCTGGTTGGCCAACCGCAGCGCGCCGCCGCTGACCCTGTTCTATCGCCAGTTGGCAAAGCTGTTCGAGAAGGAAGTGGTGTTGGCCGCCAACGCCTCGTCCCTGTTCCGCGCAGCGCCCTACATCATCTTCGCCTGCATGGCGCTGACCGCGACCATCGTGCCGACGCTGTCGACCGCCCTGCCACTGGGTCCGGCCGCCGATGCCATCGCCCTGGTCGGCATCTTCGCCCTGGCGCGGGTGTTCATCGCCCTGGCGGCGATGGACGTCGGCACCGCCTTCGGCAGCCTCGGCGCCCGCCGCGAAATGCTGGTCGGCTTCCTCGCCGAGCCGGCGTTGTTGATGGTGTTCTTCACCGCCTCGCTGATCTCGCGCTCGACCTCGCTGTCGACCATCGTCGCCACCCTGGGCCGCAGCGAACTGACCATCTATCCGAGCCTGGCTTTCGCTGGCGTCGCCTTCACCATGGTGGCCCTGGCCGAGAACGCCCGCATCCCGGTGGACAATCCGACCACCCACCTCGAGCTGACCATGATCCACGAGGCGATGATCCTCGAGTACTCCGGTCGCCACCTGGCGCTGATCGAGTGGGCGGCGGCGCTCAAACTCTACGCCTACTCCTGCTTGGGCCTGGCGCTGTTCTTCCCCTGGGGCATTCCGCAGGACACCGCGCCGACCAGCTTGGGGCTGGCGGCGCTCAGCCTGATCTTCAAGCTGGCCATCGGCGGCCTCCTGACGGCGCTGATCGAGACCCTGAGCGCCAAGCTGCGCATCTTCCGCGCGCCGGAGTTCCTCGGCACCGCCTTCATGCTGGCGGTGTTGGCGATGCTGGTGCACCTGTTGCTGGAGACCGCCAAGTGAGGGCCCAATGAGCGGCTACCCGGCCCTGCCCGTCTACGCCCAGACGATCAATCTGCTGGCGGCGATCCTGCTGCTGCTCTCCTTCGCCATGCTCGGCCAGCGGCGCATCATCTCCCTGATCAACCTGTTCATGGCCCAGGGCGCCGTGCTGTTCGCCTCGACGGCGCTGGTCGCCGCGGCCACCAACCAGCACCATCTCTATTGGTCGGCGCTGATCACCCTGGTGCTCAAGGTGTTCCTGCTACCGTGGATCCTGCATCGCCTGATCCGCCGCCTCAACGTCAAGTGGGACATCGAGACGCTGATCAACATCCCGACGACGATGATGATCGGCCTGATGCTGGTGATCTTCTCCTTCAATCTGGCGCTGCCCATCTCGGCCTTGGCCGGCACCATCCTCCGCTCCACCCTGGGAATCGCCATGGCGGTGGTGATGCTCTCCTTCTTGATGATGATCACCCGCTCCAAGGCCGTGCCGCAGGTAATCGGCTTCCTTTCCATGGAGAACGGTCTGTTCTTCGCCGCCACCTCGGCCACCTACGGCATGCCGATGGTGGTCGAGCTGGGCATCGCCCTCGACGTGCTGGTGGGCATGGTGATCCTCGGCGTGTTCTTCTTCCAGATCCGCGAGCAGTTCGATTCGCTCGACATCCATCACCTCGAGAAGCTGAAGGAGGACTGATGGAATTCCTGTTGGTGTTGGCCTTTCCCCTCGTCGGCAGCCTGGTGCTGGCGCTGTTCGGCCACCGCCGCGGCGCCGCCGAGATCAATTCGGCCTTCAGCCTGCTCACCCTGCTCGCCGCTGCGGCGCTGACCTTGACCATCGTCGCCAGCGGGCCGCAACTGCTCTTCTCCGAGCAGATTTTCGTCGACCCGCTCAACGTCTTTCTGGTGGCGCTGACGGCCTTCGTCGGCTTCACCACCTCGCTTTTTTCGCGACCCTACATGCACGTCGAGCACGACCACGGCAAGCTCTCGGCCAACCGCCTGCGCCTCTACCACAGCATGTTCCAGCTGTTCACCTTCACCATGCTGCTGGCGCTGACCACCAACAATATGGGCATCCTCTGGGTAGCGATGGAGGCGGCGACGCTGACCACGGTGCTGCTGGTGTCGCTCTATCGTACCGCCGCCTCGCTCGAGGCGGCGTGGAAATATTTCATCCTCTGCGGTGTCGGCATCGCCCAGGCGCTGTTCGGCACCATCCTGCTCTACTTCGCCGCCGAGAAGCTGCTCAGCCCGGACAACGCGCTGCTGTGGACCCATCTCGACGCGGTGAAGGGGTCGCTCGAGCCGGCCGTCATGTCGCTCGCCTTCGTCTTTCTCTTGGTCGGCTACGGCACCAAGGTCGGCCTGGTGCCGCTGCACAACTGGCTGCCCGACGCCCACGCCGAGGGCCCGACCCCGGTGTCGGCGGTGCTCTCCGGCTTGCTGCTCAACGTCGCCCTCTACGCCGTCGTGCGCTGCAAGGTGCTCGCCGACGGCGCTCTGCACAGCAACCTGGCGGCCATCCTGATGATGGGCTTCGGCCTGCTCTCGGTGGTGGTGGCGGCCTTCTTCCTGTCTCGACAACGGGACATCAAGCGGCTTTTCGCCTATTCCTCGATCGAGCACATGGGCATCATCACCTTCGCCTTCGGAATGGGTGGCCCATTGGCCAGCTTCGGTGGCCTGCTGCACATGACGGTGCATTCGCTGACCAAGTCGGCGATCTTCTTCGCCGTCGGCCACGCCACGCAAAAGTGCGGCTCGCAGCTGATCGAGCGGATCAAGGGGCTGATCCAGTTGAGCCCCATGGTCGGCTGGGGCCTGATGCTGGGGACGCTGGCGATACTCGGCATGCCGCCCTTCGGCGTGTTCACCAGCGAGTTCCTCATCCTCACCACAGCGATGCGCCTGCAGCCCTGGGCGACGCCGATCCTGCTGCTGTCGCTCGGCGTGGCCTTCGCCGCCATCCTCGGCAAGGTCCAGCCGATGGTCTTCGGCGAGCCGACGGCGCAGCGCCTGCCGCACCGCCCGGCGATGGTGCCGGTGTTCATGCACCTGGGGCTGGTGCTGATGCTCGGCCTGTGGATACCGCCCTACCTCGCCGACTGGTATCGGCAGGCGGCCAAGCTGATCGGGTGACCGCGATGCGACTGCTCGACCAACCACTCGATTTTGCGCGCCTGCCCGGCGAGGTCGCCGCCTACGGTGCCGACACCGACGGTGACGGGATGCTCGCCTTCGCCAAGGCGGTGAAGGACAGCGGCGGCCGCTTCGTCGCGCTCTGGGGTGCCGACCAGCGCGAGGACGCAGCGGGCTACGCCGTGCACGTCGCCTTCGGCCTGGCCGAGGGGCTGGCGTTGTTGACGCTGCCACTGGCGGCAGACGCGCCCCGCTATCCCGACCTCGAACCGCTCTACCCCGCCGCCAACCGGCCGCAGCGGGCGACGCGCGACCTGCTCGGCATCGTCGCCACGGGCGGCGATCCGCGCCCCTGGCTGCGCCACAACAACTGGCCGGCGGACTTCTACCCCTTGCGCCGCGATTGCGACGCGAGCAGGACTTTCCCGCCGCAGCCCGAGGACTACGCCTTCGTCCGGGTCGAGGGCGAGGGCGTGCACGAGATCCCGGTCGGTCCGATCCACGCCGGCATCATCGAACCCGGCCACTTTCGTTTCTCCATCGTCGGCGAGAAGGTGCTGCGCCTGGAGCAGCGCCTGGGCTGGACCCACAAGGGGGTGGAGAAGCGCTTCGAGCAGATGACCCTGAGCGACGGCTGCAGGCTGGCCGGGCGCATCTCCGGCGATTCGACCGTCGCCTACGCCTGGGCCTACTGCCTGGCGGCGGAATCGCTGTGCGCCACCGCGGTGCCAGCGCGCGCGCGCTGGCTGCGGGCGCTGCTGCTGGAGCGCGAGCGGGTCGCCAACCACCTGGGCGACCTCGGTTACCTGGGCAACGACGCGGCGCTCTCCTTCGGTCTGTCGCAGTTCATGCGCCTGAAGGAGGATTGGCTGCGCACCCAGGCGCAGCTGTTCGGCCACCGCGCGCTGATGGATTGCGTCTGTCCCGGTGGCGTCGCCATCGATCTGACGGCGCAAGGCGCGGCGGCGCTGGTCGAGCAGTGCAGCGCCATCGAACGCGAGGTGCGTCTGCTCAAGCACATCTACGACGAACACGCCGGCCTGCAGGACCGCTTCCTGACCACGGGGCGCCTGGCACCAGCGCTGGCCGCCGAGCTATCGGTCGCCGGGCTCGCCGGCCGGGCCAGCAGCCAGACCTGGGATCTGCGCCTGCAGAACCCCGTATCGCCCTACGCCGAGCTCGAGGTGCAGATGGCCAGCCACCGCGCCGGCGACGTTGCCGCCCGCGTCACCCTGCGCTTCGAGGAGCTGTTCGAATCGTTGCGCCTGATCAACGAGATCGTCGCCCGCCTGCCCGAAGGCGCGCTTTGCGCGCCCCTCGGCGCGCCCGGACGAGCGCTCGGGCTGGGCTGGATCGAGGGCTGGCGCGGCGACGTGCTGGTGGCGCTGCAAGTTGACGGCGACGGCGTCATCCGCCGCTGCCACGCCCACGACCCGTCGTGGAACATCTGGCCGGCGCTGGAACACGCGGTGATGGGCAACATCGTTCCCGACTTCCCGCTGATCAACAAGTCGTTCAACCTGTCCTACTCGGGCGTCGACCTGTAAGGCGGACCATGTACCAGATCCTCAAGCAGATCGTCAGAACCGGCATCCGCAGCGAAGCGCCGCCCGCCACCGATCCCGAGCTGCGCTCGATCGCGCAGCAGCTCGAGGCCGCCATGCTCAGGACGCTGGGACGCGCCCTGGTGATACGCCAGATCGACGCGGGCTCCTGCAACGGCTGCGAGCTGGAGATCCACATGTTGTCGAACCCCTACTACAACCTCGAAGCCCTGGGCATCAAGTTCGCCGCCAGCCCCAAGCACGCCGACATGCTGCTCATCACCGGACCGGTGACCAAGAACATGGAGACGGCCTTGCTGCGCGCCTACGACTGCACGCCGGCGCCCAAGCTGGTGGTCGCGGTCGGCGATTGCGGCGCCGGCTGCGGCGTTTTCGGCAAAAGCTACGCCTCCTGCGGCGGCGTCGCCGAAGTGATCCCGGTCGACCTGGTGGTGCCCGGCTGCCCACCGACCCCGCGCGCCCTGCTCCAAGGCATACTCACCGCGATCAGCGGCGTCTGATCGGGACGATGCGCGTGGAGATCCGCCATCTGCTGATCAGCGGCCTGGTCCAGGGGGTCGGCTACCGCTACCACATGGCGCACACCGCGCGCGCGCTCGGCGTCACCGGCTGGGTGCGCAACCGGGCCGACGGGCGGGTCGAAGCCGTGGTCGCCGGTTCGGCGGAGGCGGTCGCCGCCATGATCGCTTGGGCGCGACGGGGGCCGTCGGCGGCACAGGTGGAGCAGGTGGCGGTCGAGCTCGGCGAGGGCGTCTTCGCGGATTTCGAGCAGCGGCCGACGCTCTGAACTTAGGCCCCAATAGCAGCGCCCTATCGCGGGCATAGCGAAATGCAATCGCTATCGACGATTCAATTGCAATCTATCGCGCTAGAATCCTTGCCATGCGATCGGGATAAGGACAGCCCGATCGATGTTCAGCCGTTTATCCCAATTTGAAAGGAGACTCACATGTCTGTTCTCGTCGGCAAGCCGGCCCCCGATTTTACCGCCGAGGCCGTCCTCGGCAACAACGAAATCAAGTCCTTCAGCTTCTCCAAAGAGACCAAGGGCAAGTACGCGGTGCTGTTCTTCTATCCGCTGGACTTCACCTTCGTCTGTCCTTCCGAACTGATCGCCTTCGATCATCGCCTCGAGGAGTTCAAGAAGCGCGGCGTCGAGGTGATCGGCTGCTCGATCGACTCGCAATTCACCCACCTCGCCTGGAAGAACACTCCGGTCGATAAGGGTGGCATCGGCCAGGTCAAGTACACGCTGGTGGCCGACGTCAAGCACGCGATCTGCCAGGCCTACGACGTCGAGGCCGGCGCTGGCGTCGCCTTCCGCGGTTCCTTCCTGATCGACAAGGCCGGCGTGGTGCGCCACCAGGTGGTCAACGATCTGCCGCTGGGCCGCGACATCGACGAGATGTTGCGCATGGTCGACGCCCTGCAGTTCACCGAAGAGCACGGCGAGGTCTGCCCCGCCGGCTGGAAGAAGGGCAAGGCGGGGATGAACGCCTCCACCGCCGGCGTCGCCAAGTACCTGGCCGAACACGCCAAGGAACTGTAAGGCCGCCGGGCCCCGGCGCGGGGCCCGCGACGCAAGGCGCAGCAGAGGGCTTCACGGGCAACCGTGAAGCCTTTTCCTTTTGTTGCCGCCCGGGCGCGCTGGCGCGCAGCGGCCGGCGATGGCGCAGCCACGACCTACTGATAGACGACGTTGACGTTGGCCGGCGACAGCCACTCCCTGAGCGCCACCAGCAGCGCGTCGTCGAGGCGCACCCGCCAGGCGTCGGGCAGGCCCAACTCCACCTCGGCCTCGCCGTTGCGATAGGTGAGCCGCACCGGGCAGGCGGCGCTGTCGCCGCGGTAGGGGGCGAGCAACGCGCGCAGCTTCTCGGCGTTGGACATGCCGTTCATGGCGATGAACAGTCCCTTGGCGAAGCGGCCGCGCGCCTCGCCCAGGGTGATCAGCTTCTCGGCGACGACGCGCAGGCTGCCGGAAAAATCGTCGCGCTGGACCTTGCCCTCGATCAGCAGCAACTCGTCCTCCTTGATCTTGGCCCGCTCGGCTTCGAACAGCTCGTTGTACACCGCCACCTCGACCTGGGCGGCGCCGTCGTCCAGGGCGACGATGGCCATCTTGCCGCGGCGGGTCATCTGGGTGCGCGCGCTGACCACGATGCCGGCGAGCAGTGTCGCCTCGCGGGCCGGCTCCAGCTGGGCCAGCGAGCGCTTGACGAAGGGCGCCAGCTCTTGCTTGTAGGCGCTGAAGGGGTGACCGGAAAAGAAGAAACCCAGCGCCTGCTTCTCGTTCAACAGCTGCTCGCGCTCGCTCCAGCGGCGGGTTTCCACGCAAGCCGGGGCGTGGGCACCGCCGCCGTCGAACAGTCCGCCCTGGAGGGCGTGCCGGTCGGCCTGCTCGGCCGCCGAGAGCATGACCCCGACCGAGGCCAGCAGGCGGCCGCGGTGGTCGTCGATGGCATCGAAGGCCCCGGCGCGGATCAGCGATTCGATGACGCGGCGATTGACGGTGCGCTTGTCCACGCGCCGGCAGAAGTCGTAGAGGTCGAGGAAGGGCCCGGCGGCGCGGGCGCGCAGGATCGCCTCCAGCGCCGCCTCGCCGGTGCCCTTCAGCGCACCCAGGCCGTAGCGGATGCTGCGCGCGTCGACCGCCTCGAAGCGCACGCCGCCGGCGTTGATATCGGGCGGCAGAAAGCGGATGCCGTTGGCCAGCGCGTCCTGGTAGAACACCTGCACCTTGTCGGTGTCGGCCAATTCGGAGCTCAGGGTCGCCGCCATGAAGGCCGCCGGATGGTAGTGCTTGAGCCAGGCGGTCTGGAAGGCGATCAGCGCGTAGGCCGCCGAGTGCGACTTGTTGAAGCCGTACTCGGCGAACTTTTCCATCAGGTCGAACAGATGGGTCGCCAGCTTTTCGGCGACGCCGCGCGCCACCGCCCCCTGGGTGAAGATGGCGCGCTGCTGCGCCATCTCCTCCGCCTTCTTCTTGCCCATGGCACGGCGCAGCAGGTCGGCGCCGCCGAGGGTGTAGCCGGCGAGGATCTGCGCCACCAGCATCACCTGTTCCTGGTACACGATGACGCCGTAGGTCGGCTTCAACACCGGCTCGAGATCGGGGTGGAAGTACTCGGCCTTGGCGCGGCCGTTCTTGCGGTTGATGAAGTCGTCGACCATGCCCGACTGCAACGGTCCGGGTCGATTCAAGGCCATCAAGGCGATGATGTCCTCGAAGCTATCGCCCTTCAGGCGCCGCTCCAGATCCTTGGCCGAGCGCGACTCGGACTGGAACACGGCGGTGGTGTTGCCCGCGGCGAACAGATCGAAGGTCGGCTTGTCGTCGAGCGGGATGTCCTCGAGCCGGAAGTCGGCCAGTTGCGGGTTCAGTCGGCGCAGCGAGCGCACCGCCTCGTCGAGTATGGTCAGGGTGCGCAGGCCGAGAAAGTCGAACTTGACCAGGCCGACCCGCTCGACGTCGTCCTTGTCGAACTGGCTGACCATCGCC
>JAHFRE010000348.1 GCA_023258955.1 Sterolibacterium sp.
CGGTTTCGCTGGGAATGGCTTCGCCGGGCCGCCACTCGCCGGACTTCAAGCCTTGCAGAATCAGGCTCTTGATCTGTCGGTAGAGCGGACTGAAGGTGGGAGCGTGTCGGACTTCCTGCAGCATGGTCTGGATTTCACCACAAAACTTCCAGAGCGTCCACCAAGATAGATATGTCTTATATAAGCTATCTGACAACTATTGACGTGGTCCGAGCCCGGATTTAACATCCGTCGAGTTCTCGTGTTTTCATCCCCTGACCTAGGAGTTGACCATGGCGAAAGCCCCCGTACGTGTCGCAGTGACCGGTGCCGCCGGCCAAATCGGTTACAGCCTGCTGTTTCGCATCGCCAGTGGCGAAATGCTCGGCCGGGACCAACCGGTGATCCTGCAGCTCTTGGAAATCACCGCATCGCTGCCCGCCTTGAAGGGCGTCGTCATGGAACTCGACGACTGCGCCTTTCCCCTGCTCGCCGGCATCGTTCAGACCGACGATCCGAAGATCGCCTTCAAGGACGCCAACGTGGCGCTCTTGGTCGGCGCCCGTCCGCGCAGCAAGGGCATGGAACGCAAGGACCTGCTCGAAGCCAATGGCGCCATCTTCACCACCCAGGGCCGCGCCATGAACGAAGTCGCCGCGCGCGATATCAAGGTGCTGGTGGTCGGCAACCCGGCCAACACCAACGCCCTGATCGCGATGAACTCCGCGCCCGATCTGCCGCGCGCCAACTTCACTTCGATGATGCGCCTGGACCACAACCGCGCCTTGTCGCAACTGGCGGCGCGCACCGGCAAGACCGTCACCGACATCCAGAAGATGGCCGTCTGGGGCAATCACTCGCCGACCATGTATCCGGACATCCGCTTCGCCACCATCGCCGGGCAAAACGCCGTCGCCATGGTCAACGACCAGGTCTGGTACCGCGACACCTTCATCCCCACCGTCGGCAAGCGCGGCGCCGCCATCATCGAGGCGCGCGGCCTGTCCTCGGCGGCCTCGGCCGCCAACGCGGCGATCGATCACATCCGCGACTGGACCCTAGGCACCAACGGCCAGTGGGTGACCATGGGCATCTGCTCCGACGGTTCCTACGGCATCCCCGCCGGCATGATCTACGGCTTCCCCTGCGTCTGCGCCAACGGCAAGTACGAGATGGTCAAGGGCCTGGAGATCGACGCCTTCAGCCGCGAACGCATGGATTTCACGCTCAAGGAACTGACCGAGGAACGCGACGGGGTCAAGCACCTGCTCGCCTGAGCAGCCGTGCCCAGTTCGGCTCGCCGCCCAGCGGCGGCGACCGCCCGCGCCTGAGAGAGAGGATCGCATCGTGCTAGAGAGCTATCGCCAACACGTCGCCGAGCGCGCTGCGCTGGGCATTCCACCGCTGCCGCTGACGGCCGCCCAGACCGCCGACCTGATCGAGCTGCTGAAGGCCCCGCCCAAGGGCGAGGAAGCCTTCCTGCTCGAACTGATCACCCAGCGCGTACCGGCCGGGGTGGATGACGCGGCCAAGGTCAAGGCCTCCTATCTGGCGGCGGTCGCCATGGGCAAGGAGCGCTGCCCCCTGCTCGAGCGCGGCCGGGCGACCGAACTGCTCGGCACCATGCTGGGCGGCTACAACGTGCAGCCGCTGGTCGATCTGTTGGACGACGGCACGGTGGGAGCGACAGCTGCCGCCGGGCTGTCCAAGACCTTGCTGATCTTCGACGCCTTTCACGACGTCAAGGAAAAGGCAGACAAGGGCAACGCCAACGCCAAGCGCGTGCTCCAATCCTGGGCTGATGCCGAGTGGTTCACCTCGCGTCCGGAGGTACCGAAGTCGATCCAGCTCACGGTATTCAAGGTGCCCGGCGAGACCAACACTGACGACCTGTCGCCAGCGCCCGACGCCTGGAGCCGCCCCGACATCCCGCTGCACGCGCTGGCGATGCTGAAGAACCCGCGGCCGGGCCTGGCGGAAAAGCCGCTGGCGCTGATCGTCGACCTGAAGAAGAAGGGCCACCCGATCGCCTACGTCGGTGACGTCGTCGGCACCGGTTCCTCGCGCAAGTCGGCGACCAATTCGGTGCTCTGGTACACCGGCGCCGACATCCCCTACGTGCCGAACAAGCGCTACGGTGGCTTCTGTCTGGGCACCAAGATCGCGCCGATCTTCTTCAACACCATGGAAGACGCCGGTGCCCTGCCGATCGAGCTCGACGCCTCGAAGATGGAGATGGGCGACGTCATCGAACTCAGGCCCTACGAAGGCAAAGCCCTGAAGAACAGCAGCGTCATCGCCGAGTTCCAGGTCAAGTCGGCCGTGCTGTTCGACGAGGTGCGCGCCGGCGGCCGCATTCCGCTGATCATTGGCCGCGGCCTCACCGCCAAGGCGCGCGAAGCCCTGGGCCTCGCCCCGTCGACCCTGTTCCAGTTGCCGCAGAACCCCAAGGACTCGGGCCGCGGCTACACCCTAGCGCAGAAGATGGTCGGCCGCGCCTGCGGTCTGCCCGCTGGCAAGGGCGTCCGCCCGGATACCTATTGCGAACCGAAGATGACCTCGGTCGGCAGCCAGGACACCACCGGACCGATGACCCGCGACGAATTGAAGGACCTGGCCTGCCTCGGTTTCTCCGCCGACCTGGTGATGCAATCGTTCTGCCACACCGCCGCCTACCCGAAGCCGGTCGATGTGAAGATGCACCACGATCTGCCGACCTTCATGGCCAACCGCGGCGGCGTCGCCCTGCGCCCCGGCGACGGCATCATCCACTCCTGGCTCAACCGCATGATCCTGCCCGACACGGTCGGCACCGGCGGCGATTCGCACACCCGCTTCCCGATCGGCATCTCCTTCCCGGCAGGCTCCGGCTTGGTGGCCTTCGCCGCCGCCACTGGGGTCATGCCGCTGGACATGCCCGAATCGGTCCTGGTGCGCTTCAAGGGCGAGATGCAGCCGGGAATCACGCTGCGCGACCTGGTCAACGCGATTCCGCTCTACGCCATCCGCCAGGGCCAACTGACGGTCGAGAAGAAGGGCAAGAAGAACATCTTCTCCGGCAGGATCCTCGAGATCGAGGGCCTGCCCAAGCTCAAGCTCGAGCAGGCGTTCGAATTCTCCGACGCCTCCGCCGAACGCTCCGCCGCCGGATGCACGGTGCGCCTGGACAAGGAGCCGATCATCGAGTACCTGAACTCGAACGTCGCCCTGTTGAAGTGGATGATCGCCCAGGGCTACGAGGACAAGCGCACCCTGGCCCGGCGCATCGAGGCGATGCAGGCCTGGCTCGCCAAGCCTGAACTGCTCGCCCCCGACGCCGACGCCGA
>JAHFRE010000144.1 GCA_023258955.1 Sterolibacterium sp.
GGCGGCTTCCACCTCGTTTGCGACGCGACCCGGCCGGAGACGGTGAGGGCGTTGCGGCGGCGCAAGCAGCGCGAGGAGAAGCCGTTCGCCCTGCTCTGCGCCAACCTCGCGTCGATTGAGGCCTGGGCAGAACTGGGTGACGGAGATGCGGCGCTGCTCGAGTCACCTGAGCGGCCCATCGTCCTGCTGAAGAAGAAGAGCGGGCGCGAACTGGCCGCCGTCGCCGATGGCCTGGCCGATCTGGGGGTCATGCTGCCGGCGACGCCGATCCAGTACCTGCTGTTCCACGAGGCGGCGGGCCGACCCGCGGGCGTGGCCTGGCTGGGCCAGGCGCAAGCCTTGCTGCTGCTGGCCACCAGCGCCAATCCCGGCGGCGAACCCCTGGTGACCGACAACGCCGAGGCCCAATCGCGCCTGGCGGGCATCGCCGATGCCTATCTGCTGCACGATCGCGACATCGTCGTGCGCTGCGACGACAGCGTGCTGCGCGGCGGCCGGTTCATCCGCCGCGCCCGCGGCTACACGCCGCGCGCCATCAAACTGGCGCGTGCCGGCCCCAGCGTGCTCGGCCTGGGCGGCTGGTTCAAGAACACCGTCTGCGTGACGCGCGGCGACGAGGCGTTCGTCTCGCAGCACCTCGGCGACCTCGACAGCGCTGCCGGTTGCCACTACTTCGAGGAGAGCGTAGCGCGCCTGCTCGATCTGATCGGCGTCGCACCGACCATGGTCGCTTGCGACCTGCATCCCGACTTCCATTCCAGCCGCTGCGCCGAACAATTGGCCGCCGAGCGCGGCATTCCCCTGCTCGCCGTGCAGCACCACCACGCCCACATCGCCGCGGTGCTGGCCGAGCAGCGACGGGAGGCGCCTGCGCTGGGCCTGGCCGTCGACGGCGTCGGCCTGGGCAGCGACGGCAAGGCCTGGGGCGGCGAACTGCTGCGGGTCGACGGCGCGCGCTGCGAGCGGCTGGGCCACCTGGCGACCCTGCCCCTGCCCGGCGGCGACCGCGCCGCGCGCGAGCCCTGGCGTATGGGCGCGGCCGTGCTCTGGCGCCTCGGACGCGGCGCCGAGATCGCGCGCCGCTACGCGGCGCAACCGCTCGCCGGGCAATTGCTGGCCCTGCTCGACGGCGCAGTGAACTGCCCGCCGAGCTCCAGCCTCGGGCGTGCCTTCGACGCGGCGGCGGGACTGCTGGGGGTGCGCGAATTGTGCAGCTTCGAAGGCCAGGCGGCGATGCTCTTGGAGGGATGGGCCGAGCGCGCCTGGCCGCAACAGGCGTTCGCCGACGGCTATCGGCTGCAGCGGGACGAAGGGGGAAGCCTGATCCTCGACCTGCTGCCGGCGTTAGCCCAGCTCGCCGACGCCGGAGATCCCTGCGTCGCGGCGGCGCGCTTCCACGCCACCTTGGTCGAGGCCCTGGCCGCGTGGGCGATCGCCGCGGCCGAGCAGGCGCAGCTCGACACTGTGGTCCTCGCCGGCGGCTGCCTGCAGAACGCCATCCTCGAGCGCGAACTCTGGGCGCGACTGACGCGCTCTGGTATAAGAGTGCTCGGCCCGCGGTCGCTGCCGGCCAACGACGGCGGCCTCTGCCTGGGCCAGGTCTGGGTGGCGCTGCATAGTCTGGAGGATTGATCGATGTGTCTCGCTCTGCCGGCGCGCGTCGTCGAACTGTTGGCCGACGATCAGGCCTTGATCGAGCTCGGCGGCGTGCAAAAGTCCTGCTCCCTGGCCCTGGTCGATGAGGTCGCGGTCGGCGACTACGTCATCGTCCATGTCGGCTACGCGCTGAGCAAGCTCGATCCCGAGGAGGCAGCGAAGACCCTGGCCCTGTTCGCCGAACTGGCGGCGGCGGAGCCGGGGTGAAGTACGTCGACGAATTCCGCGACGGCGAACTGGCGCGCGGACTGGCGCGGCGCATCGCCGCCGCCGCGCGCGCCGGTCGTCGCTACAGCTTCATGGAATTCTGCGGCGGTCACACCCACGCCATCTCCCGCTACGGCCTGGCCGACCTGCTGCCGCCGCAGCTGCGCATGATCCACGGCCCCGGCTGTCCGGTCTGCGTGCTGCCGATCGGGCGGGTGGACCTGGCCATCGCGCTGGCGGCCGAGCGCGGCGTCATCCTCGCCAGCTACGGCGACACCCTGCGCATCCCCGCCTCGGGCGGGCTCTCTCTGCTCAAGGCCAAGGCCGCCGGCGCCGACGTGCGCATGATCTATTCGAGCGCCGAGGCGCTGGCCCTGGCGCGCGACAACCCGGGGCGGGAGGTGGTGTTCTTCGCCATCGGCTTCGAGACGACGACGCCGCCGACGGCGGTGGTGATACGCGAAGCGGCGAGACTGGGGCTCGACAACTTCTCGGTGCTCTGCTGCCACGTGCTGACCCCCTCGGCGATCGGCCACATCCTCTCCTCGCCCGAGGTGCGCAGCCTGGGCAGCGTGCCGATCGACGGCTTCGTCGGCCCGGCCCACGTGTCCACGGTGATCGGCAGTCGCCCCTACGAATATTTCGCCGAGGAGTATCGCAAGCCCGTGGTCATCGCCGGCTTCGAACCGCTCGACCTGTTGCAAGCCATCCTGATGCTGGTCGAACAGGTCAACTTCGGGGTCGCCCGCGTCGAGAACCAGTTCGCGAGGGCGGTGACGCGCGAGGGCAACCTCAAGGCGCAGGATCTGGTGGCCGAGGTGTTCGAGCTGCGGCGCGAGTTCGAGTGGCGCGGGCTGGGGACCGTGCCCTATTCGGCGCTGCAGATACGCGCGCGCTACGCCCGCTTCGACGCCGAGCGGCGCTTCGCCCTCGCCTACCGCCCGGTGGCGGACCACAAGGCCTGCGAGTGCGGCGCCATCCTGCGCGGCCTCAAGGCGCCATGGGACTGCAAGGTCTTCGGCACGGCGTGCACGCCGGAGACACCCTTGGGCTCCTGCATGGTCTCCTCTGAAGGCGCTTGCGCCGCGCACTACAGCTACGGTCGTTTCCGGGCGGTGGCATGAGCCAACGGCGGCGAGGCTATGCGCGGCCGCTGGACCTCGGCGGCAAGGTGGACCTGAGCCACGGCGCCGGCGGCCGGACGGCGGCGCAGCTGATCGAGCAGCTGTTCGCGGCGGCCCTGGACAACGAGTTCCTCGCCCAGGGCGACGACGGCGCGGTGCTGCCGATGCCGCCCGGCCGCCTGGTCATGTCCACCGACAGTCACGTCGTCTCGCCGCTGTTTTTCCCCGGCGGCGACATCGGTTGCCTGTCGGTGCATGGCAGTATCAACGACGTCGCCGTGATGGGGGCGCAGCCGCTCTACCTTGCCGCCGGCTTCATCCTCGAGGAGGGCTTCCCGCTCGCCGATCTCGCCCGCATCGTCGGCTCCATGGGGCAAGCCGCGCGCGACGCCGGCGTGCCGGTGGTGGCCGGCGACACCAAGGTGGTGGAGCGGGGCAGCGGTGACGGCGTCTTCATCACCACCACCGCGGTCGGCGTGCTGCGCGATGGCTTGAACCTGTCGGGCAGCAGGGCACAAGCGGGCGACGCCATCCTCATCTCCGGCCACATCGGCGATCACGGCATGGCGATCATGGCCTGTCGCGAGGGTCTGGGATTCGCCTCGCCGATCGTCTCGGACACGGCGTCGCTGCACGGCTTGATCGCCGATCTTTTGGCGAGCGGGGCCGCGGTGCACGCGCTGCGCGATCCGACGCGCGGCGGTCTGGCAACCACGCTCAACGAAATTGCGGCCCAATCCGCGGTCGGCATGCTGCTAAGGGAAGATGCCATCCCGCTGCGCCGGGAGGTCGCCGCCGCCTGTGAGCTGCTCGGCCTCGACCCGCTCTACGTCGCCAACGAGGGCAAGCTCGTCGCCGTCGTCGGCGGCAACGATGCCGAACGGGCGTTGGCGGCGCTGCGCGCCCATCCGCTCGGGCGCGACGCCGCCATCATCGGTGCAGTGCACGTCGACCCGCAGCACTTCGTGCAGATGGTCACGGCGCCGGGCGGCCGGCGCATGGTCGATTGGCTCGCCGGCGAGCAGCTGCCGCGCATCTGTTGAAGCGCGATGCGCATCCTGATCCTCTGCCACGCCTTCAACAGCCTGACCCAGCGCCTCTATCTGGACCTGGTCGGCTGTGGCCACGAACTGTCGCTGGAGTTCGACATCGCCGACTCGGTCAGCGAGGAGGCGGTGGCCCTGTTCGAGCCCGAGTTGATCGTCGCCACCTATCTGCGTCGCGCCATTCCCGAGTCGATCTGGCGCCACCGTCCGTGCCTGGTCGTGCATCCGGGGGTGGTCGGCGATCGCGGTCCCGCGGCGCTGGACTGGGCGATCCAGGAAGGCGAGGAAACCCATTGGGGCGTCACCGTGCTGCAGGCCGAGGCGGAGCTGGACGCTGGGCCGGTCTGGGCCAGCCGGGAATTTCCCCTGCGCCCGGGAGCCAAGAGCAGCCTCTACCGCCACGAGGTGACCGAAGCCGCGAGCGGCGCCCTGCTCGAAGCGATCGCGCGCTACGCCGCCGGCGAGGCGCCGACGCCGCTGGCGCGGGCCGCCGGCAGCGGCCGCGCGCGGCCGCTGCTGCGCCAGGAGCAGCGCGCCATCGACTGGCAGCGCGAGACGACCGCCACGGTGCTGAGAAAGCTGCGCGCCGCGGATGGTTCGCCCGGCCTGGCCGACAGCCTGTTCGGCGAGCCCTGCCAGCTCTACGACCCCTGGCCGGAGAGCGATCTGGCGGAGCGCTGGCGCGGCGCCCAGGCGGGGCAGCTGATCGCCCGGCGGGAGACGGCGCTGCTGCGCAAGACCGTCGACGGTGCCGTGTGGATAGGCCACGTCAAGCGACGCGCGGGCGTCAAGCTGCCGGCCTGCCTGGCCTTCGCCGCCGAGTCTGCGGTCCTGCCCGAACTGCCGCTGGCCGATTGGTGGGCGGTGCCCGGCACCTGGCAGGACATCGCCTATACGGAGCAGGGCGAGGTGGGTACGCTGCGCTTCGAGTTCTACAACGGCGCCATGGGCACCGAGCAGTGCGCCCGGCTGCGCGCCGCCCTGGCCTGGGCGCGCCAGCGGCCGATCCGCGTGCTGCTGCTGGCCGGCGGCGACGAGTTCTGGTCGAACGGCATCCACCTCAACCTGATCGAAGCCGCCGACAGCCCGGCCGACGAATCCTGGCGCAACATCGAAGCCATCGACGATCTGGCGGCAGCGCTGATCGACAACGACCGGCAGCTGACCATCGCCACCCTCGGCGGCAACGCCGGTGCCGGCGGGGTGTTCCTGGCGCGTGCCGCCGATCTGGTCTGGGCGCGAGCGGGGGTCGTGCTCAATCCGCACTACAAGAACATGGGCAATCTCTACGGCTCGGAATACTGGACCTATTCCCTGCCCGCGCGCGTCGGCTTAGTCGGCGCTGCCGCCATCATGCAGGGCCGCCTGCCGATGAGCTCGCAGCAGGCGCAGGCCTGCGGCCTGATCGACTGCTGCATCGACACGCCGCGGGCTGAGTTTGCAGAGGAAGTGCAGCGCCGGGCGCTGCAGCTGGCGCAAGACGATTGGGCGGCACGCATCGAGGCCAAGCGGGCGCGGCGCAGCATCGACGAGGCGACCAAGCCTTTGGCGCAGTATCGCGCCGAGGAGTTGACCCAGATGCGGCGCAACTTCTACGGCTTCGATCCCAGCTACCACGTCGCACGCTACCACTTCGTGCACAAGACGCCGCAGGCGTGGACCCCGCGCCACCTGGCGCGGCACCGCGACCTCGGTTGGGGAATGCCGCCTTGAACACCTACCCCCCAGCCCCCTTCCCGAGGAAGGGGGTGACGCTTGTTCAGCCGCTGTCGCGGCTTCCTTCTCTTGGCTTGTCGCCGCCCTGTGGGGCAGCATGACCGGCCTGCCGACGCTGCTGGTGGTCGACGACGAGACGCGCTCGCAGGAGGCGCTGCGCCGCACCTTGGAGGAGGACTTCGCCGTGTTCACGGCCGGCAGCGCCGAGGCCGCAGCCGAGATCATGGGCCGCGAGTTCATCCAGATCGTACTCTGCGACCAGCGCATGCCCGGGGTCTCCGGCGTCGAGTTCCTCAAACGGGTGCGCGCCGAGTGGCCGGACACGGTGCGCATCATCCTCTCCGGCTACAGCGACGCCGAGGACATCATCGCCGGCATCAACGACGCCGGCATCTGGCAGTATCTGATGAAGCCCTGGCAGCCGGCGCAATTGCTGCTGACCCTGAAGCGCGCCGCCGAGCTGCATCGCCTGCAACGCGACCACCATCGCCTCTCCGTCGAGCTGCGCGAGGCGCCGGCGGCGCTGGCGCAGCGGGTGGCGGGCAAGCGCGCCGCGGCGCACGCGCGCTCGGCCTTCGACAGTCTGGCGCGCGCGCCGGAGAGTCCGGTGAACGGCGTCTGCGATCTGGCGGCGCGCTTCGCACCGCACGATCTGTCGGTGCTGATCACCGGCGAATCGGGCACCGGCAAGGAACTGCTGGCGCGCGCCATCCACTATGCAAGCCCGCGCGCTGCGCAAGCCTTCGTGGTGGAAAACTGCGGCGCCCTGCCCGATGCGCTGCTCGAGTCGGAGCTGTTCGGACACAAGCGTGGCGCCTACACCGGGGCCTTCGAAGACCGGGTCGGCCTGTTCCAGCGCGCCGACGGCGGCACCATCTTTCTCGACGAGGTGGGCGAGACCTCGCCGGCCTTCCAGGTGAAGCTGCTGCGCGCCCTGCAGGAGGGCGAGGTGCGGCCGCTGGGCAGCGGGCGCGCCATCTCGGTGGACGTGCGCGCCATCGCTGCGACCAATCGCGACCTCGAACAGGACGTGCGCGCCGGGCGCTTCCGCGAGGATCTGTACTATCGACTGGCGGCAGTGACGCTGCACCTGCCGGCGCTGCGCCAGCGACCCGACGATATTCCGCTGATCGCCGCGGGGCTGCTGGCGCGCGCCCAGGGCGCGGTCGAGCACAGGTTCAAAGGTTTTTCGGCGGAGGCCCGGGCCTGCCTCGCCGCCTATCGTTGGCCGGGCAATGTGCGCGAACTCAACAACGAGATCCTGCGCATGCTCGCCCTGGGCGAGGGCGAATGGCTGGGCGCGGAGCTCTTGAGCGGCAAGGTGCTGCGCGCCGCCGACGATGCCGCCGACGAGCGCGAGTTGTCGCTCCTGGCCGGACTCGACGGCGGTCTCAAGCAGCGCATGGAACAGCTCGAGGCGCGGCTGGTCCGCGAGGTGCTGCTGCGCAACCGCTGGAACAAGACCCAGGCCGCGGCCGAGCTGGGCCTGTCCCGGGTCGGCCTGCGCGCCAAATTGACGCGCTACGGTCTGGACAAGAAATGAACATCCTCTGGCTGCAATCGGGCGGCTGCGGCGGCTGCACCCTGTCCTGGCTGGGAGCCGAGCAGGGGCCGCTGTTCGCCACCCTCGCCGACGAGGGTATCGATCTGCTCTGGCATCCGAGCCTGTCGCAGCAGAGCTGCGGTGAAGCGCGTGCTCTGCTCGGCGCCTGCGCCGAGGGCAAACTGAACTTCGACGTCCTGGTCCTCGAGGGTGCGGTGCTGCGCGGCCCGCACGGCAGCGGCGCCTACCACCGTCAGGCCGGCAGCGGCCTGCCCATGATGCAGACCCTGGCGCAGCTGGCGCCGCGCGCCCGCCACGTCGTCGCCGTCGGCAGCTGCGCCGCCTACGGCGGTGTCGCCGCCGCCGGCGTCAATCCCACCGACGCCTGCGGCCTGCAATACGACGGCGAGGCCGCTGGCGGTCTGCTGGGCGGCGAATTTCGCGATTCGCTCGGTCTGCCGGTGATCAACATCGCCGGTTGTCCCACCCATCCCGACTGGATCAGCGAGACCCTGATCGCCCTGGCGCGCGGTGCGATCGGGCGCGACGATGTCGACGATCTCGGCCGCCCGCGCTTCTACGCCGACCAGTTGGTTCACCATGGCTGCCCGCGCAACGAGTTCTACGAGTTCAAGGCCAGCGCCGCCAAGCCCTCGGACCAGGGCTGCCTGATGGAACAGATGGGCTGCAAGGGGACGCAAGCGCACGCCGACTGCAATCTAAGACTGTGGAACGGCAGCGGCTCCTGCCTGCGCGGCGGCTACGCCTGCATCCGCTGCACCGAGCCGGGCTTCGAGGAACCCGGCCATCCCTTCGCCGAGACGCCCAAGGTCGCCGGCATACCGATCGGTCTGCCCGCCGACATGCCCAAGGCCTGGTTCATCGCCCTGGCCGCCCTGTCGAAGTCGGCCACGCCGGCGCGGGTGCGCGAGAACGCGCGCGCCGATCACATCCTGCGCGCACCGACGCTGAAGAAGCCGCGTCGCTGAGCATGGCCAGACTCGTCGTCGGACCTTTCAACCGCGTCGAGGGCGACCTCGAGGTGACGCTCGATATCGCAGCGGGCGCGGTGCGCGCGGCCTACGTCAATTCGCCGATGTACCGCGGCTTCGAGCAGATCCTGCAGGGAAAAGCGCCCTCCGACGCGCTGGTCCTGGTGCCGCGCATCTGCGGCATCTGCTCGGTGGCCCAGTCGGCGGCGGCGGCCCAGGCGCTGGCCGATGCCATGGGGCTCGCACCGCCCGCCAATGGCCGCCTCGCCGCCAACCTGCTGCTCGCCACCGAGAACCTGGCCGACCATATCAGCCACTTCTACCTCTTCTTCATGCCCGACTTCACCGGCGCTGCCTATCAGCGTCGCCCCTGGTTCGCCGCCGCCGAGCCGCGCTTTCGCGCCATCAGCGGTGCCGCCGCGGCGGCCATGCTGCCGGCGCGCGCCGCCTTCATGCGCCTGATGGGCTTGATGGCCGGCAAGTGGCCGCACACCCTGGCGCTGCAACCGGGCGGCTCGTCGCGGCCGCTGCAGGCGTCGGAGAAGATCCGCGTCTATCGCGAACTGCGCCAGTTCAGAAGCTTCCTCGAAACGACGCTGTTCGGCGATACGCTGGAAGCCGTCGCTGCGCTCGAGAGCCTTGAGGCGCTGCAGGCTTGGCGGCAAAGGTCGGCGCCGGCTTGCGACTTGCAGTTGTTCCTGGAGATCGCCGCCGATCTCGAGCTCGGGCGCCTGGGGCGCGGTGGC
The DNA here is from genome assembly GCA_023258955.1 of Sterolibacterium sp. Taxonomy (GTDB): domain Bacteria; phylum Pseudomonadota; class Gammaproteobacteria; order Burkholderiales; family Rhodocyclaceae; genus CAIYYX01. The sequence goes on from JAHFRE010000144.1 coordinate 9,031, forward strand.
GATGCGCTCTTGAGCTACGGCAGCTACCCGGAAGCGGAAGGTCTGCTGCTGCCGGCGGGGATTTGGGACGCGGCGGCGAGCTGCGTCCAGCGTTTCGCCAGCGGCGATCTGCGCGAGGATGTGAGCCACGCCTGGTACGCCCAGGCCGAGGCGCCGCAGGCGCCGGCGGCCGGTTCCACCGTGCCGCTGGTCGATAAGCCCGGCGCCTACAGTTGGTGCAAGGCGCCGCGCTGGGCCGGGCGCGTGGTCGAGACCGGCGCCCTGGCGCGGCAGCAGGTCGCAGGAAATCCGCTGGTGCGGGCGCTGGTCGCAAGCGCCGGCGCCAACGTGATGAGCCGCGTCCTGGCCCGTCTGCTCGAGGTGGCGCGTCTGCTGCCGCAGATGGAGCGGTGGGCAAACCAGTTGGCGCCGGGCGAACCCTATTGCGTGGTCGGCGAGATGCCGCGGGAAGCGGCGGGCGAAGGCCTGGTCGAAGCGGCGCGCGGCGCCCTCGGCCACTGGCTGACGGTGCGCCGCGGTCGCATCCACAGCTACCAGATCATCGCCCCGACTACCTGGAACTTTTCGCCGCGCGACGCCCAGGGCGTGCCCGGCGCGCTGGAGCAGGCGTTGGTCGGCACGCCGGTCGCCGCCGGCGACGAATCGCCGCTGGCGATCCAGCACATCGTTCGTTCCTTCGATCCCTGCATGGTGTGCACGGTGCACTGAGCGTCGCGCCCGCCCGCTGGGCCCCGGGGTCGGGTGTGTAGAATGAGGTCAACTCGGCGCTGCCGACACTTTCAAAAAGCGAGACCCGCCATGTCCTTCACCCCCGATCTGCTCCAGGAATTGAACACCCTGATACTTTTCGACCTGGCG
>JAHFRE010000017.1 GCA_023258955.1 Sterolibacterium sp.
CCGGATTCGCTGCTCGGCAACCTGATGATGGCCTTTGGCTCGGCGGTGGCCTTCGCCACCATCGTCGCGGTGGTAGCCGGTCTGGTGCTGGCCGCGGCTTCGGCGATGGCGCACGACATCTACGTCGGCGTCATCCGCGAAGAACACGTGACCCAGGCCGAACAGGTTCGCGCGGCGCGCATCGCCACCGTCCTGGTCGGCGCCATGGCCATCGTTATCGGCATCTCGGCCAAGGGACAGAACGTTGCCCACCTGGTGGCGCTGGCCTTCGCTGTTGCCTCCTCGGCCAACTTCCCCTGCGTCCTGATGACCCTGTTCTGGAAGCGCTGCAACACCGGCGGCATCGTCCTGGGCATGATCGTTGGCACCCTGACGGCCATCGGCCTGGTGATGGTCTCGCCCAACCTGACCTACCCGCTGGCGATCAAGGCGGCCAACGAGAAGATCATCAAGTCGGCCGATGAGCAACTCGTCAAGCTGAACGCCGCGCTCGCCGCAGCGACGACGCCGCCGGCCGCACCGGCCGAGGCTGCTGCCGCTCCGGGTGCCGCTGTCGCCCCTGCGCCCATGGTCGCGGCCGCTGCCCCAGCCATCGACGTCGACAAGACCAAGGCGGACATCGCCAAGGCCGAGAAGGCGAAGAAGGCCGCTGCCGACAAGATAGCCTCCTTCGGCAACGATACGACCAGCATCATGGGCCTGGAGAAGCCCTGGTTCGAGCTGCGCAATCCGGGTCTCTACTCGATCCCGCTCGGCTTCCTCGCCGTCATCATCGGTTCGCTGCTGTATCGCGACAAGCGCGCCGAAGACATGTGGGACGAGCTCTACGTCCGGCAAAACACCGGCATCCTGGCGGCCAAGGCCACGGCACACTGAGCTAGCAAGCACGGCCAAAGCCCTTCCCGAAACGGAAGGGCTTTTTCTTGGCCGCAGCGCGGATTCGCGGTTATAATTTCGCCCTTGTTGCGCCGGCGATTCGTCCGCCGGTAAGTGCGCAGACTGGCCAGGTAGCTCAGTTGGTAGAGCAGCGGACTGAAAATCCGCGTGTCGATGGTTCGATTCCGTCCCTGGCCACCAAATTCCTAGTAGTTCAAGTGCTTAGGCCATTGCCGAGTTCCCTCGGTGGTGGCTTTTGTGCTTTCTGGAGTCCGCGTGTCGGTGTAGGGTGCCGGCGGGGTCGGGATAGGTGCCTCGGACCAGGGATGGCCTCACAAGACAAGCCAAAGCTGGCGGTGACAAAATGTTTTGCGTTCTGGATAAAGCTAGGGCAAAATTATGTGCTTTATGTAACATGACATACATAACATGGCCATTGGTGAGTCCGGTAGAATTGTCTTAGAGGTTGAGCCCGATCTCAAGCGAAAGCTTTACTCCATGCTTGCACTTGAGAACAAGACGCTAAAGCAGTGGTTTATCTCTATGGCTGAACAGCATATTGACGCACAGCAGCAGCCAAGTCTTTTTGGCTCAACTACCGAGAAAAAGGGCCAATGAACTTCATAATAAATGAGAGCGAACAGAAGCTTCGTGGCGGGTATTACACCCCGCCCGACTTGGCAACTTATATTTCTCGCTGGACTCTCGGAAAGAACCCACAGCACATCCTCGAACCGAGTTGCGGCGATGGGGTCTTTATCCAGGCTGTCCAGGATGCAGGATTTGAGAATGAACTTTCACTGACGGGCTTTGAGCTCCTGCCGGAAGAAGCAGCAAAAGCTCGGAAGCGCGGTATGAACGAACGGCGCCTTAAGACAAATATTCACGGAGAAGACTTCCTACAGTGGGCTCTAGTACAACTCGGCAGTGGGAAACAGCTCTTTGACGGAGTTGTCGGAAATCCGCCATTCATTCGCTATCAGTACTTGCCAGGGGATGCCCAGATCAAGGCCGAACAAATTTTCAAGGTACTTGGCCTTCCCTTCACCAAGCATACAAATGCGTGGGTTCCATTTGTGCTTGCCTCGATTGCACTACTCAAACCCGGTGGTCGCTTAGGAATGATTCTCCCGTCGGAGATTGTCCATGTCATGCATGCGCAAGCTCTTCGGACATATCTTGGCACAACTTGCAGTCGGATATTGATTATCGATCCAGAGGAAATCTGGTTTGACGGTACGCTACAGGGTGCGGTCATCCTATTTGCGGAAAAGAAGGGAAATGTTAGTGACCATACCGAAGGTCTCGGTATCGTTAAAGTCAAAGGCCGCGAATTTATCCAAGAGAATTCTGAGGATTTGTTCAATCGAACGCTTCGCATTAACGGGAAAACTGTTGTCGGTAAATGGACACGAGCGCTGCTAAGTAGCAATGAGCGCGATCTGCTGGACACCTTGTGTGAACGCCCAGATGTTCACCTATTTAATGACATTGCTGAGGTGGACGTCGGCATTGTGACTGGCGCGAATAAGTTTTTCTTGGTCGACAACGAAACTGTTGAACGCTATAAGCTGCACGCATTTGCGCACCCCATGTTCGGAAGAAGTGAGCATTGCCCTGGCATTATCTACGATGAAGGGCAGCACCTCGCAAATGCAGAGAAGGGTAATCCGACAAACTTCATTTGGTTTAAGGATGCTGTCAACAAGCCATCTAAAAGCGTGCGGGAATATATCGAGTGGGGAGAGCAGCAGGAACTCCACACGCGATATAAATGCAGAATTAGAAAACCTTGGTACAGCGTCCCCTCTGTCTACAGCACGGAAATAGGAATGCTCAAGCGGTCACACGATGTTCCAAGGCTCATTCACAATAAGATCGATGCCCTAACAACTGATACAGCATATCGAATCAGTTCGACGAAATTCAGCCCGGAAATGCTTATTTATTGTTTCATGAATTCACTGACAGCCTTGAGCGCTGAACTTGAGGGGCGTCACTATGGCGGCGGAGTGCTTGAACTCGTGCCATCAGAGATCGAAAAACTATTGTTACCCATACCAGGGAAAATCCGACCAGATTTACGCACGTTAGATTCACTAGTAAGGCAGTCAAATGCCGAGACAGTTTTAGAACGCCAAAATGCCGTCATTTTGGGTGCGCTTGGGCTATCGAAGGCGAAGCAAAGTGACCTACTATCTGCGTGGTTGCGTTTGAAGAACCGTCGCCAGCGCATCAGCAGCGATGGAGATACCTAGTCGATCTCAATCATAAACTCGGGCGGGGTCGTGTCCTTACGGTAAAGATAAAGTCCTCGACCGAGCAAGTCATTCTTAGCGATCAGTGGCTTCGCATCTCCCCAATGAACCTGCGTCATGAAGTTACTTTGCTTGTACGTTGCAGATGATGTGTCGGTCTTGTGTGAAAGCTGCAATTTAAACTGACCATAACTAACATTTTTGATAACAAGTTCAAATGTTGCAACGGCACGCAGTGTCTTTGATCCAGGTGCGTCTGCCTTCCACGTAAGGTCGGGGAATACCTCGTCATAGAAGTAATGCCTCTGGTCGATATGGTCGTACAAGCCCTTTTTCAGCCCCATTGAACCTGTTGGGGCCGTGTTTGCGCCAGTCGGAATACACAAATCACGTTCGCTGAGAGGCTTACTTTTCCAAACCAAGTATTTCAAACCCGTAGCTGCTGGAGTAGGTACATGCGGGACCGTCGCTGAGGTTGCCTTTACCGGTGCGGCAAGTTTTATGGGTTTGCCTTTTGCTTTTCCGGAATGAGGCGGAAGCACCTTATTTAGCTTCATTGGCGATAGATCGTCGCTTTCCCCCTTCTTAACGTGACTGCCTGTGGCCGGAGCGACAATTACGTCTTCATCAGCAAGCCGCCCCTCATCAAAAAGTTTCTGCGCGTGCTTCTCGTTCTTGATTTTGAACACGTGATCTGGATGGGACGCTTGCATCGTATCGAATGCACTGACCACGCTATCGACGAATTCCTTATCCGCTTTGTTCCCGGCCAAATCCAACGCCATACGAGTGCTGACCTCAATGTTGTTGTGAAGGCCGCCAAATGTCATATTTGCGCTACCAATAATGGCGATCGCATCTGTCGCGTTAGCAGCCAGATATAGCTTCGGATGAAAGATGGTCATCCGGGAACCTGTGTCTACAGCAAACAGGTCGAGCTTAAGTGCCAGGAGTTGCTTGATCGCCTGAATTGACGTTATGTTGTTCCTGATTCCGACAAAGCATTTCGTCTTTGTAGCAAGCGGCTTTAGGCAGTCTTGGATTGAGTCCAAGCCCTTTGTTCTTGCAAAGGCTACGCTGACGAGAACTTGTGCGGCCATTGGAAGTTGAAGCAGCGCCCGAACCGATTCGGCGTGGTTAGCCTTTGTTACCGCTTGTAGGATGAAACTTAAGTCGGCCATTGATGTGTCGCCCGCTCAGTCTTATAAGACGGAAGCTGGAGACTATAGCCGCTCGGGTCATTGCGATCAAGTCGTAGCACATGGGTTCAATGTCATCAAAATAATCTGACTATGACCGATATTTTTCCTGCGTACGCTTCTTTGGCGGTCGCAACTGCTCCCGAACCCGATCAAATAGCTCAAACACGCTCAGCCGGCACAAATGCGGCCCCGCTCTAGCCTCCAATTATCGCTTCACTCGGCTCTGGAAAAGTTCGTCAGCTATGGCACCATACTCACTAATTAAGTCATCCATGCCGCCCTTCATTAGCTGGCTATATTCCGCCTGCTCGTCCTTCGTCAGCGTTCCATTCCCCGCCTTCTTCATGAGCTGCTTTGCGTGCTTTACCTTTGCATCCACTTCCTTGGTCCGTTCTCTTGCTTCTACCATTGCGGTTGCCTCTTCCATCGTCAATGGAGGCTGATCATTCGCTGATTCTCTGAGTAGGCGGGCTACCGCTAGTTCCTTCTTACTCTTCGCCAAAGCGTCATCCTCCACGTTGTTGTTGGCGGCGCAGTCTCTTCTTCTTCGCTGTTGGCACCTTCTCACGTACCCGATCAAACAGCTCAAACATGGTCAGCCCAAGCCCATTGGCAATTACCTCGATGGCATTGATGGTCGGATTCGCTTGCCCTCTCTCAACCCTGCTCAGGTACGTCTGGTAGAAGCCGCACCGTTCCCCAAACTCGACTTGGCTCTGTCCCGTCTGTAGTCGTAGTTCTCGGATACAGGCACCGAGCTGCTTTGCGATGGTTGATGGTAGAGGCGCAGATTTCACGCTCCCTACTGTCCGTCATATGCTCTAATTCACATACACACTAATTCATATATACTGTAGCCAACTGGAATAGCCAACGTTGCTGATGCGCCAAGTCCGACAGCCAAACTGCACCTATCCGAGATCGCCACCATGACAAACAAACTGACTGAATTCGGCGCCAAGGCAAAGGATGCCGTAGAAAAGGGAATGGCTGATGAGCGTACCCAGGCTGCTATAGCGCAGGTGAAGGCGGCAGGAACCGCAATTGGCAATGAAGCCGCTAAGGTGGGCAAGGAGCTTTCTAAGTCCGCCATGGTAAAGGATGCAGCAGCAGGGGCGGCTGTTGGTGCTCTAATCGCGATACCGATTCCCGTGATTGGCCCGATGGGAGGCGCTGCTGTCGGCGCTATGCTTGGCGTGTATCGAAACCTCACGAGGTCAAATGGCGATGGCGACCAGCCTATGACCCCGGATATGTATGCCGAACTGACCAAGCTCGATGACCTTCGGCAGAAGGGCATACTCACTGATGCCGAATTTGATGTGCAAAAAAAGAAGATATTGAGCCAGGCCTAAAGGTAACGGTTCCTCTGGCCCTCCAGAAATGCATGTCGGTCTCATCCTGACCCGGCTACATCGCTGCCGATGAGCAAGGCTGGCGGCATTTTCCTCCTGGCGGGTGGGGCTGCGTTGGCCTACTGGGTAAAGAAGCGCCAATTCGAGCGAACGAACAATGCCGGCGGTAAGCCATTCAAGAACTATTCGAACATGGTCGCCGTTACTGCAGTCGAGAAGGCTGTCTGGTGGATCGGCCTTACTTGTGTCGTTTTGGGAGCAATTCTCCTGCTGTAGGTATCCGGGGAGCTACAAATATTTCCGAGACTGTAGCGGGTCTCCTGGCCACACCAAGCACCCCTATGGGCAGCACAGCAGGTACGACGCTATATCTTCGTACAAATATACTTTCTGCGACACCACGAGGGAGAATCCGATGTACATGAAGGCTGGATGCGTACTAGTGTTGGCAGTGGCAATGATGGGCTGCAGCAAGAAGCAAGAAGTTATATTTGAAGCACAGACAGTTTCATATCCGAAAAATATAGGTAGTTGGGCGATTGAGGAGGAATGCGCCAAATTGAGCAAAGACCTCAGCAGTTACATTAGCGATGGTTGGAAGGTCGTGGCCTCATCGGCAAAGGAGAGGATGGTATTTCATGACATGGGCAAGTGCATTGGAACGGAATACATTATCGAAAAGTAAGGGCCGCCCCCTGCGTTGCTGAATGGTATAGACAGCAATATGCCAGGGTACTCGTTGCACCGAGTGCCACCCTGCCAGTAGTTCTCCATAGAAGCCCCCTGCATCTTCGGATGTTCGGGGCTTTTGTCATTCTTTCCTACCGAAAAGGAGTACATGCAGATGTTTCTTTGGCCATCATTTGCAGCAACCGTAATAGCCCTCGCCTTCTTCCAACTGGGCGCCCTGTCAATATGGGTCGTTGTCCTCAAGGCCCTGTTGCTTGGAGCCTTCGGCATTGTCATTTGTGTTGGCCTCGCGTTGGTATGGCGACGATACAAGACGAATAGCAGTCAGTAACGTCCACGGGCCAGTCGAGCCGATACCTATTCCGGTGCATTTTTTCGGCAGTCACGTACCTTCGACCAACCTCGCCACGTCCTTGTGGCATACGGCGCACTTGCCGACCAGCAACAGGTCACCTCTCCTTATGGTGCCTGAGAAGTTGGTAATCGTCGTACTCCCGCCGCACTTCCCACACCAGACATTGGCAATGATCCGCTTGCGTGCCTCTTCGGGTATCGCACTCCAGAACTCGCGGGCAGGCGCTGTGAAGGTCGGGAAGGTCTCAATGCTCATTTGGCAGTAATCGTAGCAGCTTTAGGATCGTAGCAGTTCCACGGGCAAGGTAAGCCAGCCCAGACACAAGCTTTCCACGGCAGTGACCGGTGTCCTCGGAGAAGTCCCAGGGCGTCATTTTCTTTTCCCCATAGAGGAGGCACAAATGGTCATCACCGACCAGGATCACACTCGCCCTAACCCCAGGAGCCGCTACGGCAAGGATGCCCGTTATGGTCATCCTGCGTAGTCCGGCTGATCTTCCGCATTGCCAATCTACATCTCCGCCAAGCGTAACACTATCCCATCTGTACTCAGCAACACCTACACCGGCCTAACCGATTTTTGGGAGGGCTATCTGTCTGAAAAGTCCACTGGAGATCCAATGGTCACAATTTTCAGCTTCGAGCATGCATACCATTTGTACCGCGAGGGAAGGATACCGCTTCGCCTCCTACAGGAGCAGGGCCTTGTCGTGGGGAACTACAGCGATACGGATTCATGGGCACCTTCTGCAGAGGTATCTACTACTAGCCTAAAGGGTATCGCCGACGCATTTGACCTGGGCGATGGCGATATTGAGTCCCTGCTGGGACGGCCAGAAGCATCAGAAGGCTACAACGGATTGCTTGGCGGCGCTGTCCATGTCTGTCAAACGGAGGATGACCTAAAGCAGATCGAAGGCATGGATATGGAATGGGCCGAGACACACGGTGGTAAGTGGCCCAACGTGACCGATAAGCCGATGTCGTGGGACCAATGCGACTACCTGAAGGAGAAGCGTGGCGATTCCCAGTGGGTTGTATTCCTACTCTGTTGGAATGATGCCGGTGGGCCTGTGTTCTATGTACCCCGCCACCTGTGGAAGCAGGCGAGGGTGCAAGAACATATTGAGGAGACGAATGGGTTCTGGAAAAGTGCACGATGAAGCCCGCAACAAATAACATTGATCCCGTTGTTGCCGATTTGTTGGATCGTCTGTTGGAAAATCTACGAGCGGAATTCGCACACCGTATCGAACAACTTGAGTTCAGGGCAGATTATCCGAATCGGTTGATCACGTGTCTCGGCCTGCTCGATGCCCTCCACCATAGCCTGATAACCCAAACACGGCGATGTTGACCACGTTAGGGTAGTCCACCTGACGGACCTTCTGATTCGGGGAGGGTTGCTATTGGTATAGCAACGTCGCTGGTACCCATTTGGTTGACATCAGCGAGGACCAGTACGCCGGGACCGCAATGTTGGCGAATCTGGGCCGAAACAAACTGCGCAACCTGGTTAACCTTATAAGAATACCCTCGTCATAACGCGAACCGCATAGGAGAAGACTGCATGACCAGCACTAAAGATGCACCAAGTACAGTTGCCACCGACATCCGTGTTGCGCTTATCGCTAACGCCAACAGCCTCAGTGGTCTTTGTCAATTGGAATATCACATCGGGTACTTGGCCGGCGACAAGGGCTGCATATACATCCGGCTCTGGAAGAACTCAGGCAACGGCAAGTTTCCAAGAGACTGGCTGGCACTTGCGGATATTGAGAAGGTGTTAGCGAAGGTTCCAGCAGAGGAAGCATTCACTGGTGCTGCCTTTGCGCCGTTGTTTGCTGGGCGCAGCGTGAACGGTCGCTACTTTGCCCTTGCGTGCATGCTACACGCCGGACTCCTGCGCCGCACAGAGGATGGCTATGTCCGCGATACGCCCACGGAATGGTGGACGAAGCTACAGGGCGCCATCGATGCAAGCAAGAACTTGCCAGTGGAGTCTATGGGCCAAGTCGCAGGAGATATGGCGGAACCGACGGCCAAGAAGTCCACAAAGAAGTCGAAGCCGACCGCTGCCATAGCTCCAACCACTGCCGCCGAATCCTAATGGCGGTAATTCTGGCGCTGATCGTCTGCACCGCTCTTGCCCTGTCCCTCACCTCAACCCGCGCCATTGGCATCCTTGGTACGGGAATTCTCATCATTTTGTTCCCCGCAGTCAGCACCGCGACCATCGTCATTGGTGGCGTCGTCGCATATCTCATCCACCGTCACACAAAAGGAATCAAGTCATGAATGATATATTCGTATTGGACGCACTGTACTCGCTGCTGGACACGGACTTTGCCGATGCCCTCGATGGTCCAGCGTTTGTCGAGGCGGTGAGAGCGCAGGCAGCATACTTTGCCGGTGTAGCGCTGGAGTAATCGGCGGGCAACCTGACGATTCGACACCGGCCTTAGGCGACAGATTCCTTGGGGCACATAGGCGGCGACAGGTCGTCGGGTGCGCCGGTTGCCGCCAGTGCGCGACACATAGAATGCCGGTGCCGTCCCTTGGCGGTTGATCGAGCCGTCCTGGCAAGTACAGCCACTCGTCGCACCCGACGACTCGACGCCAAGCATGTGTCACAAGGGCCTCTGAGGATTGAAAAGGGCGTCAGGTCGTCGGGTATCCGGAAATGGAAGATACCTGCCGCAAGCAGCCGAACCCGCCAAGGCACACGTTCTGCAGGAGGGGGTTGAAGTTAACCGCCGACATCTCATATACTGTCGAAACGGTGCGCATGATTTTTCGCCACACATGCAGATGGCACCGGAAGACGATGTAGTTCCCGCAAGCGCGCTGATGGGCAATTCGGCATCCCCGTGGCAAGGCGTTTGCGCAAAGGAGCTATATCATGGCGGAACAATGCCACATCGAGTCGACCGATGGTGTCGATTCGTCTTCCAAGCTATCCCCGGCTCAAGGGGAAATACATTCCGATATCTCAGCAAGTGCGGCCGTAAGTGACGGCGCTGTAGTTGTTCCGCCAACGATACAAGCTGTGCCGGAAGGGGTTGTTACGTCACCGCAGCAACTTCTGCGACTACTGCCGCGCAAAATTAGGCGTGTAGTTGCAAAGCATGGCGGTGTCTATGTCGTCATGGAGGGGCCAAGCCAATACGCGGTCCTTCTTCGTAGTCCCAAGGGCAAGTTGGTCATCCGCTCGTTGGCTCAACATTATGGCATTGCTCTCCGTAGCTCTGATGTTGCGGACATCATCGAGTACCTTCATGCAGATGCGGAAATGCATGCGCAAACTGTCGACGTTTGGCAGCGTGTGGCGGTGATCCCCGGTGGCGTAGAGATTGACCTAGGCGACGAGAATCACAATCGTGTGCGAATCACACCCGGAATGGTCGAATTGGTGGCAGTAGGCTCGACAACCTTGTTTGCACGCAGTTCAACAATCCGTCCTATGCCTGTTCCGGCAGCGGCGGGAAATATAAAACTCCTCAAGGGTTACCTCAACATCTATGACGATTCGTTCGTACTGCTGGTGGCGTACCTCACCTATACATTGGCACATGCCAAGGTTTCAACATCGAAATTTCTCATCCTAGTCATCGGCGGCCACCAGGGAAGCGGCAAGACGTGGACCAACCGTGTTATCAAGAGACTGATTGATCCGAGCGCCATTGAGGTTCAGTCGATGCCCGGAAACGGTAGAGATTTGGCTATTGCCGCACAGGGAGCCCATTTACTTTGCTACGACAATTTGCGCGCGCTTACACCAGCGGTTGCAGATCTGTTGTGTATTGCATCGACGGGAGGCTCCGTGGCGACGCGCCAGCTCTATACAGACGCCGAGCAGGCAATTCACGTTCTTCATGTTGCACTGGTGCTCAACGGCATTCACAGCTTTATCGATCAACCCGATCTCGCCCAGCGGTGCCTTCGGATCGACCAAAGGCCATTGGCCGAGGGCAGGCGAAGGACGGAAGAGGAAATGACGGCGCAACTTAACGCCGACATGCCGGTGATTCTTCGCGGCATATTTGAGCTGATCGCCAATATTTTGACGCACCTGCCTGAAGCCGAAGTTACCAATCCGGAGCGAATGCTTGATTTTGTCAGGTGGCTCGCCGCGATGGAAAAGGTCAATGCCGTACCGGCAGGCGTCTATCAAGCCGTGTACAGCGCCACCCTGCAGCAAGGCCAGCTAGATTCGCTGATGGAAAATCATCTTGCTGCCGTTGTCGTGGAGTTTGCCGAAACGCATATGGACGGCAAATGGTCCGGCACGCCTGCTGAGTTGCTGGCGGAACTGAATGCGCACGTGGCGATAGCGGCACAGCGTACCAGTGATTGGCCCAAGAACCCGATTTCACTATCGAAGCGCCTGAATTCGTTACAGGCCGGTCTGTCGTCGCAGGGCATCCGGGTGGAACTGACACGCGGCAAACAAAGGACGGTGACCATTACCAAAATCGGGGGCTCACATGACTAACCCTACGTATGTGGTAGCGCCTGACATGAAAATCAATGACATCAAATTTGACGGACGTGAAGCCCCCTCTGGCAAGCAGCTAGGCCTTGACATGCCGGGCGGTCACTGGGTCATGAAGAAAACCTTTCTGCACGCCTATCGATGCGTCCATAGCAATTGGGACAGTATCGACTGGTCGAAAAAACAGACTGCCAAGAGCATGATCGGCACTGCGTGTTGGGGCAAGCCCGAGGAGCGCGGACTCAATCAGGCGCTCGGTCGTTGCGTGAAATATTTCGCGACGCACGACATGCTGCCGCAGCCTGTAGAGGTTGCCAGGAAGCGCAACGGCAAACCCTACAAGGGCGGAAGCGTCAAGTATGTGTTGCGTGGCGCCATACCAACGGCGACCACTTCGGCAGCGAAGCCGGTAGCAGCTATACGGTTGCCAACGTCTACGGAAGTGACCAACTAAACCAAGTGGAACGCTGTGATCAGGTGCTGACCCTGATTGCCATAGCTCGAACGATCAGCATAGGCCGTGCAGGCCAACAAATAACTTGGTCAATCCACGCGCTCAGGTTACTGATCGCAAACCATTGGAGCATTACAAATGGCATTTAAAAATTTCGTGAAGGTCCCAAAGAAGAGACTCGTAAAGATCGAGGGCTTACTGTCCTGCATTGCTGCGAACAGAAAATCAATCGACTTCGACTTTTTCCATGAAGTCATGGGACTGGTGTACGTCGAGACATGCGGTAGCGACGCGGGCTTCGTCCTGCTGAATGATTGGGCCCACAAGGTCAATGACCCCGACGAAGTTCCCATTGACGAAAAATTGTGGAGCATCTGGTGCATGTATGACGACGACGATCAGCGCTACTTTGGTATGTCGCAATTGATAGACCTTGCTGAACAGCCGAAAAGGAAGCGTGGCAAGTAGCCAACCACATTGACCTAGGCGGCGGTGCCATCGCTTGGATTTCCGCTGCCAATATCCGCCTCCCCGAGTCGTGCTGGTCGTTGCCGGCCCCTTGGGTGCCCATAGCGGTCGCAGGAAGGGCAAACGCGGCGGCAGCATGGCCAGGGTATCGGCCGACTTCCAGCGCCACACCCAGGACCAGGGTCGGGCAACCGTGAGCGACGACCATGAGGGCCATGGCGACGCACACACACGACTATCTATTTGGAGGAACGCGATGATTACAGTAGACGAATATTTGCAGCAGCAGTATAAGGGAGCCGAATATGCCTGAAAGGGAATTTACACCGGCCTTTATGGCAACAGGCCTGATCTGCCCTCCTGACAGCAAGCACATCGAGTACGGCGTTATGGGCGAGTCGCGGCTGTTCGCCGATTGCCGATCAGCTCCTAACTCGGTGCCAATGTGGAAAGTGCGCCTGGACAATGCGCAGGGTACCAATACATACAAGACTCTCGGCACCATAAAGGAACTGACGTTGGCGCAGGCACGAAAGCAAGCCCAACTATTGAAGGCGGAAAATGCGATCGCCAAGCAAGCATGGAAGCAGAAGCCTCCTCAGGCTGAGATGACTCTGGATACGTTTATGGAGATTCACGCGTTGCCGCACCTGCGCATGGTCAAACGATCGTTTGTCCGCGACGAGCAGCTCTATCGCCGTATTGCACCAAAGTTTGGCAGCTTGCACCTGAAGTCTATTACCCGTTACCAGGCGGAACAGTTTAAGAGCGACTTGATGAAGGAGAAAATGAGCCCTGCCTCCGTCGATCACCATTTGAAATTGCTCCGCCACCTATTGAACCTTGCAGTCCAGTGGGATATGTTGGAAAAGAATCCCCTTAAGGGTTTCCAGTTGCTGAATGTTGACAATCAGGTTGAAAACTATCTGAAGGGTGACGATCTGCAGCGCTTTCTGGAAGTCCTGCGCACCGACGCCAATCGTTCTGTTTGTCTGATCCTGATGTACCTGCTCAGCACTGGTGCCCGGCTGAATGAGGCAGTGCAGGCCCGTTGGGACCAAATTGATGTGGAAGGAGGTGTGTGGCGTATTCCGGCCGCCAATAGCAAGAGTAAGCGCACAAGGTCTGTGCCGTTGAATGACTCTGCGCTGTGGGTACTGGAGCAGGCCAAACTGCGAGGTGACTTTGAGTATCCATTCGCCAATCCAGAAACGGGCAAGCCAATGGTGTCTCTGCGTGCTGTGTTCTATCGTCTCTGCAAGAAGGCACAGGTAAAGCTACGCATCCACGACTTGCGCCACAGCTTTGCGAGCCTACTCGTTTCGGGTGGCAGGAGCCTTTACGAAGTGCAGCAGATCCTCGGCCATTCCGACCCAAAGGTGACGATGCGGTATGCCCACCTGTCCACCAAGGCATTGCAGGAGGCAGCAAGCTCGGCATCTGTTATTGTGCCTAAGACCAAGCAGCAGGAAGTTGCACCCGCTGAGGCAGTACCGGAGCCGAAGCCGACCGCCAACGTCGTCCAGTTTCCGAAGGCAGCATAGAGGGGGCGGCCACTCGGACCAGTTCGTTCGGGTTCGCGTGGCTGCCATACCGAGGATCGTTCGAGGGTCGTCCGTCGTATACGCAGGGCATTGACCGGTTTCGATATTCCAGCCAGTAGTTTCCGTATGCGGCAGTCTTCTTCGTACACTCCATCGTTCACTGGGCTACCGTAGCCGAAAAGGGGAGAAAGGCTGTTACAATTCTTCGAAGTATGGCCGGGACAAATTTGACACTGTCGTGTCTTGAAAATCCGCGTGTCGATGGTTCGAGTCCGTCCCTGGCCACCAAATTCACGAAGCCCCACAGGTGTGATGCCGCGTGGGGCTTTGTCTTTGCGATACTCGGCATAGGGCCGGCGGTACCGGCATGGGCGGCAACGTGGCTCGAGTTCGGCGAGCGACGTCAACGGCCACAGCCCTGCCCCTGGCACGCAGATATGTTGTTGCGATCAGCGTCTCTATGACCGTAGTGCGGTATACATTCTGCAACGGTCCACTTATCATCATCGGCATCAAGAACGTTGCACCTTCGTGCAACGACGGAGCAAAGACAGCGTTGCCGTTCGATCTTGCATTGCCTTGCACCGATACCAGACGATCGCAAATGGCGCTGATCATGTGCACTTGGAGGCAATGTCGTGCCGTATGAAATCGCATGGGAACAGCACGGAGCCTGCAGAAGGTGTTGGGGATTCGTGTCGCAAGACGACATCAGTAAATCCTTTCGGGAACTTCACGAATATCCAAACTACGATCAACTTTGGTACATTCTGAACGACCACACGGAGATGACAGGGCGCGATTGGGGGCGGGGCGATCTATTGATGCTCTGGGCAAACCACTTGGGCGCATCGGTTGGCAATCCTGAACTAATCGATATCGTGGTTACTGCGGATAGGGAGCTAGCTGAAGACTTCCGTGGGAATGTCGCAATTCGACGCCTTCCAAATCCGATGGAGTTCTTTGAGACGCTTGCGGTCGCGACATCTCGTGTCGCAGAAATTGTGCAAATGCGCTGCGCTGGTTACGGCGCCGCCAAGCGGCATGGAGACGGAGTCGCGGAGAGCGGATCAGCAGACCCAGCGCGCGCCGAGACATCGAGCGCGGCAACGCAGGAGGACATGGTCTCCATCGCCGCTGAACACGAAAAGCTCGCGCGGCTGCTCAGGGCGACAGACAAAGACCTCGGCCGGGCTTGCACGGATGGCAGGTTGATGAGCACCTGCAGCAGATTGCAGGTTGTGCTGACAGAATTGTTCGCGCGTGAAGAAGCTGTAATCAAACTGATCGGAATGCCTGACAGCGAACAGAGAAGGCACATTGTGGAGCATGACCGTCTGCTGGCGATGTTCAATGATTTGCATTTGGCTTCATTGCATAACGGCAACACGATGCTGTCTGAGTTCTATCAGAAGCTGAGAGGCGAGCTACAGAAGCACATCAGTGGAGGCAACGAGCACTTTGTACACGGCTGCTGAGGCGCAATAGTTGCAGGGCTGTCTTTGGCATATTGCATCGATGCAACCATGCAGCTGTCCGACAAAGTGGCGGGTCAACGCGGGCGCCATTCTCAAGACGCGCTTCAAGGCTGCGTCGTCATAGGCTGACGGTTTGGCATAGGGGGCGGCCCGACCGGGGTACGCCTAGCAGCAGCGAATTGCCGTCCTTTACTCGCGCCAAGACGCGCAAGCTGTGACCTACTTCCTATTCCAAGTGGCTAATCCGCTCTACAGTCCTTCCAGCGCAAGTGAATTGGCAAACCTGTTGAAAGACAGGGTCGCAAAGCCACCGGGCTGACGGGAATGTTTCCCAAGCTAGCGGGGTTGCCGGACCGGAGAAGGGGTTCGCTAACATCGTTGTGTGGCTTCTTGAAAGATCAAATTTTGAGAGGCTAAGAACATGGCATCGAGCGCATCAGCGGCAAGATCCAGCGGCAATTCAGGCAAGGGTTCACCCACCGTCTCCCTGGCGAGCGATGTCGATACGCTTGCCGACAACGGGATCGCCATCCTCAAATTCACCTTCTCCGACAAGCCGGTCGGCTTCGCCCTGGACGATATCAAGGTCAGCAACGGCACCGTGACGAATCTGATCCAGGATGCAACCAACCCGAACATCTATACGGCCATCTTCATCGGCGGACTCAATGAGAAGTCGATGATGTCGACGATCCAACTGGATGGCGCGTACACCGATCTCCTGGGCAGGGACGGAACCCCGAGCAATACCGTCACCATCAAGAATCTGGAAACAAAAATTACGCCAACGGTCGGCTTTACCTCGAACAACGCGTCGATGCCCGAGGGAAATTCTGGCACCACGCCGTTCAACTTCACCGTCCAGTTGTCCTCGCCCGTGACCGAACCTGTGACCGTGTATTACAGCACCGACGCCAACAGCGGCGGCTCGGCAAAAGCCAACACCGACTATGTTCCGGTCACCAGCAGCGTCACCTTCGCCCCGGGTGAGACAAGCAAGACGATTGCAGTCAATGTGATCGGTGATACGACCTACGAGGCGAATGAATACTTCTATCTGAGCCTGACCTCAGCCAAGAACGCCACCATCGTCACCAATGGCGCTGAGGGTTACCGGAATAGCTGGGTTGCGGCGACCATCAGCAACGACGATGCGGCGTCGACCCCGACGGTCGGCTTTACCTCCAACAACGCGTCGATGACCGAGGGAAATTCGGGAACGAAGGCTTTCAACTTTACGCTGCAGTTGTCGGCGGCCGCCAAAGAGCCGGTAACCGTGAACTACAGCACTGAGGCCAATACGGGTGGTTCAGCCAAGGCGACCACCGACTACATTCCGGTGACCAGCAGCGTGACCTTCGCTCCGGGTGAAACGTCGAAAGTTGTCTCGGTCAATGTGATCGGCGACACGACCTACGAAGCAAACGAATATTTTTACCTGAGCCTGACTTCGGCGACCAACGGCACCATCGTCACCAATGGCGCTGAGGGTTATCGGAGCAGCTGGGTAGCCGCCACCATCATCAACGACGACGCACCATCGCTACCGACGGTGGGCTTCACCTCCAACAACGCTTCGATCACAGAAGGCAATTCAGGAACGAAGCCGTTCAACTTTACGCTGCAACTGTCGGCAGCGTCAAAGGATCCGGTCACGGTGCATTACAGCACCGAAGCGAATACCGGCGGCTCGGCCAAAGCCAACACAGACTATGTTCCGGTCACCAGCAGTGTGACCTTCGCCCCGGGGGAGACAAGCAAGACAGTTGCCGTTGCTGTGATCGGTGATAGGGTCTACGAAGCAAATGAATACTTCTATCTGAGCCTGACCTCTGCCCAGAACGCCAACATCGTCACCAACGGCGCCGAGGGCTACAGAAACAGTTGGGTTGCGGCGACCATCAGCAACGACGACCTGCCCAGCACGACTTTGGGGATCTTCGGCACGCCCGGCAAAGATACACTTGGCGGGAAATCGGGCGACGATTACCTGGACGGCAAAGGCGGCCCCGACCTGCTGACTGGCTACGCCGGCAGCGATACCTTCGTGCTTGCGAAAGCATACGCTGCCAAGACAGCTGACGCAGCCGCGCAGATCATGGACTTTGGCCACGGCGTCGACCACATTGGTCTTCTCGGCGACCTGAGCTACAGCGGACTCAAGATCAGTCAAGGCAGCGCCGCTCATGCAGCTGATGCGATCGTGGCATTGCCATCCGGCGACGTTCTCGCCATTCTTGTCGGTGTGAATGCTGCGACGATTGGTGCTGCCGATTTTGTAGCGGTTGCCTGACGACCCTTGTAGCTTCGATTGCAGCAACGGGCGGACGCACAGGCCACCCTTCGCGGTGGCCTCTTCATTTCGGACTCCGCGTGTGAGTTGCGCGCGGCGCGTTCGATCAATTCGTGTGTTCGCGCGCCTCGTTCTTTATCGCCTGTCCCGCCTGCTGAATGTCCTTGCCCGCGCCCTCGACCGTATTGCAGCCGGCAACCGTTCCAAACAAACCCGCCAGCAATAGGCCGGTCAAAAGCGACGTGAATATTCTGCCTATCATGATGAAGCTCCCGTGGTGACGACGCATTGCAGAACCAATCTCACGCAAGACAATGCGTCTGGAATGTCGCGCATTCCTATCATGCGCTAGCAACGGCAGAATCTCCGTGCGCCAGCGCACAGAGCCCATCCGGGTGCCGCCCGACCGCGGTGTGGTCGCCACGATTGGCGGCGGTGAGCCGGCCGCTCGGCGCGAGCGTTCGCTCAGCCAGCGGCGGTTATCCGACTATACTTGAGGTCAGCGCCAGTTCATATTACGGAGGCCTCAGCATGCTACTCGGACTGCGTACCGCGATCTACCCGGCACCCGACCTCAACGCCGCCAAGCTTTGGTATTCACGGTTGCTTGACCAGGCACCGTACTTCGATCAACCGTTCTACGTCGGCTTTGCTGTTGGCGGATTTGAATTGGGTCTGCTACCGGATGGGCAGCCTGGCACAGCCGGTGCGCAACCGCTGTGGGGTGTGGAGAACATCGAATCGGCTTACGCTCGCCTGCTCGATCTGGGCGCCGCGCCGCTCGAACCGATCGCGGAGGTCGGCGAAGGCATCAAGGTTGCCGCTGTGCGCGACCCCTTCGGCAACCGCCTGGGAATCATCGAAAATCCGCAATTTGATCCGCGTTCTGTGCGCTGATCAATTGCATCCTGTCATGTCCATGGCGTGTTTGCGCGAGATGCGATGAACCCGAGCCAGCGAATGCCGCCTGCCGTGAGTCCGAACGCCAAACTGATCGCCTGCCACGATTGCGATCTGCTGCAACGGGAGGCCCCCTTGCCGGCTGCCGGCGCGGCCATCTGCAGGCGCTGCGGCGCCGTGCTCTATCGCAGCAATCCGGGGAGCGTCGAGCGCACCCTGGCGTTGACCGTTGCGGCGGCGGTTCTGCTGGCGATCAGCAACGTTTCCCCCATCGTCGCCATCGAAAGCCAGGGCCAGCGCAACGCCAGCACGCTGTTCGGCGCCGTGCTCAGTCTGTGGAACGACGGGCTGATGCCGGTCGCCGCGTTGGTGTTCATGACGACGATATTGATCCCAGCCGTCGAACTGGGCACGATGATCTTTCTGCTGGCGAGCAGCCGGCCGCCGCCCAGATTGCTGCGCCTGTTGCTGGCGATCCGGCCCTGGGCCATGGTCGAGATCTTCATGCTCGGCTTGCTGGTGTCGATCCAAAAACTCGCCCATCTGGCAACGATCATTCCGGGCGTGGCGCTGTGGTCGTTTGGGGCGCTGATGCTGGTCTTCGCTGCCCTCACGGCGACGTTCAACGTGCACGAGCTCTGGCGCAACATGCCGCGCCAGAGCGTTGTCAGCGATGGCTGAGCAAAGCGCGGCCGAACTCGGCCTATACGCCTGCCGCGTCTGCGCGATGATCGCGCGACCGACGCCAGCGGCCGCCGACGACAGCTGTCCGCGCTGCGGCGCCGGGCTGCAGCGCCGCGCGCCGCACAGCGTCAGCCGCACCTGGGCCCTGCTGTGCGCCGCCGCCATCCTTTACGTCCCGGCCAATCTGCTGCCGGTGATGGAGACCGCCTCGCTGTTCGGCAAGCAGCAGGACACCATCATGAGCGGGGTGATCTACCTCTGGGCGAGCGGTTCCTGGCCCCTGGCGGCGCTGGTGTTCTTCGCCAGCATCGTCGTGCCGGCGGGCAAGCTGATCCTGCTCGGGCTGCTCGCGGCATCGGTGCAATGGCGGGCGCAATGGCTACCCTACGAGCGCACCCGACTGTATCGACTGGTGGAGTTTGTCGGCCGCTGGTCGATGCTCGATATCTACGTGGTGACGCTGCTGGCGGCGCTGGTGCGCCTGCAATCGCTGGCCACGATCAAGGTCGGACCGGGTGCGGTGGCCTTCGGCGCGGTGGTGGTGATGACCATGCTCGCCTCGATGGCCTTCGACCCGCGACTGATCTGGGATAACCTCAAGGACGACCGTGACCCTCGACCCGAGTGAATTTCCTGAAGCCACAGCGGTAGCCCGGCGCCGCCGCCTGCCGCAGCTGGTGTGGCTGGTTCCCTTCGTCGCTGCGGTCCTGGGCGGCTGGCTGTTGCTCGACTTTATGGCGCAGCGCGGACCGACCGTGGTCATCAGCTTCCTCAGCGCCGAGGGCCTCGAGCCGGGCAAGACCCGCATCCGCTACAAGGACGTCGACATCGGTGAGGTCAAGCAGATCGCTCTGTCCCAGGACCGCAGCCGGGTCCTGGTGACCGCCAAACTGGTCAAGCAGGCCGAAGACTTCCTGGCGGCCGACACCCGCTTCTGGGTGGTGCGACCGCGCGTCTCCGGCGGCAGGATTTCGGGGCTGGGGACGCTGCTGTCCGGCGCCTACATCGGCCTCGACATCGGCAAGTCCGAAGAGACCAGCCGCGAGTTCGTCGGACTGGAAGTCGCACCCATCCTCGCCAGCGATTTGCCCGGACGCCAATTCGTGTTGCGGGCCGACGATATCGGCTCCCTCGACATCGGCTCGCCGGTCTATTACCGGCGCATGCAGGCGGGCGAGGTGGTGGCGCACGAGCTCGACCGGAGCGGTGGCAACGTCGCCATCAAGGTGTTCATCCACGCACCCTACGACCGCTTTGTGTCGACCCGCACCCGCTTCTGGAACGCCAGCGGTGTCGACATTTCACTCGACGCCAACGGCGTGCGCCTGCAATCGCAGTCGCTGCTCTCGGTCATGCTTGGCGGCATCGCCTTCGAGACCCCCGGTGGCAGCTCGGGCGAAGCGGAGGCGCCGCTCAATGCAGCGTTCGTGCTGCATCCCGATCGCGCGCTGGCGCTCAAGGCACCCGACGGCGTGCCGATGCTGATGACCCTCAACTTTGGCGAGTCGATCCGCGGATTGACGCCGGGGGCTCCGGTCAATTTCCGCGGCATCGACGTCGGTGAAGTGCTCGGCGTCGGCGTCGAATACGAGCAGGGTCGCGACTGGTTCCATTTTCCGGTGCGCATCGCGGTATACACCGAGCGCTTCGGCTTGCGCGGCGACGGCAAGGGCCGCGGCAGGGAGAGCGGCGGCCGCGTCGAGCAGGGACTGCTCAAAGCCATGCGCGAACGCGGCCTGCGCGCACAGTTGCGCACCGGTAACCTGTTGACCGGACAGCTCTACGTGGCCCTGGATTTCTTCCCGGAGCTCAAGCAGAGCGGCGTCGACTGGAGCAAGCGGCCGCTGGAGTTGCCGACGGTGCGCGGCAATTTTGAGAACCTGCAGGACTCTCTGGCAAAAATTCTGGGAAAGCTGGAAAAGCTGCCACTCGATGAAATCGCCGGCGATCTGCGCACCGTCCTCAAATCCCTGGACCACAGCGTGAACAGCCTGGACAAGCTGGCGCAGCGCGTCGAGGGCGAACTTGCCCCGGAGCTGGTCGCCGGCCTCAAGGACTTGCGCAGCACGCTGGGCTCGGTCGAGCGGCTGCTGGCGAGCGACGCACCCCTGCAGCAGGACATGCGCGAGGCGCTGCGCGAGGTCGCCCGTGCGGCCCAATCCTTCCGCACGCTGTCCGATACGCTCGAGCATCAGCCGAGCGCGATCATCTGGGGTAAATCCGAGGACAAGCGCTGAGCCGCCGCCGCGCCTCGGGCCGTCGCCAGCGCGCAGCGCAGCGGTTCTCGAGCCGCCGGAATCGGATAAAATAACAAGTTAAACCGCCGCTCCACGACCAGGGCAAACCAACGAACCGCAAGGGGATCAGCATGGCTGCGAAGAAACCGAGGATCATCTACACGCTCACCGACGAGGCCCCGCTGCTGGCGACCTATTCCCTGCTGCCCATCATCAAGAAATTCGCAGCGCCGGCCGGCGTCGACGTGGTAGGCAGCGACATCTCGGTGGCAGCCAGGATACTCGCCGCCTTTCCCGACTATCTGACCGAGGAACAGAAGGTTCCCGACAACCTGCTCGAGCTCGGTCGGCTGACCCAGGACCCCGACGCCAACATCATCAAGCTGCCGAACATCAGCGCCTCCATGGGGCAATTGATCGCCGCCGTCAGAGAGCTGCAGGCGCGCGGCTACAAGCTTCCCGACTTCCCCGAAGAGCCGCGCAGCGAAGAGGAAAAGGCGATCCGCGACCGCTACGCCAAGTGCCTGGGCAGCTCGGTCAATCCGGTGCTGCGCGAAGGCAACTCCGACCGCCGCGCACCGGCGGCGGTCAAGCGCTACGCGCGCAAGAATCCGCATTCCATGGGCGAGTGGAGCCAGGCGTCGCGCACCCACGTCTCGCACATGCACGGCGGCGATTTCTATTCGAGCGAAAAGTGCATGGTCATGGCCAAGGCCTGCGACGTCAAGATGGATCTGGTCACCAAGAGCGGCAAGACCATCCTGCTCAAGCCCAAGGTGTCGCTGCTCGAGGGCGAGATCATCGACAGCATGTTCATGAGCAAGAAGGCGCTGTGCCAGTTCTACGAAGAGCAGATGAACGACGCCTACAAGACCGGGGTGATGTTCTCCCTGCACGTCAAGGCGACCATGATGAAGGTCTCCCACCCGATCGTCTTCGGCCACGCGGTCAAGGTCTTCTACAAGGACGCCTTCGCCAAGCACGGCAAGCTGTTTGAGCGGCTGGGCGTCAACGCCAACAATGGTCTCAACAGCGTCTATGAGAAGATCGCGACGCTGTCGGAGTCGGAGCGCGAGGAGGTGCTGCGCGACCTGCACGCCTGCCACGAGCACCGCCCGGAGCTGGCGATGGTGGACTCGGCCAAGGGCATCTCCAATCTGCACGCGCCCAACGACGTGATCGTCGACGCCTCGATGCCGGCGATGATCCGCATCGGCGGCAAGATGTGGGGCGCCGACGGCCGCCCCAAGGACACCAAGGCGGTGATGCCGGAGAGCACCTTCGCGCGCATCTACCAGGAGATGATCAACTTTTGCAAGACCCACGGCAACTTCGACCCGACCACCATGGGCACCGTGCCCAACGTCGGCCTGATGGCGCAGCAGGCCGAGGAATACGGCTCCCACGACAAGACCTTCGAGATTCCCGAAGACGGGGTCGCGCGCATCGTCGACCACGACGGCACGGTGCTGATCGAACAGAACGTCGAGGAGGGCGACATCTGGCGCATGTGCGAAGCCAAGGACGCGCCGATCCGCGACTGGGTCAAGCTGGCGGTGACCCGCGCCCGGCTCTCCAACACCCCCGCGGTGTTCTGGCTCGACGAGTACCGGCCGCACGAGGCCGAGCTGATCAAGAAGGTCAAGACCTATCTGAAGGACCACGACACGACCGGGCTCGACATCCAGATCATGTCCCAGTGCCGCGCCATGCGCTACACCCTGGAGCGGGTGATCCGCGGCAAGGACACCATCTCGGTGACCGGCAACATCCTGCGCGACTACCTGACCGACCTGTTTCCGATCATGGAGCTGGGCACCAGCGCCAAGATGCTGTCGATCGTGCCGCTGATGGCCGGTGGCGGCCTGTTCGAGACGGGTGCCGGCGGTTCGGCGCCCAAGCACGTCAAGCAGCTGGTGGAAGAGAACCATCTGCGCTGGGATTCGCTGGGCGAGTTCCTGGCGCTGGCCGTGTCGCTGGAAGAGGTCGGCATCAAGACTGGCAACAACAAGGCGAAGATCCTGGCGAAGACCCTCGACGAGGCCACCGGCAAACTCCTCGACAACCGCAAGTCGCCGTCGGCGCGTACCGGCGAACTCGACAACCGTGGCAGCCAGTTCTACCTGGCCATGTATTGGGCGCAGGCCCTGGCCGAGCAGAGCGAGGACCCGCAACTGCAGGCGCATTTTGCGCCGCTGGCGCAGGCGCTGGCCGCCAACGAGCAGAAGATCGCCGACGAGTTCAAGGCGGTGCAGGGCAAAGCGGTGGATCTCGGCGGCTACTACCTTCCCGACCCGGCGAAGACAACGGCGATCATGCGCCCGAGCCCCACCTTCAACGCGGTGTTGGGCGTCTGACCCGGGAGCGCCACGCCCGGCCGCTCTCCGCCCGGTTCGATAGGCCCTAGCCCGCTGTGGCGACGGTCGTCAAGCGCAAGCCGCACACAAGCGGTATAGTTTGACGACCCAGCCGACCTGGCCGCAGTCGAGAACAGCGAAAGGAGACTATCGTGTTGCATCGATTCCGTGAACTCGGTTTGATCGCGGCGGTGGCGCTGCTCGCCACTTTGCTCTGCCCGGCAGCGGGCGCGGCGCAGAGGGCTGCGCCGACGCCCAAGCCGACGGCGGATCCGCTGCGGGACAGCGCGACGCCGGTGTACGGCCTGGCGAAGAGCGGCGGGCCGCGGGTCATCACGGTGCACGGTTTCATGGACAACCTGAAGATGTGCCGGCAGATCGCGGGGCTGCTCAACCGGGACGAGTCGCGCGAAACGCTCTTTTCCTGCGTCAAGCTCAGCGACGGCGGCAAATGAGCTGAGCGTGGCGTGGCCCCCCGCGCAGCGCTGCTTCCCGGCTAGCACCAGCTACCTGCTGGCACGTAGCCGGTGCCAGCACGTAACAGGTGCTAGCGGCTGCGGTCGCTGTAGCCCATGTCGGCGGCGAGAATGTGCTCGGTGAACCATTCGAGCAGATAGCGATGCATCTTGACCGCCTCTACCACGCCGCTGGCCGAGGCGATGGTGAAGCCGGCGATCTTCTCCAGAAACACGGCGTGTTCCGCCACGTGGGCCGGCAAGCGCGCGTAGCCGATGCTTTGCATGTGCTCCTCCTCCGCCTTGAAGTGGCGCCGCGTGTAATCGAAAAGTTCGGACAGCAGTTCGTGCACCGCGCCCGCCGGTTCTCGCTGGCTGGTGTGTGCCGCAGCGGTCGCGGCGGGCGCCGCGCTGCCGAGACGCGCGTAGGCCGCCAGGCGGTTGATCAGGGCGATCAGCTTCTTGTGCTGCTCGTCCAGTTCTGCCACGCCAACGCTGAAGGCGTCGCTCCAGTTGATCTCCGCCAGGCTCGCCGTGCCCGGCGAGTCCTTGACCTGGCCGCCCAAAACGCGGCGCAACTGTCCCTGCCATTGCCGAATCGACAACGCCAGTCCCGAGATCAGATGATCGGCGGCGGCTCCCTCACGCAGGGCGCGCTCCAGGGCCGCAGCGCTGGCGAACAGTTCGGTCAAGCCGAGCATGCCGACGCGCCCCTTGAAGGCGTGCGCCGTCCTGGCTGCCTGCGCCGCATCGCCGCGCGCCAGCTCGCTGCGCAGCTGCTCGGGAATGGCATCGGCCCCGGCGACAAAATCGCCAAGCCAGTGCCGGTAGCGCTCGCAGTTGCCGTTGAAGCGTGCGAGGCCGGCAACGGCGTCGACGCCGGCCAGCGTGGCGAGCGACTCGGCGAGCGTCGCTGGGCTGGTCGGCGCTGCGCTGGCGAGCGTCGGTGGCTGCGGTCCTTCCCGTTTTTCCTTGGCGATCCAGCGCGCCAGAACGCCGTAGAAGTTCGCCGTCTCGAACGGCTTGCCGATGTGGTCGTTGAGGCCGGCCGCGGCGCTGTTGGCTCTTTCGTGTTCCATGGTGTGCGCGGTCATGGCGATGATCGGCAAATCCTTGAATTCCGGTCTTGCGCGCAGCGCGCGGGTCGCGCTCAGGCCGTCCATGACCGGCATCTGAATATCCATCAGTACCAGATCGAAGGCGCCGGGAACGGCGGCGGCGAGCAGATCCAAGGCCGCCTGCCCGTGTTCGGCGCTGCGCACCTCGATGCCGACGCTGGCCAGCAGCTCCTCTGCGATCTCCCGGTTCATCGCCTGATCATCGACCACCAGCACTCGCGCCGACCGGTAGCGCAGGCCCTGCGCCGGTGCCTCGGCCGGCGCTGACTCCGGCGCCAGATCGGCGGCATCGCCCCGGCCCAGCCAGAGCTTGACGCCGAAGGTGCTGCCGCTCCCGGGCAGGCTGTTGACGTCGATGTTGCCGTCCATCATCTGCGCCAGGCGTCGGCACAGCGCCAGGCCCAGCCCGGTGCCGCCGTACTTGCGCCCCATCGACGCGTCGGCCTGGGTGAACGGTTGGAAGAGGCGGCCGATTTCCTCCGCCTTGATGCCGATGCCGCTGTCTTCGACCTCGATCCGCAGGCAGACGCGCTCTTCCTGCTGCACGTCCAGGGTGATGCGCATCTCGATACGGCCGCGATCGGTGAACTTGACGGCGTTGCTGAGCAGGTTGAGCAGTAGCTGCTCTATCCGCAGACTGTCGCCGACGAGCAGATCGGGCACCGCGCTGTCCACCTTGTCGGTCAGCTGCAGACCCTTCTCCGAGACCTTGAACGACATGATGGAACAGACGCGGGAGAGCAGGTGGCGCAAGCTGAAGGTCGCCGGATCGAGCTCCATGCGACCGGCGGCGATCTTTGACAGATCGAGCAGATCATTGACCACGTTGGCCAGCGAATTGCCGGCGTTGCCTATCTTCAACAGGTAGTCGAGTTGCCTTTCCGGCGCGCAGCCGGGCCGTCGCGCCAGGTCGGCGAAGCCGATCACGGCGTTGAGCGGTGTGCGCAGTTCGTGGCTGACGTTGGCCAAGAAGGCGTCTTTCAGCTGATCGGCGCGCTGCGCCTCGGCCAGGGCCGCAGCGAGTTCGCTCGCCGTCTGTTTCGACTGTTGCAGCAAATGGTCCAGCGCGCTCGCCATCGCGTTGAAGCTCTCGCCCACCGTCACCAGTTCGTCGCGCCCCTCGAGCTGTATCCTCGCCCTCAGATCGCCGTTGGCCAGTCGCCCGGCACCCGCCGACAGCCGGCGCACCGACTCGATCACCGAGTGATAGGCGCCGACCGAGGCGTAGGTCAGCAACAACAGGAAGGTCAGCGCCAGCCCCACCTCGAGCAGCAGATAGGCGCGCAGCCTGGCGATGCGCGCTTCGAGCTGCTGGTTGAGGGTCGGCAGCAGGGTCGCGAACATTTCGCGGTAGCCGATATCGATCGCCTGGGTGAACCGCTCGAAAAACTCGCGCGGCGTCAGCGCGAAGGTTTCACCGAGGATGTCGCTGTCCAGCAAGCTCGCGGCGCGAGCCGTCGCGACGGCGATTTCCGTGGTCGATCGTTGCACCGTGAGGGCGATGGCGGGAGATTCGCGGCCCACCTTGCCCAGTTCCTGGCGCAGCGACTGAAAGGCGTTGTCGAGCAGATTGGCGTGCACCGTGAGCTCGATGCGGTCGGCGACGCTCAGTCGCTTGTGCACCAGCACCTCGGTGCCTTTGGCGCGTATCTTGCCAAGGCGCTCCAGGATGTCGGGCAGGTTCTTGACCACGGTTCGACCGAGGTAGTAGGTGTGGAGCTCGCTATCGATGCTGAGCCCGCCGGCGTCGGCGATGGCTTCCTCGAAGCGCAGCAGGCGCATGATCAACTGGGTGTGTTGCGCCAGCGCTGCGGCGGCCCGCATGTCCCGCAGGCCGGTGTTCAGGCGTTGCCAATCGGCGGCGATGTCGCGCCATTCGGCGCTGCTGCCGAGCAGCGCGACGTAGCCCGCTTCGTGCTCGGCGGCGCGTTTGTGCGCGGCGTCGACCTCGGCCCGTTTGGCTTCCTGGGTCGTCTGCAGCGAGGCGTCGCCGCTGAGGTAGGCCGCGGCGATACCGCGATGCTGCTGCGTGAGCTGGATCAGCTGCTGCAGGGGCAAGATCAACTCGGTCACCACCAACTCGCGCCGCGCCAGACGAATCGACTCGTACAGGTTGGTGGCCAGGGCGACCACCAGGATGGTGACGGAGACCAGCGCCAGAACGCCGATCAGCGCAAATTTGCCCGGATAGCTCAGGCGGTTCATCAAGCGCCTCGCGGGCGCGAGAACATCCTGCATGGTCTGGATTCCCAATATCGCGTTTCGGGTTCCGGCGCCGAACGTTCAAGCGCAGGGTGGGCAGCCGGCCCGTCTGTTTCGCTCTGAGCAAGGGCTGCGAGCACCCCCCCCGGAGAGCGACTATACCCGAACGACCGGGAAGAGGAAGGTGGGCGCGGCGGCTCCAGGCAAAATGGAGAACAGGAGCAGAAGCCGCCGGCTATTCCCGCCTTATCGCCCGACGCCATCGGGCAAGCTGTCGCTCATGCCACAGATGCAAAGACTCGCGCAGCGCCTGCAGCAAGCCATGGCGCTCGACATTTCGGCGGAACTGCTCACCGCCGTGGTGATGACCAGCCATCCCAGGCGCTTGCAGGAGCTGTTCGGCAAGTCATCCGAGCGTCTGCTCGGCGCCCATCGCGCGGCGCTGCAGCGGCCGAACTCGGCCGCGGCGGCCAGGGAGCGCTCGCGAGCCAAGGCGCTGCTCGATCTGGTGCGCGCGCGCATCGCGGCGATCGGCAGCCGCAAAGCGACGGTGGACAAATTGCTGGCGCTGATGGACGGCAAGCCGGCGCGCAACGTGGTCGACCTGCGCAAGGCGGCCTGACGCCGCGGCCGCGGGCGCCTCGGCGTCAGATGCGCCGCTCCGTCGCCTCCCTGATGAAGGCCAGCAAGGCCTCGAATTGCAGCGGCTTGTAATAGACGGCGATACCACGGTCGGCCATGGTGCGCACCAGGGCCGGATCGGTGTCGCCGGTGATCAGGATCGCCGGCAGCCGCCTGCCGTATCGGTTGCGCGCCGCCTCGATCACGTCGAAGCCCGTCTCGATGGCGGCGAGGCGATAGTCGGCGATCAGGATATCGGGCACGTCCTCGCCCAGGCGCTCGAACAGGGATGCACCGCTGGTCGCTTCGATGACCTCGTGACCTGCGCCTTCGAGCGCCAGGATCAGGGCCTCGATCACCATCGCGTTGTCCTCCACCAGGGCGATCCGCAGCGATCGCCAGGCGACTTCTGGCGCCAGCGCGTCGGCCGGCGCCTGGTCCAACGCCGGCTGCCCGGGCGGCAACTCGATCGCGAACATCGAGCCGCGTCCAGGACGCGAGCGCACCCGCAGCTCCAGATCGAGCAGCGCCGCGATCTTGGCGACGATGGCCAGACCAAGGCCGCTGCCGCGCGCTTCGTCCGCCAGTTGGCGAAATTCTTCGAAGATGATGCTGGTCTGGTGCGCGGCGATGCCGACGCCGCTGTCCCAGACCTCGGCCCAATGCCTGCCCCCGTGGCGCCGGCAGGCGATCAGCAGGCCGCCGGCGTCTGTGTAGCGAATCGCGTTGGCGACCAGATTGCCGAGCAGCCGCTGCAACAATCGTGGATCGGTGCGCACGATGAAGCGGCAGGCGCGAACGCGCAGGCGCAGGCCTTTCGCCTCGGCTTCGGCGGCGTGGATCGAGGCGAGGGTGTTGATCAGCTGAGCGATGGCGAAATCCTCGACCCTGGGCTTGACCACGCCGGCGTCGAGCTTGCTGACGTCGAGCAGATCGGTGAGCAGCTCTGATAGGTTCTCGACGCAGTCCTGGATGCTGGTCACCAGTTTGCCGCCGTCGGTGGTGGGGCGCTTTTTCAATATGCCGACGTAGAGCGACAGGGCCGCCAGCGGCTGGCGCAGGTCGTGGCTGGCCGAGGCCAGGAAGCGTGACTTGGCTTGGTCCGCGCTCTCGGCGGCGGCCTTGGCGGCGGCTAGTTGCTGCTCCGAGCGCTTGCGTTCGGAAATATCCTTCACCGTCGCCAGCAAGCCGACCGTCCGGCCCTGGCCATCTTTGACGTTGGACTGGCTGACGATCACCGGAAAGCGCTCGCCGCTCCTGCGCATGAAGTTCGATTCGAGATCCTCGGTTTCGCCGCGCAGCGTCCTGTCGAGGGAGGCTTCGATCTGCTGCTGTTCTTCCGGCGGCCAGTAGGGATGGGGTGGGCCGCGGCCGAGCAGCTCTTCTCGGGCGAAACCGGTCATCTGGCACAGGGCAGGGTTGACCTCGATGTGTACGCCGCTGGCGTCGAGCACCGACAAGCCATCCTGCATCGAGGCGAGCAGGTTGTGGCTGAAGGCGAGCGCGGCCTGCAATCCAGCCTGAGCCCGTTTCTGTTCCGTGACATCGTGGATGAAAGCAAAGAACAGCTCGCCGAGTTGGGCGACATACTGCGCGCTGACCTCGACCTCGAGCGTCTTGCCGTCGTGGCGCCGCAGCCGTGCCTCGAATCGTGCCTGACCGGTCTCCATCAATTGCGCGCGGCGGGCGGCTGTCTCCACGGCGCTGGCCTTCGTCTCCAGGTCCTGCACCGCCATTGCCAGCAACTCCTCGCGGGAATAGCCGAGCATGCGGCAGATCGCCGGATTGACGTCGAGGAAGCGGCCGTCGAAATCGGTCGCCCAGAAGCCGTCGAAGGAGGCCTGAATGAGGCGCTGGTACCTTTCGGCGCTGCGCTCTTGCTCGGCCTGGTGCAGAGCGACAGCGCGGGCGACGTGAGCCTGGCGCCGCTGATAGCCGAACAGCCCGAACGCCGCCACCGTGACCAGCAGCGCGTAGGATGCGGCGTCGGTGTAGACCTGCAACCGCCAGCGCGCGAAGATGCCCGGCAGCGCCCGCGAGACGGCCAGCAGCAGCGGCTTGTCCATCGCCAGCTTGGCGGGCTTGATGCTGCGCTGGGCGACCATGCGCTCCTCACCCGTTGCGTAGCCGATGCCGGTCAGCAGCGTCGCCGTCAGGCCGCTGTCGCGATGGCGGCTGAAGAAGCTGCCGGGCACGGCCAGGTCGATGCCCTCGTTTCCCGGTCGCGGCGGCCGCATCAGAAACAGCCGGCCGTCGCCGTGGGCAAGCGCGGAGCGCATGTCCGGCGCGTAGCTGACCGAATCGAGCAGGGTGTTCAGAAATTGCGGATCCAGCGCCGCCACGATGACGCCGGCGTAGCGATCGGAATCGTCCCTGATCGGTTTTACCAGATTGATGGTGTAGACGCCGAGCGCATCGCGAAAGGGTGGCGTGAGGAGGAGCGTGTCGGGGTTTGCGCTGGCGCGCGCCGCCCCCGCATAATCCCACTGCGCGAGCTTGCGCCCGACCAGCTGTGCACGGCTGCTGGCGATTGCCCTGCCGTCGGCATCGAGGATCAAGAGCTCGAGCACCGCCGGCATCGCCTCGCCGAGTTGTTGCAGGCGGCGATTGAGCAGCGCCCGGTCCTTGTCTTGCGCTCTCAGCCCAGGCAGATCGGCGCGGATCGAGTCGAGCGCAAGATTGGTGGCGATCAACTGGTAGCTCAGGTTGTCGTCGATCACCTTGGCCTGGGTGGCCAGACGTTCGCGCTCGCTGGCGTCGAGGACCAGCCATTCGCGGTAGAGATTCCAGGCCTGGCTGCCGCCGAGGGTCAGCAGCGCCGCGGCGAGCATCACCCATTGCGCGACAAAGGCGCTGCCCTGGGCCGGGCGGCCAAGGCTGCTCGCTAGCCGAGGGGGATCCACGCGGAATGTCCGTCCATCACTACGCCAGGAGAAATTATGCTCTTGTAATATAGTCGATGCAAGATCGGAAGGTGCACACCGGCGCCGTGGCGAAGGTATACTGGCCTCCAACATTCGGTCGGGCGCAGGCGCCGACCCAAATCGTCGGGGAGTGAGCGCAGCGCATGCGCATCTTGGTCATCCGCATCGATTTCCTCGGCGACATGCTGTGCACGACGCCGCTGCTGCACGCGCTGCGGCAGCGCTGGCCCGGCGCCGAGATCCACGTGCTGGGCAATCGCTACAACCTGCCCTTGCTCGAGCGCAATCCCGACGTGGCGGCGAGCCACGTCTACATCTACAGCAAGCAGTTCGAACGCAACCCGCGGCCGGGATGGTTCGCCGCGGCGCAGGACCGGCTCGCCTTGCTGGCGCGCCTGCGGCGGCTGCGCTTCGACCTGCTGCTGGTACCCAACGGCGGCATGAACAAGAACAGCATCAGCTTCGCCCGCCAACTCGGCGTTGCCGACTGCCGCTGGCACACGACCGCGAGCGAGTTCGACGACCGGGTCGCGGCGCACGCCGCTAGCCGCCCGCTGCGCCACGAAGCGCTCGCCGGTTTTGCCCTGCTGCCCGAGCTCGGTGAGGTCGACGCCGACTCCCTGCGCCTGCGCGTCTATCCGGATGCGCGCCTGCAGGCCTTGTGGCGGGCGCGCCTGGGTGCGAAGAATCGCCCGCGAGTCGGCCTCTTCATCTCCAACAAGGCCGCCGCCAGGCGCTGGCCTTGGTCGCGCTGGTCTGCCCTGGCGGATCGTCTGCAGGAGCGGGTCGAGGTGCTGATATTCCAGGATCCGGCCGAGCCAGCGGTCGCCGCCGCGAAGCGGCTGGCGATCGCGACTCTGCCGGAGCTGGTGGCGGCGACCAGCGAGCTCGACCTGGTCGTGTCGGCCGACAGCCTGCCGGTGCACCTCGGCGCCGCCCTGCAGATTCCCGTGGTCGCCCTGTTCGAGGACCGGCCGGAGAAGTACCTTCGCTGGTATCCGTTGGGTGTGCCGCACGCCTTGCTCTACGCCGGAGCGCGCGTGGACGCCATCGCCCCCGATGCGGTGGAGCGGGCGGTGCACTGTCTGCTCGATGCCCAGCAACGGCCAGCGCGGCGGGTGGGCTGAACCATGTCGTCCAAGCGCTATTTCGCCCTCGCTCTGGCCGCCTGCCTGTGGCTCGTTTGCCCGATCTGCATCGCGACCGCGGCGGGAGCAGCGGAGCCCGAGGCGGTCGCGGTTTGGGTCAGCCCCGGTCTGTGGTCCTATCACTTCGACCGCAGCGCCGGTTACCGGGAGGACAATTGGGGCCCCGGTTTGCAGCTGGACCTGGGGCGCGAGACCGCCCTCGTCGGCGGCAGCTTCGTCAACAGCGACCGCGCCCGCTCGCACTACGCGGGGGTACTGTGGCAACCGTGGGCGCTCGGTCCGGTCCGTCTCGGTGCCTTCGGCCTGGCCATGGACGGTTACCCCTTGATGCGCAATGGCGGCTGGTTCGCCTTTCCCATTCCCGCGGCGAGCCTGCGCTACGATCGGGTCGGGGTGAACCTCACCGTGGTCCCCAGCTACGGCAAGCGCCTGCACGGCGCCGTCGCCGCCCAGTTCCTGCTGCGCGTCTGGTAGACGTTCGAATCGGCACGGCGCAACAGAACGCCTCCGACAAGATCGCGGGGCCGCATCGAACGGCATCGGGGAGCAACGAGAAATGCGAACAAACCAACTCTTGGCGCTGGCTCTGCTGTGCGCTGCGGCGCTCGCCAGGGCCGCCGACAGCCAACCCGCAGCCACGCCCTACCGTCCGTCGGTGTCGGCGCCGGCGGCCCTGCCCGAACCGGGCTGGCTCGACGTCGAGTTCGGCGCGCAGCGGATAAAGGGTGGCGGCGACAAGCTGCGCGATAGTCTGCCCTTCGCCGCCAAGCTGGCCTTCGACGCGGACTGGGGCGTGGTGCTGGGCGGCGAGCTGGCGGTACACCGCAGCGATTGGAGCGGCCCGAGCTTCGACGGGCTCGGTGATACGACCCTGCTGCTCAAGCGACGCATCGCCACCGCCGACGAGGGCACAGCCTGGGGCTTCAGTGTTGGTTTCAAGACGCCCACCGCCAAGGACAGCATCGGCAGCGGCAAGAGCGACGCCCTCCTCACCGGCATCTTCAGCAGCGACTTTGCCGGCGATCTGCACCTCGATGCCAACCTCGCCGTGACCCGCCTGGGCGCCAGCGGCCCGCGCGAGGGCCGCTCCCAATACGCCTGGGCGCTGGCCTTGTCGCGCAGCCTGAACGAGCGTTGGTCAATCTTCGCCGAGCCGAGCGGCGGCTCGCGCCGCGGCGTCGCCTCGACCGCGCAGCTCATGGTGGGGGCGAGCTACAGCCTGAGCAAGCGGGTCGTCTTCGATTGCGCCGTGGCGCGCGGCCTGAACGGGGCCTCGCCCGATTGGCAACTCCTGGCCGGGGTCACTCTGCTGCTGGGACGATTATGGTGAGCCTACGCTGACGGCGGGGTACGCAGATCCTCGAGCAGGGTGCCGTAGAGCCTTATCTCCTCCTCGTGCGTCTGGTCGCGCCATGGTTCGCGCAGCGCTTCGGCGTACCAGCGCCGCATCGCCGGCAGGTTCAGCAAACGCTCGGCGTAGGCCTTCGCCGCAGCGCTGAGCGGTAGCGCATAGCTGCGCACGCGGAAGGCGACGGGGGCGAAGAAGGCATCGACGGCGCTGAAGTCTGCCCCGGCCAGATAGGGTCCGCCGAAGCGGTCGAGGCCCTCGCGCCACAGCGCGTCGATGCGCGCGATGTCCTCGCCCAGGGCGGCGCTGGTCTCGTGCAGGCGCACGCGCACGCCGCAGTTCATGCCGCAGTGGTTGCGCAGGTTGGCGAAGCCGGCGTGCATCTCCGCCGTCGCGCAGCGCGCCCAGGCCCGCGCCGTGGCGTCCGCCGGCCAAACGCCGGCGTGCCTCTCGGCGAGGTATTCGACGATGGCGAGCGAGTCCCAGACGACGGTGGCCGCGTCGTGCAGGCAGGGAACGCGGCCGCTCGGTGAAAAATCCTGGAAGACGCAAGAGCCGAAGGCGGTCAAGCGCTCGGTGAAGGGCAGCGCCAATTGCTGCATCAATAGCCAGGGGCGCAGCGACCAGGACGAATAGTTCTTGTTGCCGATGAACAGTATGTACATGGAGTTGACCAAGCTCAAGGCGGTGGGCGATCGTAGATCCGATATTAGCGCAGATGGATAAACCTGCCGCAGCATCTTCCATCCGGTACCCGCGGCGGAATATAAGAGCCATCTAGAGTTCGGGAGAAATCATGCAGCGTTCCACCATCATGCAGCGCCTGGCGCTGCTGGCCGCGGTGCCTCTGATCGCCCTCACCATCGTTTCCGGCATGCAGGTCTGGCAGGCGCTGGCCGTGTTTCGCGAAGCGGGCCGGACCCAGCAGCTGATGGATCTTTCGGTGGCCATCGGCAATCTGGTGCACACCCTGCAGACCGAGCGCGGTGCCACCGCCGGCTTCGTCCAATCGAAGGGACAGCGCTTCGCCGAGATCCTGCCGGGCACGCGCGCCAAGACCGACGAGACGCTGCAGGCGCTGAAGCTGGCCCTGGCCCAACTCGACGCGATCGCCTTTCCCACCCTGGCACGGGCGATGCAGGCGGCCAACGCCAAGCTCGACGGGCTGGGCGAGCTGCGCGGGCGCGCCAGCCAGTTCGCTGTCACCGCCGCCGATACAACCGCCTACTACACCACCACGATCGCGCAGCTGGTCGATGCCATCGGCGCCGGTGTCGAGTACAACAAGAACGCCGCGATCTCGCAGAAGCTGATCGCCTACATCGGTTTCGTCCGCGCCAAGGAGACCGCCGGACAGGAGCGGGCGCTGACCACGGCGATCTACGCGGCCGACAGGGTCGAGCCGGCGCAGCTGCGCGCGATCCTCGATCGCATCAGCCGGCAGGAGGCCCACCTCGGCGACTTTCGCAGCGTCGCCGGCGGCGAGGAGCAGGCTTCGCTGCAGGCCATCCTCGCTGCGCCGGCGGCGCAAGAGGTGGCGCGGATGCGCAACGTGCTGATCGAGCGCTCGCTCGAGGGCGGCTTCGGCATCGATCCGACCGCCTGGTTCAAGGCCGCCACCGCCAAGATCGATGCCATGCACGACACCGAGAACCTGGTCACCGGCAACATTCGCGCCGCCGCGAGCAGCCTGTACAGCGACAGCCGCAACGCCCTGCTGGGGTTCCTGGCGCTCGGCGTGCTTGCCATCGTGCTCACCGTCGCTGTCTCGGTGTGGGCGGCGCGCAGCGTCAGCGAACCGCTGCGCGCCGCCGTGGCTTTCGCCGAGCGGGCGATTCGCGACTGCGACTTCACCGGCACCATGGTCGAGACCGGCACCATGGAGGTGGCGCGAACGGCGCAGGCCTTCAATCAGTTGATGGGAAAATTTCGCGAGATCATCGCCGGCACCAAGCGCTCGAGCCAGCAGATCACCGACGCGGCGCGCCTGATGACCGATTCCTCGCGCCAGGTGAACGAAGGTTCGGTGATCCAGGCCGGGGCGACCGCCTCGGTGGCCGCCGCCGTCGACGAGGCCTCGGCCAGCGTCAGCGAGACCGCCGCCAACGCCCAGGCCGCCGCGGCGACCGTGGCCGAGGCGCGCGAGGGCAACGAGCACGCGTTGCAGGTGATGCGCGACACCATCGCCCAGATGAACAGCATCGCCAAGATCATCAGCGACTCGGGCAGCAACGTCGAAAGCCTCGACGCCAGTTCGCAGAAGATCGGCGGCATCGTCAAGGTGATCAAGGAGATCGCCGACCAGACCAATCTGCTGGCGTTGAACGCCGCGATCGAGGCGGCGCGCGCCGGTGAGCAGGGACGGGGCTTCGCGGTGGTCGCCGACGAGGTGCGCAAGCTGGCCGAGCGCACCACCCAGGCGACCGGTGAAATCGCGGCGTTGATCGCCACCATCCAGTCCGGCATCGGCGGCACAGTCACCGCGATGCAGCAGGCCAACGTGCAGGCGAGCGCCAGCCTGGAACTGGTGGGCAGGACCGAGGCCGCCTTGCACAAGATCGACGAGGGTTCGCGCGCCGTCGCCGCCAACGTCGAGAGCATCTCCCACGCCCTGGCCGAGCAGGACACGGCGATTCGCCAGATCGCCGTCAGCGTCGAGCGGATCGCGCAGATGACCGAGAGCAACACCCGCGCCGCCGAAGGCAACACGCAGACCGCCAGCGGTCTCAACGATCTCTCGGCGCAACTGCGTACCGCCGTGGCGGTATTTACCGTCTAGCCGCGGCGCGCTGCGCGCACGGTCGCGTTCGTCTCAGGGCGCGACTTCGAGGTCGGCATCGCAGCCGCTGGCGACGGCGATGCGGCGAGCGAAGAAGCGGCCCGCCGCCGAGCGCAGCGCGACCGGCAGCCAGGGCAGGAATCTGCCCGGCGAGCGCACCATGCCGCAGTCGTAGCGAGCCGCCTCGTCCCGCCAGAGCAGGGCCGGACAGGGTCCTTGCCAGCGCAGCAGGAACAGGCGCGCCACCGGGCAGGGTTCGAGCGCACAGCAGGCGCCGCAGCCGTTGCAGGGATCGCCCAGGGCCGGCTTGGCGGCTGCCCGGGAGTGCAGCGTGATCTGACGGATCATCGCTGCCGCCAACGGAAACGGCCGGGCCCCACCGCTACTGGCGGGGCCCGGCCGGGGTCTTGTTGCCGCCTGTGGTTCAGGCTTATTTCTTCTTGGCGGCTTTCTTGCCGGCGACGGCGGCCTTGAAATTGGCACCGGCCTTGAACTTCGGCACCGTGGTCGCGGCGATCTTCAGTTCCTTGCCGGTCTGCGGATTGCGACCGGTGCGCGCGGCGCGCTTGGACGAGCTGAAGGTGCCGAAGCCGACCAAGGTGACGGTACCGCCCTTGGCGACAGCGCTGGTGATGGCTGCGGTGATGGCGTCAATGGCGCCGCCGGCGGCAGCCTTTGACACGTCGGCTTCCTTGGCAACAGCGTCGATGAGTTCAGCTTTGTTCATGGTTCCCCCTGAGTGGTGAGTTGGCTGGTGTGCTGGTGTATTGGCGGGTGAGTTGGCGCTCGCGGCGCAATTCTACATCGCTATTTTCGCTCTGTGTGCAATAGCCGCACATATTATGACAGTGCCGCCGGGCTGCGGCAACGCAGCATGGGGTCGGCTGCGACCCGCGCCAGTGCCTTGTGACAGAGGCGGTCGCAACAGATTACAATGAAGCGTGATCGAAGATACCGCGAGCCTCGCCCACCAGTTCCTGATCGCCATGCCGGCCATGACGGACCCGAGCTTTTCCC
>JAHFRE010000349.1 GCA_023258955.1 Sterolibacterium sp.
ACGAGGATCTCATCCAGACATCGTGGAACAGTCTGCCTGACCGGCGAATTCTAAGGCCCATCGCAGCTCTCCCTGATTGACGGTAAAGTCCGACAGCTTGCATATCGGCACGAATTCCCGTTTCCTTAGCCCGGCTTTGCGGCTGTCGCTGTTGCACCGCGAGCCGTGGCATGATGTGCGCCAGGGAGGCAGGGCAAATGACGCAGGGGGCGGCAGAGCCGAAAAAGGTGCTGGTGTGCGTGCATCATCGCCTGACCGACGCCAAGCCCTCCTGCGGCGCGCGCGGCGGGCGGCGCATCGCCGAGTTGCTGACGGCCGAGGTCGCCCGTCGCGGCCTGCCCATCCCCGTCGAACTGTTCATCTGTTTCGGTCAGTGCGAGCGGGGTCCGAACGTCCGGCTGGCCCCGGGCGGTGTCTTCTTCCACGGGGTGACGGCGGAGCGGATCGAGGAAATCGTGGTGGCTATCAGCGCCTTCCTCGAACAGCCCGCCGAGGGTCGCTAGCGGCGACGGTCCGCCGGCGGTTCGCGGCGCAAGACCGTGGTTGGCCGCTCAGAGGGACTTCACCGCCATCAGTCGGCGCGCCTGGACGTGCCCCGTCTCGGCCACGGCCAGGCCCTCGTTGATCCTCTCCAAGAGCAGCGGCTTCTCCTGCGGGAACTGATAGCCCTCGTAGTCCTGGCGCAAGAGCAGCGCACCGTGGCGGTCCACCCAGGCGTTCATCGCGTGGTCGAAGCAGACACGCGAGGTGACCTCCAAGCCGTCGATCATCAAGGCCAGTTCCTCCAGCCGTTGGTGCGGCGAGGACAGGTGCAAGCGACCCTGGGCGACCTCGTCGAACAGCGGGGTTCCCCGCCGTGGCGCCAACGGCCGGGAGCGAATGTAGTGGGGGTTGATCGCCGAGAGCACGCGCGCCGTGTTCTGCGCGTGCGCTCGCCAACGTTCCCTGCCGCCCAGATCGGGCATCCAGTATTCGGAGACTTCGAAGCCCGCGGCGATGGCTTTGCAGGCGCCCTCGATCTGCTCGGCGGCGGTCACGCCCTTGTCGATCAGGGTCAACAATTCGTCATCGCCGGTCTCCAGACCGATGTGCAGGCGATCGAGGCCGGCCGCGCGGATCTGCCGCAGCTGATCGGGCTGCCGCTGCGCCAGCGTCTTGGCGCGGGCGTAGCTGGTGACCCGGTTCAGCGAAGCGAGCGTGGCGCGCAGGTGCTGCAGCGCCACGACCAGTTCGGCCGGCCGCATGATCACGCTGTTGGCGTCCTGCAGGAAGGCGGTCTTGCCGCCGGCCGCCAGCCAGCTGAAGACCGTGACGAAGCTCTGATTCTCCGCCAGGTCGGGGCCGGCTTTGATCAGCGCGGCACCGAGCGACCGCCCCACTAGGCCGTCCAGCGCCAGCGCACGCGACAGCGACGCCAGCTCGTCGCGAATCGCCGCCACCGTATCGATGTCGGTTATGATCTCCGCCACCGAGCGATAGACGAAGCGTTCGCCCTTGTACATCTCGCAGAAGCTGCAGCGGTTCCACGGGCAGTTTTCGCTTACCCTGAGCAGCAGCGAAGCGGCGCCGCCCTCGCTCGGCGGCCGGTAGGCGCCGATGGCGAAGGACAGCTTGCGCAAGCGGCCGACGCACTGCTCGACCAGGGTGTCGTTTGCGTTCATCGCGGCGTTCCGATCGACCTTCGGCGTTGTGGGTTGGGCCGCAATCCTGCAGGCCGCTGCCATTCTAGCAAGCGCCGGCGGTGCCCTGACCAAGGCGCCGTCGCGACCAGCGCGCCAGGCGCAAAAACATTCCGAGCTTGGGGCGACCCGGCTCAATTTCAAGATCTTGAAACGCCCCGCACGACCCCTATATCGGCTGCAGCGGGTGCTCATTCGAGGCCCGCCAACCATATCGCTTAACTTCTTGAGGATATCGCCATGCGCACATTTGACCTAAGCAACCTGCACCGCTCCGCCATCGGCTTCGACCGCCTGACCCAGATGCTCCACGAGGTCCAGCGCAGCGAGCCGCAGCCCAGCTACCCACCGTACAACATCGAACTGGTGGCCGAAGACCAGTACCGGATCACCATGGCGGTCGCGGGCTTCGATCGCTCCGAACTCGACCTCGAGCTCGAGCGCGACACGCTGAAGATCGTCGGTCGCAAGCAGAAGACCGAGCAGGGCACC
This sequence comes from Sterolibacterium sp., assembly GCA_023258955.1. GTDB lineage: Bacteria > Pseudomonadota > Gammaproteobacteria > Burkholderiales > Rhodocyclaceae > CAIYYX01. The sequence continues at coordinate 2,172 of JAHFRE010000349.1, forward strand.
ACCTATCTGCACCGGGGCATCGCCACCAGGGACTTCGAGCACCGCTTCAAGCTGGCCGATCAGGTGAAGGTGGTCGGTTCATCGCTCGACAACGGCCTGCTCAAGATCGCCTTGGTCCGCGAAATTCCTGAAGCGCTGAAGCCGCGCAAGATCGCCATCGATGGTGTGGACAATCTGCACGCGCTGGAGCGCAAAGCGGCCTGAGTCGGGCGCGACGCGGGCGGCGGCAAGCGGCGGCGCAGCGTCGCCGTTTGCCGCCCTGTAGTCAGGGCATGATTTCGACGTAGTCGTAGACCTCGGCCGAGCTCAGCACCCGCCGTGCCGGGACACTCAGTCTCGAGAACCAGGCCTGCGGGTCGCGCTCGTCGATCGCCCGGCCGATGAAGCGCAGCAGCTCGCAGATCGGTTCGACGACGTTGCGCCGGTAGCGCTGATCGTTCTTGACGTAGCCCAGGTAGAGATTCTTCAAGCAGTTGCGGCGGCACCAGGAGAAGGCCTCGCAGGTCGTGCAGGGCATCGCCGCGGTCGGCTGCAAGGGGCTCGGCTGCAGCCAGTTGCCCTGAACCTCGCCCATCTGCATCTGCGGCACGTACATCATGTCGGGGCAGGGAAAGATCTGGCCGCTGGGCATGACGTTGAGCAGATGGGTGGACACGCGGCATTGCGTCTGCCCGCAATAGAGCTCGCGGCCGCGATTGGGCAGCAGCTTGTTGCGCACGATGCCCATCAAGGGAACGAGCGGATAGAGCGCGTCTTCGCTGGCGAAAAAGCGATCGATCAGCTGCAGCAGCACCGCCTTGCGCTTCTCCAGGGAATCGCCGAAATACATCTCGTCGGCGACGAATTGCCAATAGAGATAATCGAAGCTTCGCGCCAGATCGTCGAGTTCCTCGAAGCCGGTGTCGGGACTGCCCCAGGTGACGCGGGCCGTGACCGTGCCGCCGACCTTGTGCCGCACCCGCTGCACGTTGTCCTGCACCTTGCGCCAGATGCCGCGGCCGCGATAGCTGTCGGTGGTCCGCTCGCCGCCATCGATCGATATGAGAATGTTCGACAGCCTGGCCAGCATCCAGTCGGGCAGGTCGTCGAGCAGCGTGCCGTTGGTCTGGAGCTGGAAGCG
>JAHFRE010000350.1 GCA_023258955.1 Sterolibacterium sp.
TCACCTTCTGCTTCTCGAGCCCCTGCGCCTTGAACATGCGGAAGGCGTCCATCTGCTGCTCGAGCGAATAGCCCAGGGTCAGCAGATCGATCACCTCCTGCGAACCGGTGAAGGACAGGTCGACGCTGCACATGCCGGTGGCGAGCATCTTGCGCGCGATCGCCGGGGTCAGGAAGTTGAGGCGCACGTAGCCCGACCAGTCGACCTGGATTTGCCGCGCCAGCATTTGGTCGAGCACCTGCTCGACGTGCTCCATGCTGCGCCGGGTCGAGCAGAATTGCGCGTCGGTGAACCAGATGTGCTTGACCCCGTAGCCCTTGGTCAGCACCTCGATCTCCTTGGCGATCTCGGCCGGATCGCGATAGCGCTGGTTGGCGCCCTCGATCTTGTTGTAGAGGCAGAAGTGGCATTTGAAGGGGCAGCCGCGCTTGGTGTGCACCCCGATGTCGGTGTCGAGATACTCCCTGAAGGCCGGAAATATCGATTCGACGTAGGGAAAATCGACGGCGGTGAGCGTGCGCAGGTCGAAGTTCTCGCTGCGCGAGCGATGGCTGATGCTGCCGTCCGTGTCCTTGTGGTAGAACTCCCCGGCCGGCTTGGCGAAGCCATCGACCAGCGACAGCATGGTGTCCTCGCCCTCGCCGACCACAACCACGGTATCGCGCGGACATTTCTTGACCACGTACTTGCCGAAAATCGACACCGCGGTGCCGCCGACGACGATGCGCGCGTCCGGCAACTGGCGCCGCACCAGCTTCATGTAGGCGAAATTGCGCAACCGGGAGAGGACGTAGTCGCCGATGATGCGCGTCGCGCCGAGGGCGGACTTCGCGCGGTGCCAGAGGTTCGGCGAATAGTCGAACTTCATCACCACGTCGAGGGCGTCGTCCTCCGGGTGGGGGCCGAAGGACTGCATATTGCGCCAGGAGAAGGCCACCATGTCCGGCGACAGCTCGCTCAGCTTCTCGGCGAGGGCGCTCGCGCGCTGCGCCACCGGGATCAGCGCCAGGTCGAGCAGGTGCTGCTTGATGCCCGGGCGTTGCTTGTGGATAAAATCGGCAACGTAGATGACGCCCCCCGGATAGATCTTCCAGCAGGGGAGGCGGACGTAGAGTATCGAGTTGACTGGGCGGCTAGCGGTGGACATTTCATCCCCTGTATCTGAGCGCGCATTTTAGCGCAGGCTCGCCATGGACAGCTTAGCCGAATTGATGGGACAATGCGAATCACTCGCATTGACAACCAGACACGGCACCATGGTCCAGACAGCCACGATTCCTCTGCTGCAGCCGCTTCTGCGCGGCGCCAATCGACCTCGGGTGGCCCTGATCGGCCTGCCGCGTGCCGGCAAGAGCACGATATTCCGCGCCGCCGCCAGCGTCGCCATTCACAACGAGCGCCTCGCCGGGGTGGGTCCGGCCTACGAAGAATGCCAAGTCGAGGTGGGTCTGGACCAGATTTCGCTGGTCGACCTGCCGTCGATCGAGTCCTTCCATCACCTGCAGGAGCCCGACCGTGTCGTGCTCAAGTACCTGCTGTGGGGCGACCGCTGGCCGACCATCGCCCGTCACGAATCGCAACAGCCGGCGGCGGCCTTCAAAGCCCCGGAGGTGCTGATCCAGGTCGTCGATGCCACCTCGCTCGAGCGCGACCTCGAACTGTCGCTCGAACTCGCCCTCCTCGGACGCCCCATGGTGATCGCGCTCAACCGCATGGACGAAGCGCGGGCCAAGGGCCTCTATATCAACGCGCGGGCGCTCGGCGAAGCCTTGGGCGTGCCGGTGGTGCCGACGGTGGCGCACATGGGCAAAGGCATCACCGATCTCTTCGCCGCCGCGGTGTTGGCGGCGCGGCAGCATCTCTGCCCGCTGCCGCAGCCACCCAGCGCCCACATCGCGAACAGCCTCGATGCCTTGAGCAGCCTGCTCGCCCATCCCGAGATCGATGCCGCCTTCCAGGTGCCGCGGCCCCTGCTGCTGATGCAACTGGCGGAGAACGACGACTACTTCCTCGAAGAGCTCGGCGACCATTTCCCACTGCAGGTGCCGGCGGTGAAGGCCGCCCGCGCCGCGGCGGAGAAGATGCTGCCGCGCTCACTCTCCGAGGAGATGCACGCAGACCGCCACCACCGTTCGGCCATGCTGTTCGAAGCCGTGTCGCGCCTGGGCGGCAGCGACGAAGCGCATCGCTGGCAGCGCTGGCTGGACGAACTGTTCCTCCATCCGCGCTGGGGACTGATCGGCAGCATGGCGGTATTCGCCCTGGTGCTGTTCATGGTCTTCGAGGTCAGCGCCGGGCTCGATGCCCTCACCTCGGCGCGACTGGCCGGCTGGGCGCAGGAGTGGCAACCGGTGTCGACCGCCGGCGTCGTCGCCCACGCCGTGGTCGATGCGCTGATCGGCCTGGTCGGCATCGTCGTCCCCTACATGATTCCGCTGGTGATCCTGCTGGTGGCGCTGGAAGAGTCCGGCATCATGCATCGCGTCGCCTTCGTCGTCGATCGCGGTTTCCACCGCATCGGCCTGCACGGCGGCGTCGCCGTGTCCTTCCTGATCGGACTGGGCTGCAACGTGCCGGCCATTTCCTCGGCGGCCGAGGCTGCCAGCGGGCGCGATCGGGTGGTGGCTTCGCTCTTGATCACCTTCGTGCCCTGCTCTGCGCGCTCGGCCATCATCCTCGCGCTGGGCGGCAAGTACCTCGGCGGCTTTGGCGTCTTCGCCATCTTCATGCTGACCCTGGTCGTCGTCGCCGTGCTCGGCCGTTTGCTGAGCCGGCGCTACAGCGAGTCCGGCCCGGGCATGATCCAGGAGATCCCCCCCTACGCCATGCCGCAATGGCGCACCGTGCTGAAGAACACCTGGGCGCGCACCAGCGACATCCTGACCATCGTCACGCCGCTGTTGATCGCCGGCAGCGTGGTGCTGGCGCTGCTCAACCACATCGGCGCCGACAGCGTCATCAACTCGCTGCTCACGCCCATCACCGTCTGGTGGCTCGGTCTGCCGGTGGTGCTCGGCGTTCCCATCCTCTTCGGTGTGCTGCGCAAGGAACTGTCGCTGCTGATGATCTACCAGGCGCTGGGCACCACGGAAATCGTCCCGCTGATGGACTGGGCGCAGATCGTCACCTTCCTGCTGTTCCTGACCTTTTACGTTCCCTGCCTGTCGACCTTCGCCGTCATGCTGAAGACCATCGGTCGGCGCGAAGCCTTCTTTTCACTGGCGCTGTCGATGGTGGTGGCGCTGGCGATCAGCGGCGCCTTGCGCATGCCGCTGGCGCTGATCCAGAG
>JAHFRE010000351.1 GCA_023258955.1 Sterolibacterium sp.
GGGCTCGACCCAACTGCCACCGGACTGGTTGACCATATAGGTGATGGCGCGCTGGATCTCGAAATCGCTGACCTTGGCGCTGCCGCCGTGCGCCGGCATCTTGCGGATGCCGTTCAGGGCATTCTTCGTCAGGCTGTCGATGCCGCGCTTCTCGCGCGCGGCCCAAGCTTGCTTGTCGCCGATGCGCGGCGCGCCGTCGCTGCCTTTTTCGTGGCAGGCGGCGCAGACCGAATCGACCACTTCCTTGCCGCTGCGATCGACCGCGGCCGCCGCCGCCAAGTTGGGCGCCAGCACCAGACACAGCAAGACAGAGGCTGCAGCGACGCCGGGCCGCTGCAGCAGTTTGCCAAAACTCATGAGGATTCCGCCATCTTCCGAGCCATCCGGATAAAGGGTGATATTGAAGTCATTGACCCTCGGTCGACTTGATCTTGATCAAATAGTCCGACGGTGCAGGCTGACCCAGGGCGAGCCACGACGATGCAACAGTAACATACGCCTATGATAAACCAAGATATGGACTTCGCCGCCCGCTTGATCCAGTGGCAGCAGCGACACGGGCGCCATGACCTGCCCTGGCAGAAAAGCAGGGACCCCTACCGGGTGTGGCTGTCCGAGATCATGCTGCAGCAAACGCGGGTGGCGACCGTCGTCGCCTATTTCCAGCGCTTCCTTGCGCGCTTTCCGTCCTTGTCGGATCTGGCCCGGGCGCCGCTGGACGAGGTGATGGCGGCCTGGAGCGGGCTGGGCTACTACGCGCGAGCCCGCAATCTTCACGCCTGTGCCCGCCGGCTCGATGCCGAGCACGGCGGTGATTTCCCGCGCACGCCGGAGGCCATCGCCGCTCTGCCGGGGATAGGTCGTTCCACCGCCAACGCCATCGCCGCCTTCTGCCACGGCGCTCGCGTCCCGATACTCGATGGCAACGTCAAGCGCGTGCTCTGCCGGTATTTTGGCGTAAGCGGATATCCAGGTGCCGCGGCGGTGGAGCAGCGCTTGTGGCGATTGGCCGAATCCCTGCTGCCGCAACGGGATATCGCCACCTATATCCAGGCGCAGATGGATCTGGGCGCCACCCTGTGCACCCGCAGCAGGCCGCGCTGCGAGGCTTGCCCGGTGGCCGTGAGCTGCGTTGCCCGGGCCGAGGACAGGATCGCGCTGCTGCCGCAGCGGCGACCGCGCCGGGTGTTGCCGGAAAGGCGGGTGCGGGTGTTGCTGCTCGCCGATCGCCAGCGCCTGCTGCTCTTGGCTCGACCGCCGACCGGCCTCTGGGGGGGCTTGCTGAGTTTGCCGGAGCTGCCGGAGGGGGACGATCCGTCGATCCACGCGGCCAATTGCCTGGGCTGCGAGGCGACGCAATTCGAGGAGTTGCCGCCGCTGCGCCACAGCTTCACCCACTTTCACCTGACCCTGCTGCCCCTGCTCGCCCACGCCCGGCCGCAGCCGCGCGCCGCCGAACGCAGCGGCGAAACCTGGCTGGGCCGGGACGACTGCGCCGCCGCCGCCCTGCCCACGCCGATCCGCAAGTTGCTGCAGCGCTTCTTCGAACTCAGCCCAGCGCCCGGTGCCGCACCAGGACCTGAACCTGCTGGCGAAAGCGGGCGGCCAGCCATTCGCTGATGTAGACCGAACGGTGCTGGCCGCCGGTGCAGCCTATGGCCACGGTCAAGTAGGCGCGCGAGTCGCGCACGTAGGCAGGCAGCCAGTCGCTGATGAAGCGGCGGATGTCCTCGGCCAGTTGGATAGACTCCGGGTGCGCCTCGAGGAAAGCCACCACCTCCGGGTCGCGCCCGTCCAGAGGGCGCAGGGCCGGGTCGTAGTGGGGGTTGGGCAGGCAGCGCACGTCGAAGACCAGGTCGGCGTCGAGCGGCAAGCCATGTTTGTAGCCGAAGGACTCGAACAACAGGGTGATGCCGGCCTGGCCTTCGAGCGCGGCGAAATCCTTGATGAATCCGCGCAGCGCGCTGGGACGAAGATCGCTGGTGTCGATGCGGTGGGCGAGCGAGGCGATGGTTTCCAGGGCCTCGCGTTCGCGCCCGATCGCCTCGGCCAAGGTCGTGCCCTCGCCGCCGAGAGGGTGACGCCGGCGCGTTTCGGAAAAGCGCTGGATCAGCACCGCGTCGCGCGCATCGAGGAAGAGGAAGCGCAGCTCGATTTCGGAGGCCTGCAAGTCGCGCAACTGCTGCGGCAGGGCGACGATGCCGGTGCCGCCGCGCATGTCGGCGGCGACGGCGACGCTGGCGATATCCTCGCCGCGCAGATGCTGCAGCAAGGCGGGCAGTAGCGGCGCCGGCAGGTTGTCGACGCAGTAGTAGCCGGCGTCTTCGAGGACGTTCAAGGCGATGCTCTTGCCGGAGCCGGAGAGGCCGCTGATCAGCACGACGCGCATGGCTAGGGCTTGGACCGACTATTCGCGCAGCGTGCGCCAGAGCGCGCTGCTCACCAGGTCGCCGAGGCGGCTCAGGAACAGGGTTCCCATCTCGGGATAGAAGCGGTGCAACTCCTCGCTGCCCAGGGCGAGCAGGCCGATGGTGCCGGTGCGGCATTGCAGCGGCACCACCGCCGCGGAGCGCACCGTCGGCGCCAGATCGAGGAATTCCTCCAGCTTGGCGCTCGGTCCGCAATGCGGATGCTTGAGGCCGGCGGCGAAACTGAGCGTTTGCGCTTCGGGTGCTGCGAATTCGGGCCTGCCCTCGTCGCCCGGCGGCGCGTCCAGCCCCCACAGGCGCAAGCTGCAGTGCGGCACGGCGAAGTCGTTGCCGAGGTGATAATAGAGGGCGGCCAGCAGCGCTGCGAAATCCTCGGCCGCGACCAGGGCGACGCCCAGGCGGTGCAGCTTCTCGCCGATCGCGTCGTTCTCTTCACCGAAGTGCAGCAGCTCGGCCAGCTTCGATTCGAGCTTCTTGGTGCGCTCGCGCAAGGTCCCCAACTGTCGCTCGGTGATGGAGATGGCGTGGCCACCGTGCTGATCCGGTATCAGCACCTGCGCCAGAAGGTCGGCGTGGTTCTCGAAGAATTCCGGGTGGCTCTTCAGATAGCCGGCAACGTCTCTCGCGTCCATGCGATCAGTTCCTCTTCTCTGGCAAATCGATCTCGCCGGTGAAAACCGTAATGGCCGGCCCGGTCATCAGCACCGACGCGCCGTCGCCGGCCCAGGCGATCAGCAACTCGCCGCCGCGCATCTGCACCCGCACCGGGCTGTCGAGCAGCCCCCGGCGCACGCCGGCGACGACGGCGGCGCAGGCGCCGCTGCCGCAGGCCAGCGTTTC
>JAHFRE010000352.1 GCA_023258955.1 Sterolibacterium sp.
TTGCGCACCTGGCGACAGCCTGGTCCAGCTCAGCAACGTCAGCTTCGCCTATGGCCAGCGCTCGGTACTCTCCGGCATCAATATGGAGATTCCGCGCGGCAAGGTGGTGGCCATCATGGGCGCCAGCGGCTGCGGCAAGACCACGACCCTGCGCCTGATCGGCGGCCAGCTCAAACCGAGCGCCGGCTCGGTGCGGGTGGCGGGCCAATGCGTCAACGAGCTCGAAGGCGAGGACCTGTATCGGCTGCGCCGGCGCATGGGCATGTTGTTTCAGTTCGGTGCGCTGTTTACCGACCTGTCGGTCTACGACAACGTGGCCTTCCAGATGCGCGAACATACCGACCTGCCCGAAGAGCTGATCAACGATCTGGTGCTGATGAAGCTGCAGGCGGTGGGTCTGCGCGGGGTGCACCAGCTGATGCCGACGCAATTGTCCGGCGGCATGGCGCGCCGCGTCGCCCTGGCGCGGGCGATCGCGCTCGATCCGCTGTTGATGATGTACGACGAACCCTTCGCCGGTCTCGATCCGATTTCCCTGGCCATCGTCGGCGAACTGATCCGCAAGCTCAACGACGCGCTCGGCGCCAGCTCCATCATCGTCACCCACGACGTGCAGGAGTCGCTGAAGATGGTGGACTACGTCTATTTCGTTTCCGCCGGCAGCATCGTCGCCGAGGGCACGCCGGACCAAATACGGGCGTCGACCTCGCCCTACGTGCACCAGTTCGTCTGGCGCGAGGTCGATGGCGTGGTGCCCTTCCACTATCCGGCCGCGGCTTACGGCGAGGCCATCCTGGGACAGGAGGCGCGCCATGCGTGAGCACCTGATCAACCTGGGCCACGTCGTCAGCGACGCCGTCTGGCGGGTCGGCTTCGCCAGCCGTTTCTTCGTGATGCTGATCGTCTATTCCGGGACGGCCTTGCGGCGCCTGCATCTGACGATACGCGAGATCTATTTTTCCGGCGTCTTGAGCCTGCTCATCATCATGGTCTCCGGTCTGTTCGTCGGCATGGTGCTGGGCCTGCAGGGCTACGATACCTTGGAGCGCTACGGCTCCAGCGAGGCGCTCGGGGTGCTGGTCGCCCTGTCATTGGTGCGCGAGCTGGGGCCGGTGGTGGCCGCGCTGCTGTTCGCCAGCCGCGCCGGCAGCGCCATCACCGCCGAAATCGGGCTGATGAAGGCGACCGAGCAACTCTCGGCGATGGAGATGATGGCGGTGAATCCGATCGCCAGGGTGGTGGCGCCACGCTTCTGGGCCGGCGTCGTCTCGATGCCGTTGCTGGCGGCCTTGTTCTCGGCGATGGGGATCTTCGGCGGCTACCTGGTCGGGGTCAGGCTGATCGGGGTGGACGCCGGATCGTTTTGGTCGCAAATGCAGGCCTCGGTCGACTTTCGTGAGGACATCTTGAACGGCGTCATCAAGAGCGTCGTCTTCGGCGCCCTGATCAGCTGGATCGCCGTCTTCGAGGGCTACGACGCCGAGCCGACGGCCGAGGGAGTCTCCGGCGCCACCACGCGCACCGTGGTGACCTCGTCGTTGGTGATCCTGGCGGCAGACTTTGTACTCACGGCATTCATGTTTCGGGGGACGTAATGAACAGAGTGACATTGGACCTGTGGGTGGGAATCTTCGTGGCCAGCGGCATCATCGCGCTGCTCTTCCTGGGATTGAAGGTGGGCAATCTGGCCGCCGCCAACAACAGCGAAACCTACCTGCTGCTGGCCCGCTTTGACAACATCGGCGGGCTCAAGGTGCGCGGCGCGGTGAAAGCAGCCGGCGTCGTCGTCGGTCGGGTCGCCGATATCCACCTCGACTCGGAGAGCTATCTTGCCGTGGTGACGATGAAGATCAACAAACGCTACCAGTTTCCGCGCGACACATTTGCCACGATCAACACTTCGGGTCTGCTCGGCGAGCAGTACGTCGGCCTGGACGTCGGTGGCGATCCGACCATGCTCAAGGAGGGCGAGATGGTGACCAAGACCCAGTCGGCGGTGGTGCTGGAGAAACTGATCGGCCAGTTCCTCTTCGGCAAGGCGGCCGAAGCAGGCGCTGCCGCGAAGAAGTAGCACAGCCATGGCGATCGACACCCGGTCGAACAGATCGACGCGCAGGAACCTGGCGACGCTGGCGCTGGCCGCTCTGCTCGCGGGAGGGTGCGCCAGCGCGGGCAATCCGCAGGACCCGCTGGAGGGCTTCAACCGCGCCATGTTCGCCTTGAACGACGATCTCGACAAAGTGGTCATCAAGCCCGCGGCCAAGGGCTACGAGGCGCTGCTGCCGGAGCTGGCGCGGCGCGGCGTCGCCAACTTCTTCGCCAACATCGGTGATCTCTACATCGCCGCCAACGACCTGCTGCAAGGCAAGGTGCCCGATGCGGTGAACGATGTCGGCCGGGTGCTGGTCAACAGCACCCTGGGTATCCTCGGGGTGCGCGACGTCGCCAGCGAGCTCGGGGTGGAAAAGCACGACGAGGATTTCGGCCAAACCCTGGGCGCCTGGGGCGTCGGCGAGGGCGCCTACCTGGTCCTGCCGTTCTTCGGCTCGCGCACCCTGCGCGACAGCTTTGGCCTGGGGCTCGACCTTGCGGTCGATCCGGTGTCCCATATGTACCCGGTCACCGATCGCAACGCGCTGATCGCCACGCGCGTGCTCAGCGATCGGACGCAGCTGTTCGCGGCGGAGAAGATCGTCGACGAAGCGGCGCTGGACCGTTACTCCTACGTGCGCAACGCCTATCTGGCGCGGCGCCGCTTCCAGGTTTTCGACGGCAATCCGCCGCGCCATCGCGACGAGGACCAATAACCGCATCAATTACAGGATATCGATGATGAATCTGCATAGACTCTTGCTGCTGCCCCTGCTCTGCTGCACCGCGCTGGCCATGGCCCAGGCACCCGACGCGGCACCCGACGCCTTGATCAAGAGCGTCACCAACGAAGTGCTGCAGATCATCCGTAGCGACAAGGATATCCAGGCCGGCAACAGCAAGAAGTCGATCGATCTGATCGAGACCAAGGTGCTGCCGCACTTCAACTTCATGCACATGACCCAGCTCGCGGTCGGCCGCGACTGGAAGAGTGCCAATCCCGCCCAGCAAAAACAACTCGCCGACGAGTTCCACGTTCTGCTGGTGCGCACCTACGCCAAGGCGCTGACCGAGTACAAGCGCCAGACCATCGAATTCAAACCGTTCAAGATGAATCCCGCCGACGTCGACGCCAAGGTGCGCACCCAGGTCATCCAGGAGGGCGGCA
>JAHFRE010000353.1 GCA_023258955.1 Sterolibacterium sp.
TGATCAGCATCAGCCTCGGCGTGCTCAACCTGCTGCCCGTGCCGGTACTGGATGGTGGTCATTTACTGTATTATATGGTCGAGGTAATCAAGGGCGGACCGCTTTCCGAGCGGGTGATGGAAATCGGTCAGCAAATTGGCTTGTTTCTGCTGATCTTGCTGATGGCATTCGCATTCTACAACGATATTAACCGCCTCGTTTCCGGCTAAGAGCCCCTAAGCGCATGAACAAGAACCTGATCGCAGGACTGGTCGCGGCACTGTTTGCTAGTTCGGCTTCCGCTTTCGATCCCTTCGTCATCAAGGACATCCGCGTCGAGGGCGTGCAGCGCACCGAAGCGGGAACGGTGTTCAGCTATCTGCCGGTGAAGGTCGGCGATACCCTGAACGAGGACAAGGCGGCGCAAGCGGTGAAGGCGCTGTTCGCCACCGGCTTCTTCAAGGATGTGCGGCTGGAAATCGAGGGCGGCGTGCTCGTCGTTCTGGTCGACGAGAGGCCCGCGGTCGCGTCGCTGGAATTCGTCGGCCTCAAGGCCTTCGAGAAAGATCAATTGAAGAAGGGCCTGCTCGAGGTCGGACTGGCCGAGTCGCGCACCTTCGATCGCGCCCTGGTGGAGAAGGCGGAGCAGGAGTTGAAGCGGCAGTACCTGTCGCACGGCTACTACTCGGTGAACATCACCACCACCATCACGCCGCTGGAGCGCAATCGCGTCGGCATCAACTTCAGCGTCGACGAAGGTGAAATCTCCAAGATCAAGCAGATCAACATCGTTGGCGCCAAGGCCTATTCGGAAAAGGATCTGCTCGATCTGTTCGTGCTGCGCACGCCGGGCTGGATGACCTGGTATACGAAGAACGATCAGTATTCGAAGCAGAAGCTTGCCGGCGATCTGGAGACGCTGCGCTCCCACTACCTGGATCGCGGTTACCTGGAGTTCAACATCGATTCGACCCAGGTGTCGATCTCACCCGACAAGCAGGACATCTACATCACCGTCAATGTCAGCGAGGGTCAGCAATACACCGTCTCGTCGGTCAAGCTGGGGGGCGAGCCCCTGCTGCCGGAGGACGAACTGCGCAAGCTGGTCACGATCAAGCCCGGCGTCATCTTCTCGCGCGAGGCCCTGACCGAGACCACCAAGAAGATCAGCGACAGGTTGGCCAACGACGGCTATGCCTTCGCCAACGTCAATGCGGCGCCGGAGCTGGACAAAGAGAAACGCCTGGTCGCCTTCACCATCTATGTCGATCCGGGGCGGCGGGTCTATGTGCGGCACATCAACATCTCCGGCAACAATCGCAGTCGCGACGAGGTGATCCGCCGCGAAATGCGCCAGCTGGAGTCGAGTTGGTACGACGGCGACAAGATCAACAAGTCGAAGACGCGCATCGACCGGCTCGGCTACTACGAGGACGTGACGGTGGAGACGCCGGCGGTGGCCGGCACCACAGACCAGATCGACGTCAATGTCAGCGTCAAGGAAAAGGCCACCGGCAACCTGATGCTCGGCGCCGGTTTTTCGAGCAGCGAGAAGCTGGTGTTGTCCGGTTCCATCGCCCAGCAAAACCTGTTCGGCACCGGCAAGGCGGCGGCGGTGCAGGTCAACACCAGCAAGATCAACACGGTCTATTCGTTCTCTTTCACCGATCCCTACTACACGGTCGACGGCATCGCCCGCGGCTTCGATATCTACCATCGCAAGACGGACACCAGTAGCCTGGTCGTCGGCGCCTACGGCAGCAAGTCGCTGGGCGGCGGTGTGCGCTATGGCGTGCCCATCGCCGAGGACGACTACATCACTTTCGGCCTGTCCGGCGATGCGACGGTGCTGTCGGTCGATAGCTTCAGCCCGCTGCAGTTCCAGAAATACGTCAATGACTTCGGCGCTGCCAACACCACCTTGCTCGGCACCGCTGGTTGGGCCAAGGAGACCATCGACAGCCGCCTGTATCCGACCAAGGGTGGGATCAATCGCCTGGTCGGCGAGGTGGGCCTGCCCGGCGGCACCCTGCATTACTACCGGCTGACCTACCAGCACCAGCAGTTCATTCCGGTGCTGTGGCGTGGTTACACCCTGATGTTGAACGGCGAGGCGGGCACCGCCGGCGGTTATGGCGGCAAGGATCTGCCGTTCTTCAAGAACTTTTACGCTGGCGGCATTGGCTCGGTGCGGACCTACGATAGCAGTTCCCTTGGTCCGGTCGACCTGGCCACCGACACGCGGCTGGGCGGCAACCGGCGTCTGGTCGGCAACGCCGAATTGCTCCTGCCCCTGCCCGGCATCGGCCTCGACAAGTCGGTGCGCATCGGCGCCTTCCTCGACGGCGGCCAGGTCTGGGGCGCCGGCCAAAAGGTCAAGCTGGCCGATCTGCGCTACAGCACCGGCATCTCCCTGACCTGGTCGTCGCCGATCGGCCCGCTCAAATTCAGCTTCGGCAATCCGCTCAACCGCAAGCCCGAAGACAAGATACAGCGCCTGCAGTTCCAGATGGGCAGCGTATTCTGATATGCTTGTTGGGGTTGCCGCAAGCGCAGCGAGGAGAGCCGTCTTGAACAAGTTGCTGATGCCGCTGCTGGTCGTCGCCGTGATGCTGCAGGCGCTGCCGGCAAGCGCCCAGGTGAAGATTGGTTTCGTCAACAGCCAACGCGTGTTGAACGAAGCGCCGCAAGCGGCGAAGGCAAAGAAGAAACTCGAAAAGGAATTTGAGAAACGCGACCAGGAACTGCAGAAGATGGCCAAGCAGATGCAGGCCCTGCAGGAAAGCCTGGAGAAGAACTCCTCCACCCTGTCGGAGTCGGACCGCCACAACAAGGAGCGCGAGTTCGGCGAATTGAATCGCGACTTCCAGCGCAAGCAACGCGAGTTTCGCGAAGACCTCAACCTGCGCCAGAACGACGAGATGGCGGCGATCTTCGAGCGCGTGAACAAGGTGATCAAGGGTATCGCCGAGACCGAGAAGTACGACATCATCTTCCAGGAAGCGGTCTGGGCCAGTCCGCGCATCGATCTTACCGACAAGGTCGTCAAGGCGCTGGGCGACAGCGCCGCCGGCGCCAAATAGCCAAAGTCGCAGGTAAGCGTGTGGCTGTCCTGCGTCTGGCCGAAATCGTTGCCCGCTTCGGCGGCGAGTTGCGCGGCGACGGCGACATCGCGATCGCTCAGGTCGCTTCGCTGGAGCAGGCCGGACCGGGCGAGGCCGCCTTCCTCGCCAATCCCAAATATCGCGCCGCTCTGACCACCACCCGCGCCGGCGTGGT
>JAHFRE010000354.1 GCA_023258955.1 Sterolibacterium sp.
AGCTGGCGTATGTCCGGTTTCGCGGTCGACGACCGACCGGAACGGGTCGATAGCACTATTTGAACTTCCGGTATCAGCGACCTCGCCCCATCGCCGCCGTTGCCGGATACCCCCCGCCACTCGCAACACAACGCTTGAAGGGGTAACCCGTCGTTGCACCCGACCTGCGCCAGCCTGCGGCTGTCGCAGGCGGGTGAACTCCAACGTTGAACGCCTGCTTTCACACCCCAGTAGCTTCCGCTTGGGGTCAGCGCCGTCGAACGGCCGCTATCGGCAAACTGCTCCGAACGGCTGTAGCGAGCCACAAACGGCCGATCGCATCTGCAAGCAATGCTCGCGCGGTCGTGGTTTCGGTCCAGCGTAGCGGGTCACGTTCATGTACGCCGAGGTCGCGCTAAGGGCCGAACGGTCTGCACCTGTAGACGGGTCCGGTTGCAGCCCCCCGCAACCACGGCTTAAATCAAGGTAAATATTCGGTGAACCCGTCTGGGGCGTTTACCGACCGAGGACTGAGCGGAAGTCCTTCTGCAGCGGATAGAGCCAGATGTCCTTGATCGGGATGATCTGCTCGTGGGTGCGCGATTTCTTGCCGCGGCCGACGGTGTGGCCGACGTGGACCCAGTTGGCGGCCTTGTAGCAAGTACCGCGGTGACGTGCCGACTCGACGAAGGTTTCGAGCAACACCGGCCGATAGCCGTAGCGCTGCTGCCAATGCTGAGGCAGCTGGCGAGCGATCAACGACAGAATCTTCGAGGCGAGGCCCTTGGACTGGATCCAGGGCAAGATCAGGAAGCGGGCGTTGTTGACGACGAGCTGCAGGTTGTGCAGCCGCTGCGCGGGTTGCCAGCCGATGAAGCGGTCACGGGCGGCGAGTTTCCAGGCGCTGGCGCCGAAGCTGAGCAGGGCGACGAGTTGCTCGCCGGCGAAGACGTTGTAGCGCATCTGGCTGCCCGATAGCAGCGTGTAGCCAAGATAGTGGTAGCGCGCGATGTACTCGTTCCACCGTCGCGACTCGGCGGCGGTGACGGGGCGCAGCGTCAAGGCGGCAAGCTCGTGCACCGGCTGCAGCAGCAGCGTCTGCGCATCGGTGGCCGCGGTGGGCGGGAAGTGCGGTCGGCGGCGCACCCCGGGCATTTGCGACGGTGGCAAGGTGAGCAGCCCATCGGCCTGCATGCGCAGCAGGGCCACACGGCAAGTCATGTCCTTGAGCTCGCCGTTGGGTTTGGTCCACCCGAACAACTGGCACAGCCGGCGCGACAGCGGTGCGCGCTTGAGTGCCGGGTCTTGCTCCAGCAGGCGCTTGATGGTCTGAATGTCGTCGGCGCTGAATTCCCGCCCGCAGTAGATGCTCATGAGCTGTCGAAGCCTTCGCTGAGGGAGGGCGCACGCGGCGGGCAAGCGCGCATGGCCGCCAGCCTGGCGGCGTCCATGGCCCAGGGCAAAAAGGGGGTGAGGTCCGGCGGCGCACGGTTGCCGTTATCGGCACAGGCTTGCAGGTAAGCGCCCAGCCAGGTGCGGGCATTGAGTTGCCACAGCTTGACCGTCTGCAGCACGCTGTACATGGTCGCGGTCAGTTGGCCTGACCACGCGGCGCCGGAGCCGTAGAAGCTCTTGCGTCCGACCACGGCGAGGCGCGCGTCGCGTTCGGCGACATTGTTATCCATCGGCACCCCCGGGTGGTCGACGAACAGCGTCAACCCCGCCCAGTGCGTGGCCATGCTCTGCAGCACCTTCACTGCGGGCGCGGCCAGCAGTGGATCGGCGAGTGCTCCATCGCGCGCGTCGGCCATGCGCTGCACCGCCTGCCGCAGGTCGGCGTGCTGCCCGGCGCGCGCGGCGCTACCGTTGCCCGCCTGCAGACGCAGCCCATTCAGGTGATACAGCTCGGCAATGGCCTCCACCCACCCCGTCGCCCATGGCGACAGCCCGGGATAGTCGTTGCCCAACTTCAGGAAGTCGCGCCGCTGGTGCGCCCAGCAAAAGGCCAGCACCACCCCCGGGTGCAGGCGCGCAAACTTCTTGTACGCCACGTAGCGGTCGCAGCTGATGACGCCGCGGCCCACGCCGGCCAACTCGGCTTCGACCACGGCCGTCGAGCGTGATTCATCGAGCACGTAGTGCACCACCGAGCGCGAGTGAAACACCCACAGGTACCAGCGATGGCCAACCTTACCCTCGACCTCGACGAACACCGCCCACCGCGTCTCATCGGCATGCCAGTGGCGTTCGCGGCGCAGCTTCCCCACCAGCGCTTGGTCAAGCGGCGCGAACAGCGGTGCCAGCGCCTGCAAGCCGCCGGCCAACGTGCCGGGCGCCATGGGCAGCCCATGCGCGGACAGATCCTGCAGCAGGCGATGACTCGGGCGACCGTAGAGGAATTTGTCCAGCAGCACGCTGGTCCATACCGACAGCCCGAACTTGCCGCGCGCGATCAGCCGCGCCGGCGGCGGCGCGGTCACGATGCCCGGTACCCAGCCGCAGCCACAATCGGGTCGATAGCGCCGCCGGCGGATCACCCGCCGGTAGGCTTGGACCTCGATCTCCAGCACCTCGCTGTCCTCGCTGCCGGGGAATAAGCTCAGCGCTACGCCACAGTTCGGACAGCGGGGGGCGTTAAGCTCGACCCACTCGCTGCGCGCCGGCAGCTGCGTCTGCAGCGTGCGGCCGTGACCCAGCGTGCCACGCTGCTGCCCGCGCGACGCCGGCGCCACCAACCCTTGCCCCGGCTGCTCATTGCCGCCCTGGCGCCGCTCGCTCTTGCGACCAAACAGGCGCTGCTGCAGATCACGGATCTGCGCCTGCGCCACCTCCAGTTCACCGCGCAGCTGCGTCTCGCGCTGCGCGGCTTGCCGCAAGCGCTCCTCGTACCCTGCCGCGATCTGCCGCGCACGTTCCGCCGCCCGCCGATGCTCCGTCTGCCAGTAGTTGGCCGCACAGACCAGCGCAATGTGCGCTTGCTTGGACAGCGTCACCGAGACCTGCGCATACGGCGTCGCCTCGGCTTCGCCACCGCCCGCACTCGAACGCCGACCATCCGTTACATCCATGGCCGCCACCGTACCGCAGAGCGGAACGTGTGTCCAGCACTTTCGGAAGCCCCGCAGGGGTGACTACGGGTTTACCGAATATTTACCGTTTTTGTTTATAAATCGCAATCCGGGGACCCCGCGCGATGCACGGACTCACGCACCAGCAGTGAACCTAGCGGCAAGGCGGCGGGCGGCGCGAACGAACTTTTCGCCCAGCGCTGGTGGAC
>JAHFRE010000355.1 GCA_023258955.1 Sterolibacterium sp.
GGCCGACGTAGTAGATGACGCGGTTCTTGAAGTCGACCGGCAGCTTCTCGCCGCGGGCGAGCATCTCCTGGATGCGCTGGTGGGCCGCGTCGCGTCCGGTGAGCAGGCGGCCGTTCAACAACAGCACGTCGCCGGGCTGCCAGGAGGCGACTTCGGCCTGGGTCAGGCGGTCGAGATCGACGCGCTTGCCCTTGGAGGCGTCGTAGGCGAGCTTGGGCCACAGGTCGAGGTTGGGGGCTTCGAGCTTGGCCGGACCCGAGCCGTCGAGGTGGAAGTGGGCGTGGCGGGTGGCGGCGCAGTTGGGAATCATCGCCACCGGCAGGCTGGCGGCGTGGGTCGGATAGTCGAGGATCTTGATGTCGAGTACGGTGGTGAGGCCGCCCAGTCCCTGCGCCCCTATCCCCAGGGCGTTGACCTTTTCGTAGAGCTCCAGGCGCAGTTCCTCGATCCGGTTCAGCTTTTCCTTGCGCGCCGCTTTCGCCATCAGCTCGTGCATGTTCACCGGCGCCATCAGGGATTCCTTGGCCATCAGCATGGCCTTCTCCGGCGTGCCGCCGATGCCCAACCCCAGGATGCCCGGCGGGCACCAACCGGCACCCATGGTCGGCACTGTCTTCAGCACCCAGTCGACGATCGAGTCGGAGGGATTCAAGGCGTAGAACTTCGACTTGTTTTCCGAGCCGCCGCCCTTGGCTGCACAGATCACTTCGAGTTGGTCGCCCGGAACCATCTCGTAATGGACCACGGCGGGGGTGTTGTCCTTGGTGTTCTTGCGCGCGCCGGCCGGATCGGCGAGCACCGAGGCGCGCAGCGTGTTGTCCGGATTGAGATAGGCGCGGCGCACCCCTTCATTGACCATCTCCTGGATCGACTGCGTCGCCTGCCAGCGCAGGTCCATGCCGATCTTGAGGAAGACCACGGCGATGCCCGTATCCTGGCACAGCGGTCGGTGCCCCTCGGCGCACATGCGCGAGTTGATCAGGATCTGGGCGATGGCGTCCTTGGCGGCGGGCGCCTGTTCGCGCTCGTAGGCCGCGGCCAGCGCCTGGATGTAGTCTGCCGGATGGTAGTAGCTGATGTACTGGAAGGCGTCGGCGATGCTGGAAACGAAGTCTTCCTGGCGGATGGTGGCCATGCACGGATTCCTCTAGCGATTTGCTGCGTTTGCCCGGCGCGAATTCTAACACCCCGGGGCCCGCCGCTTTCGCGTGGGCCGGACGTAAGACCGGTGTAAGATTATTGTCGTTAAATGTCAGGGAAATAGGCGCGCAAGCCGCGCGTTTCTTGGTTCCAGGATAGAGGAGAAGTCGATGTCCACGATCGAATCGGTAATGCAGGAGACCCGGATATTTCAACCCCCGGCTGCGCTCGTCGCAGGCGCCGCGGTATCGGGGATGGCCGCCTATCAGGCCCTGTGCAAGGAGGCGGAGCAGGACTATCCCGGCTTCTGGGCCCGCCTGGCGCGCGAACACATCTCCTGGCAGACGCCCTTCACCCAGGTGCTCGACGAATCCAAGGCGCCCTTCTTCAAGTGGTTCGCCGACGGCAAACTCAACGTCTCCTACAACTGTCTCGACCGCCAGGTCGAAGCCGGTCTCGGCGACAAGATCGCCATCATCTTCGAAGCCGACGACGGCAAGGTGACCAAGGTCAGCTATCGCGACCTGCTCGCGCGCACCAGCCAGTTCGCCAACGCCCTGAAGGCGACCGGCATCAAGAGGGGCGACCGGGTCATCATCTACATGCCGATGTCGATCGAGGGCGTGATCGCCATGCAAGCCTGCGCCCGCATCGGCGCCATCCACTCGGTGGTGTTTGGCGGCTTTTCGGCGAAGAGCCTGCAAGAGCGCATCCAGGACGCCGGGGCGGTGGCGGTGATCACCGCCGACGCCCAGTGTCGCGGCGGCAAGAGCCTGCCGCTGAAGCCGGCGGTGGACGAGGGCATCGCCCTGGGCGGCTGCGAGAGCATCCACAGCGTCATCGTCTATCGCCGCACCGGCGGCCCCTGCGAGATGATGGCCGGGCGCGACAAGTGGTGGCACGAGCTCACCGACAAGCAGCCGGTCGCCTGCGAACCGGAATGGGTGGACGCCGAACATCCGCTGTTCCTGCTCTACACCTCCGGATCCACCGGCAAGCCCAAGGGCGTCCAGCACTCGACCGGCGGCTATCTGCTGCAGGCCATCCTCAGCATGAAGTGGACCTTCGACATCAAGCCCACCGACGTCTTCTGGTGCACCGCGGACATCGGCTGGGTCACCGGCCACACCTACATCACTTACGGACCGCTGGCCTGCGGCGCCACCGAGATCGTGTTCGAGGGCGTGCCCACCTATCCCGACGCCGGCCGCTTCTGGAAGGTGATCCAGGACCACAAGGTCAACATCTTCTACACCGCGCCGACGGCGATCCGCTCGCTGATCAAGGCCGGCGCCGACCTGCCGCAGAAGTACGACCTTGCCAGCCTGCGCATCCTCGGCACGGTGGGCGAGCCGATCAATCCCGAAGCCTGGATGTGGTACTACAACACCGTCGGCGGCGGCCGCTGTCCGATCGTCGACACCTTCTGGCAGACCGAGACCGGCGCCCACGTGATCACGCCGATGCCCGGGGCGACGCCGATGGTGCCCGGTTCCTGCACCCTGCCTTTCCCCGGCATCATGGCGGCGGTGGTCGATGAGGCTGGCCTCGAGGTGGAGTGGGGCAAGGGCGGCTTCCTGGTGATCAAGAAGCCCTGGCCGTCGATGATCCGCACCATCTGGGGCGATCCCGATCGCTACCAGAAATCCTACTATCCGGCGGACTTCAGCGGCAAGCTCTACCTCGCCGGCGACGGCGCCATGCGCGACGCCAAGACCGGTTATTTCACCATCATGGGCCGCATCGACGACGTCTTGAACGTCTCCGGCCACCGCATGGGCACCATGGAGATCGAATCGGCCCTGGTCGCCAATCCGTTGGTCGCCGAAGCCGCGGTGGTCGGCCGCCCCGACGAGCTGACCGGCGAGGCGATCTGCGCCTTCGTCGTGTTGAAGGGCGCCCGGCCGGTCGGCGACGAGGCGCATCGGATCGCCGCCGAATTGCGCAACTGGGTGGGGCAGGAGATCGGCCCGATCGCCAAGCCCAAGGACATCCGCTTCGGCGAGAACCTGCCGAAGACCCGCTCGGGCAAGATCATGCGCCGCCTGCTGCGGGTGCTGGCCAAGGGCGAGGAGATCAGCCAGGACGTGTCGACGCTGGAGAATCC
>JAHFRE010000018.1 GCA_023258955.1 Sterolibacterium sp.
CGGCGACCACCGAGAGCTCGGACTGGAAGTCGCTAAAGGTCTTCACCTCCGCCAGATATTCGTTGGCCACCGCGGTGTACTCGCCGAACAGGTATTCGGTCGCCTTCTTCTCGTCGTGCGTCGGGCTGGAACTGTCAGCGAGCGACAACACCTTGTCCACCGCCGCACCGTACCTGGCCCGCGTCGCGACCATCTTCTCGAACATCGCCTTGCCCTTCTCCGAATTGAGCATCGGCTTGATCTTGTCGATCAGGGCATCGTTGTCCTTGCGCGCCTTGGCGATGATCTCGAGCTGTGCCTTTTCGAAGGCCTTGTCGTTGGACAGGATGATGTTGCGCACCGCGCGAGCCATGGTCAGCGTGTTGATGCTGATGTCGTTGGACATCTCGATCTTGGGCATTCGGTCATCGACGATCAGCGCCGTGCCCGAGGCCATTTCCGAGATGCGCAACAGCGAGATGGTCGACACCGCCGCCAGCAGCAGCACCACCAGGCCGAAGGCAATCCCCAAACGCATGCCTATCTTCAGATTGCCGAACATTTTGAGTTTCTCCCCAGTCGATTGAAACGGCGATGGCGCCCGCGCCCACCCCAGCCGCGTACTCTAACCGGGCCCGGCGCCCCTGCCTATCGGGCGATTCTCTAGGGGCGGCTAAAGAAATTCTTTAGCCAGTGGCGCTCTCAGGCCCTGGGGCGTCTCAGGCCTCGATGATCTTGAGGCGGATCGCCAGCCGCACCAACTGGTTGTCGTTGGCGAGCCCGGTCTTCTTCAACAAGTTGTTGCGGTGTACGCCGACGGTGCTGGGACTGATGCCCAGGGCGAAGGCGGTCTGCTGCACGCTCATGCCCTCGGCCAGCATCTGGAAGATCTGGAACTCGCGGCTGGTCAGGGCGGCGGTCGGCTCGCCGTTGCCTTCGCGCCGGCGCACCGCCAGGCGCATCGCCTGGCTGCTGTCCAGGTAGGGTTTGCCGGCGGCGATCTGGCGCACCGCCTCAACCAACTGGTCCTGGCCGCTGCTCTTGATCAAATAGCCTTTCACTCCCAGAGAGATGCAGCGATCCATCAGGGCGTCGCTGTCGTGCATGCTGAACACCAGGATCTTGGCCTGGCCGTCGAGGTCGACCAGGCGCCGGATCGCCTCCATGCCGCCCATGCCGGGCATGGTCAGGTCCATGATGACCACGTCAGGTCGTTGCGCCCGATAGCATTCGATCGCCGCCTCGCCGTCGGCCGCCTCGCCGATGGCGCCGATCTCGGCCATGGAGCCGAGCAGGCGGCGATAGCCGTCGCGGACGATCGGGTGATCGTCGACGATCAGCACCGAGATGGAAGCCGGGGCCGAATTCATGGCGGCGTTGCCGCTGCGAGCCGCGTGCCCAGCGGGATGGTGACCGCCAGGGCGCAGCCGCGCGGCCGCGCTTGAACCAGCTCCAGGCTGCCGCCCAGGGCGACGGCCCGCTCGCGTATGCCCAGCAGGCCGACGCCCGCGGCCGACCGACCGGGAGCAGCGCCCGGTTCGGGGATGCCGATGCCGTTGTCTTCGACCCGCAGGCGCACCTGGCGGCGCGATCCGGCCGTTTCCGCCACATTGTGGACGCGGATGGCGACGGCGTCGGCGCGGGCGTGCTTGGTAACGTTGGCCAGCGCTTCCTGCAGGATGCGATAGACGGCGATGTTCACCGCTTCGGGCAGGTGATCGATGTCGCCATCGATGGCGAGGTCCGCCTGCATCTTGCCCTGGTACTTGAGCCAGTGCTGCAGCAGATCCTCGAGGCTGGCCTGCAGGCCCATGGTGTCGAGCAGGGGCGGGCGCAGCAGGCGCACCATATCGCGGATGACGTGGTTGATCTCGAGGGCGCTGTCGGCGATGGTGCGTGCACACTCGATCTGTTCGCCGTCACCGCTCCTGGCGACGGCATCGCCGAGCACTCGCGCGTTGACCTGGATCGCGGCCAGCCATTGGCCCAGTTCGTCGTGCAGGTCGTGGGCGAGCTTGCGCCGCTGGTCTTCGTTGGCCGAGAACAGGTTGGCGATCAGACGGCGGTTCTCCTCGAGCAGGGCGGCGATGCTGCGTTCGGACGCCTGGCGCTGGCGCTGCGACCGCTGGTAGTGCCAGCCCGAGAGCGAGGACAGCAGCAGCATGCCGGCGGCGCCGCCGGCGAGCACCGCCACTTCGTGCCACCACGTTGCAAGGAAGTCCTCGTGGGCGACGCCGACGTTCACGTAGAAGCCGAAGCGCTGGTGCCGCCGGTAGCTGTGCAGGCGCGCCACGCCATCGCCGTCGATGCTGCTGTAGGTCCCCGCCATGGGGTCTGCGGCCAGCGCCGCGCGCAGTTCGGGTGCCTCGTTGCGTCCGCCCGGCGGCGCGCTCGCCGGCAGCGGCGGATTGCGCAGCAGCAGACGACCGTCGCCGTCGCGCAGGGAAATGGAGCCGTGCTCACCCAATTTCAGCGCCAGAAACATCATCTCCAGGGTGCCCGCCGGCTCTTTGCCGGCGTCGGCGTGGTCGAAGTGGTCGCCGATGTTATGGCGCAGCAACTCGGCCAGGTTTTGCGTCGCCAGGGCGGCGCGCTGCTCGTGGGCGAGCCGGCTCCAATAGAGGAGGACGGCGGCCATGGCGAGGACGAAGAAATTCACCAACAAGACCGCCAACGCGATCTTCATCCCCAGCTTGCGTGCTGATCCCCCCATGGTTCGTCGCGGTCTCGTCTACGCCCAGCCCCATTATCCCACGCCCGCGTCGAGCCGCTCGTCTCGCCGAGGCCGCTGCCAGCGGTAGGTCGGGCGCGGCCGCCGTGCTATATTGGGCCCGCTGCCGCACCCGGGGGAAAGATGGAGAACGCCGCGCCGCGCGCCGCGTTCGACGGATGGATCAAGACAGGGGAGAAAGATTCTATATGCGCAAGCAACCGACCCAGACGGCCCTGCCGCACACCAACGGACGCGACGCGGCGTCGCTGAAGGAGTCGCTGACCAATCGCCTGATCTTTTCCGTCGGCAAGGACTCGATCACCGCGACCCAGCGCGACTGGCTCTACGCCACCTCCTTCGCCACCCGCGATCACCTGATCGAGCGCTGGATGGAGACCATGCGCAGCTACTACATCAGCGACGCCAAGCGGGTGTACTACCTGTCGATGGAATTCCTCATGGGCCGCGCCATGAAAAACGCCATGCTCAATCTCGGCTTCGAACCCGAGTGCCGCGACGCGCTGCGCGAGCTCAAGCTCGATCTCGACCAGGTGGCCGAGATCGAGCCCGACGCGGCGCTGGGCAACGGCGGCCTCGGCCGCCTCGCCGCCTGCTTTCTCGATTCGATGGCGACGCTGCAGCTGCCCGGCTACGGCTACGGCATCCGCTACGAGTACGGCATGTTCACCCAGCACATCGAGAACGGTCGCCAGGTCGAGCACCCCGACAACTGGCTGCGCTACGGCAATCCCTGGGAGTTCGCCCGGCCGGAGGTGCTCTACCAGGTGAAGTTCCACGGGCGGGTGGTGCAGCACCTGGGCGACGACGGCACGCTGCAGCACCACTGGGTGGACACCGACGACGTGATGGCGATGGCCTACGACACGCCGATCCCCGGCTACGGCACGCGCACGGTCAACAACATGCGGCTGTGGGCGGCCAAGGCCTCGCGCGACTTCGACCTCGGCTACTTCAACGAGGGCAACTACATCGAGGCGGTCAAGGGCAAGAACGAATCGGAGAACCTGTCCAAGGTGCTCTATCCCGACGACACCACCGAGATGGGGCGCGAGCTGCGCCTGAAGCAGCAGTACTTCTTTGTCGCCGCCTCGCTGCAGGACATCCTCTATCGCTACCGCAAGTACCACGACAACTTCTACTCGCTGCCGGACAAGGTGGCGATCCAGCTGAACGACACCCATCCCTCGATCGCCGTGCCGGAGCTGATGCGCATCCTGGTCGATCTGCACCGCATGAACTGGGACGAGGCCTGGAGCATCACCCGCCGCACCTTCGCCTACACCAACCACACCCTGATGCCGGAGGCGCTGGAAACCTGGCCGGTGGCGCTGTTCGAGAACGTGCTGCCGCGCCACCTGCAGATCATCTACGAGATCAACCACCGCTTCCTCAAGGAGGTGATGCACAGCGCGCCGGGCAACCTCGAGCTGCTGCGGCGCATGTCGATCATCGACGAGTCGAACGGGCGGTGGGTGCGCATGGCGCACCTGGCCATCGTCGGCAGCCACAAGGTCAACGGCGTGGCGCAGATCCACACCGAGCTGATGAAGCAGACGATCTTCGCCGACTTCCACAAGTTCTATCCGGACAAGATCATCAACATGACCAACGGCATCACGCCGCGCCGCTGGCTCAACCAGGCCAATCCGGGTCTCTCGGCCCTGATCAGCGCCAACATTGGCGACGGTTGGCTGAAGGACCTGGACCAATTGCAGAAGCTGGTGCCGCTGGCCGAGGACGCGAGTTTCGTCGCCAAGTTCGCGGCGGTCAAGCGCGCCAACAAGCAGCGTCTGGCCGCCGCTCTGCACCAGCGCATGGGCATCGAGCTCAACGTGGACTCGCTGTTCGACGTGCAGATCAAGCGCATCCACGAGTACAAGCGGCAGCTGCTCAATCTGCTGCACGTGGTCTCTCTCTACAATCGCATCCGCGCCAACCCAGAGCACGACGCGGTGCCGCGCACCGTGATCTTCGGCGGCAAGGCGGCGCCCGGCTACTTCATGGCCAAGCTGATCATCCGCCTGATCAACGACGTCGCCGACATCGTGAACAACGATCCGCGGGTGGGCAACCGGCTGAAGCTGGTGTTCGTGCCCAACTACGACGTGTCCACCGCCGAGGTGCTGATCCCCGCCGCCGACCTCTCCGAGCAGATCTCCACCGCCGGCACCGAGGCCTCGGGCACCGGCAACATGAAGCTGGCGCTGAACGGGGCGCTCACCATCGGTACGCTCGACGGGGCCAATATCGAGATCAAGAACGAGGTCGGTGCCGAGAACATCTTCATCTTCGGCCTCACCACCGAAGAGGTGGCCAAGCTGCGCGCCGCCGGCTATCGCGCCCAGGACTACTACCAGGCCAACGCCGATCTGCGCGCCGTCATCGACATGATCGCCTCCGGCTACTTCTCGCCCGACGAGCCGGGCCGCTACCGCCCCATCGTCGACAACCTGGTGGCGCGCGGCGACCACTACCTGCTCTGCGCCG
The DNA here is from genome assembly GCA_023258955.1 of Sterolibacterium sp. Classification (GTDB taxonomy): domain Bacteria; phylum Pseudomonadota; class Gammaproteobacteria; order Burkholderiales; family Rhodocyclaceae; genus CAIYYX01. The sequence goes on from JAHFRE010000018.1 coordinate 5,201, forward strand.
ACTACGCGTCCTACCTCGAGGCGCAACTCGCGGTCGAGGCCGCCTACCGCGACCCGCGGCTGTGGATGCGCAAGGCGGTGCTCAACGTCGCCCACATGGGCAAGTTCTCCAGCGACCGCACCATCGCCCAGTACGCCGCCGAAATCTGGCACGCCAAGCCGGTGCCGGTGCTGCCGCGGGGCGGTTGATCGTGGCGCAGCTGTTCGAGCCGCTGGCGCTCGCCGGCGTCGTGCTGAAGAACCGCATCGGCATTCCGCCGATGTGCCAGTACTCGGCGGTGGACGGCGTGGCGCAAGACTGGCACTTGGTGCACTACGGCAGCCGCGCCGCCGGTGGCGCCGGCGTGATCATCGTCGAGGCCACCGCGGTGACGCCGGAGGGACGCATCTCGCCGGCCGATCTCGGCCTGTGGACCGACGCGCAGATCGCGCCGCTGGCGAAGATCGCCGGCTTCATGCGGGCGCAGGGCGCGGTCGCGGCGATCCAGCTCGCCCACGCCGGGCGCAAGGGCGCCGCCGCCTTGGGCTGGCAGGAACAGAAGACGCTCAGCCCGGAGGAGGGCGGCTGGACCACGGTGGCGCCCTCGGCGATCGCCTTCGGTGACGGCTACGCCGTACCGAGGGAACTGGACCTGGCCGGCATCGCCGCCGTCGTCCGCTGCTTCGTCGATGCCACGCGACGCGCCAAGGCGGCCGGCTTCCAGGCGCTGGAGATCCACGCGGCGCACGGCTATCTGCTGCACCAGTTCCTCTCGCCCTTGTCGAACCAGCGCAACGACGCCTACGGCGGCAGCTTCGCCAATCGCAGCCGCCTCACCCGCGAGGTGGTCGCGGCGGTGCGCGCCGAGTGGCCGCAGGGAGCGCCGCTGTTGCTGCGCCTGTCGGCCACCGACTGGGTCGCCGGCGGTTGGGACATCGAGGAGACGGTGGAATTGTGCCGGGTGGTGAAGGATATGGGTGTGGATCTGATCGACGTGTCCACCGCCGGCCTGGTGCCGACGGCGAAGATTCCGGTGGGACCCGGCTTTCAGACCGAGTTCGCGGCGCGCATCAGGCGCGAGGCGGGCATTGCCACCGCCGCCGTCGGCCTCATCACCTCGGCCGCCCAGGCCGCGCAGGTGCTGCACAGCGGCCAGGCCGACCTGGTGCTGCTCGGCCGCGAGCTGCTGCGCGACCCCTACTGGCCGCTGCACGCGGCGCGCGAAATGGGCACCGCCGTCGCCTGGCCCAGCCAGTATCTGCGCGCGGCACCGGCGGGAACGCCGCCGCGCTGAGACCCTGTGCCGGGCGCTTGAATAACCCAAGCGCTCCGGTTATAGTGAGCGTATGCCACCGGTGCTGCGCCTGGGCGGCTTGCGTGTGGTGATCTATCCCAACGATCACGAGCCGCCCCACGTGCATCTGATCGGGCCGGACTGCCACGCCAGGATCCGGCTGGGGACGGACAGGCGCAAGCGCAGCGTCCTCAGCAACGATGGTGTGCCGGCGCGTCAGCTCGGCAGCGCCTTGTTGGCCATCGATGTTGAGCGCACCTTGTTGCGCCGAGCTTGGAGACAACGCAATGGATAAGTTGCCGGATTGGGTAACGGCCGAGGTTGGGCGTGCGGCGAAGCGGCCGGTGTTGCCGCCTGGGCCGCGCGCCAAAGCCGCGCGCTACGATAGCAAGAATCGTCGCATCGTCGTCAGCTTGAGCAATGGCTGCCTGTTTGCATTTCCACCTGAGCAGGCGCAGGGACTGAGCGGGGCGACCGCAGCCCAACTGGGCCGGGTAGAGGTCGTGGGCCGCGGCTACGGGCTGCATTGGCAGGAACTCGACGCTGATCTGAGCGTGCCGGGCCTGCTCGCCGGCCTGTTCGGCTCCGCGGCCTGGATGGTCGAAATGGGCAGGCGCGGCGGTGCGGCGACCACCGCCGCCAAGCAGCAGGCAGCGCGCGAAAACGGCCGCAAGGGAGGCCGGCCGCGCAAGACCGCCTGAATCCTACGCCGGCCGCAGTTCGTGGTGCTTGAGCGGCAGCGAGCGGATGCGTCGTCCTGTGGCGGCGAAGATGGCGTTGCACAGCGCCGGTGCGACGCACAGCGCGCCGGGTTCGCCGTGGCCACCCCAGAAGCCGCCGCTGGGCACCAGCAGCACCTCGACCTGGGGCATCTCGCCCAGGCCGAGCAGGTGGAACTGGTGGAAATTGCTCTCGACGATGCGGCCGTCCTTGACCGTGTTCTCCTGGTGAAAGGTGGCGCCGAGCATGAAGGCGATGTTGCCCTCGGCCTGGGCGCGGCAGGTGTCGGGATTGACCACGTGACCCGAGTCGATGGCGAGGATCGCGCGGTGCACCTTGACCTCGCCCTTGGCACTCACCGAGACCTCGATCACCATCGCCGTGTAGCTGCCGAAGCCGTCGGACACGGCGATGCCGCGATGCCTGCCCGCGGCCGCCGGCTTCGACCAAGCCGCGGCCCAGGCGGCGGCTTCGAGCACCGCCCGGTTCTTGTCGCCGGGCGCGAGCAGTTCGAGGCGCAGCGCCAGCGGATCCTTGCCCGTCGCGTGGGCCACCTCGTCGATGAAGCATTCGCGGTAGTAGGCGTTCTGCTGGCCGGGGGCGCGCCAGAAGCCCACCGGCACGTGGCCGTTGCGCTGGGCGTAGTCCACCTGCTGGTGCGGCACGTTGTAGGGCATGTCGGACAGGGTGCGCACGGCGGTGAAGTCGATCGGCGTCTTCATCGCCTCGGGCATCAGCACTTTGAGGATCGAGGGACAGGCGATGACGCTGTGCATGGCGATCAGCCGGCCCTCGGCGTCGAGCCCCGCCGTCATGCGCACCAGGCTCGCCGGCCGGTAGAAGCCGTGTTGCATGTCCTCGGCGCGCGACCACATCAGCTTGACCGGCACCCCGGGCAGGGCGCGGGCGATGGTCACCCCCTGCACCACGAAGTCCTGGGACCCGCCGCGGCGGCCGAAGCCGCCGCCCAACATCATCTTGTGCACTTCGACCTTTTCCGGGGGCAGGCCGGCGGTCTTCGCCGCCGTTGCCAGCGAGGCTTCTCCATCCTGGGTCGAGGTCCACAGCTCGAGCGTGCCGTCGTTCTTGAACCAGGCGGTGCAGGTCTGCGGCTCCATGGTGGCGTGGTTAATGTAGGGCGAAAAATACTCCGCTTGCAGCGTCCGCGCGGCGCTGGCGAGCGCGGACGCGCCGTCGCCGCTCTTCTTCGCCTGCGGCAGCTTGTCGTCTGCCAAGCCCTCGCGCAGCATGGCCATGATGCTCGCGTCGGAGGCCGTCGCGTATTCACCGAAGTCCCACTCGATCTTCAGCTTTTGCAGCGCCTGGTCGGCGCGCCACCAGCTGTCGGCGATCACGGCGACGAAGTCGCCGGCGCGCACCACCTTTTTCACCCCCCGCAGCTGATCGACAGCGCTCGAATCGACGCGCTCGAGCCTGCCGCCGAACACCGGGCATTGGGCGATCGAGGCGTGGACCATGCCGGGCAGCGCGGCGTCGACGCCGAACACCGGCTTGCCCAGCACCTTGTCCGGGATGTCGAAGCGGTGCTGCGATTTGCCGGCGATCTTCCAGTCCTTGGGCTCGTGCAGCTTGACTTCGCTCGGCGGCGCAAGCCGGGCCGCCTCCGCCGCCACCTCGCCGTAGCGCAGGCTGCGCTTGCTGGCGGCGTGGCGGATGACACCGCGCTCGACGCTGCAGGCCGCCGCATCCACCTGCCAGCGCGCCGCCGCGGCGGCGACCAGCATGGCGCGGGCGGCTCCACCGGCACGGCGCACGTAATCCTGCGAGCTGCGCACGCCCAGGCTGCCACCGGTCAGCATCGGGCCCCAGGGGCGGTTGCGGCGCAGGCTCTCGTTGGGCGAGGCGAACTCGGCGGAGACCCGATCCCAATCGCAGTCGAGCTCTTCGGCCACCAGTTGCGCCAGGGCGGTGAACGTGCCCTGGCCCATCTCGGAACGGGCGATGCGCACCACGACGCGGTCGTCGGGGTGGATCAGGATCCAGGCGCTGACCTCGGTCGGCGCGGCTTGCGCCGCGGTCTTTGCAGCGAGGGGAAAGGAGAACTCGAGGCAGAGGCCGCCGCCCAGCACCAGCGTCGCCTTGAGAAAATTGCGCCGGCTAGCTTCCATGGCGGCCACCTCCGCTGGGTTCGCCGCTGGCCAGGGCCGCCATCGCCTCGCGCACCCGCTGGTGCGTGCCGCAACGGCAAAGGTTGTCCATCGCCGCGTCGATCTGCGCCGCGCTGGGTTTCGGATTTTTCTCCAGCAGCGCCGCCGCCGCCATGATCATGCCCGGCTGGCAATAGCCGCACTGCGGCACCTCGTGCGCGATCCAGGCGCGCTGCACCGGGTGCAGCGCCTTCTTGCCCGCTAGGCCCTCGATGGTGCGCACCTTCTTGCCCAGCACCGCCGACACCGGGGTGATGCAGGAGCGGGTCGCTTCGCCGTCGACGTGCACGGTGCACGCGCCGCACTCGCCGACGCCGCAGCCGTACTTGGTGCCGAGTAGCTGCAGCTGGTCGCGCAGCACCCACAATAGGGGCGTGTCGGCTTCGACGTCGACCTGGTGCGGGCGGCCGTTGATGTTCAGTTTGAGCATGGGATTCTCCGAGGCCTAGGCGTGCGGCATAGTTTGCACCGGCGCTGGCGGGCTGTCGAGTGTCCGGCCGACGTCGATCCTGCGCCGCCGGGGCACGAGATCCGGCACCGCTTCTAGGCAGCTTAGCCTTCTCCTGGTCGCGTCCGGACGCGCGCCGCGACCAAGGCTTCGATCGCCGGCAACAGATCGGTCGCCGCCATCTCCTTGGTCACGTAGGAACAGGCGCCCGCCGCCAGCATGTCACCGATCAGGTGCTCCTCGGCGTAGGCCGAAAGGCCGATGACGCTGAGCTCAGGCAGTGCCTCGAGCAACAGGCGCGTCGCTTCGATGCCGCTCATCCGCGGCATGCTGATATCCATGCAGACCACGTCGGGCAGGCATTGCGCGGCGCGCGCCACGGCTTCGGCGCCGTCGCCGACTTCGGCCACCACCTCGATGCCGGGGGTGTCGGCGAGCATCTCCGCCAGGGCCCGGCGGAAAATCGTGTGGTCGTCGACGATCATGACGCGCAATGGCATGGAAATCTCTCCTGACGGTTCATGGGGCGCCCCGCCTCACACCAGAGACGCCGCCACATCGACGACGATGCGCGTGCCGAGTCCCGGCCGCGACTGCAGGCGCAGCTCGCCGCCGACGTGTTGGGCGCGCTCGCCCATGCCGAGCAGTCCCAGTCCCGGCGAGCGTCCGCCCCGCTTCGCCGGCTCCACCAGGTCGAAGCCGACGCCGTCGTCCTCGACGCGCAGAATCACCCGTCCAGCGCTCGCGCTCAGGCTCACCTCGACGCGACTGGCCTGGGCGTGTTTGACGCAATTCATCAGCGCCTCCTGGGCGATGCGGAACAGCGCAGTCTCCTTTTCCGGCGCCAGGCGCAGGGTCTTGTCCGGGCAGTGCAGCTCGACGGCGAGGCCGGTGCGCGCTTCCGTCTTCCTGGCGGCGTCCTCCAGCGCGGCGTAGAGTCCATCGTAGTCGAGGCTGGCCGGACGCAGATCGGAACTGATCTCGCGGGCGCTGACCATGGTTTCCTCGACCAGTGTCGCCACGTCGGCGAGGCGCACGCGCAACGCGTCGGCGCTCTTCTGCTCGAGGTCGCGCATCACCAGCCCGACCGACAGGCCGATGGCCATCAGGCTCGACGAGACGCAGTCGTGCAGGTTGCGCGCCAGGCGCTGCTTCTGCGCTTCCTCGATCTGGACGAAGCGCTGCGCCATGCCCTTCAAGCGCTCGGCCAGCTGCATCGCCTGGGTCTCGGCCGTCCACCGCTGCGCCACTTCGCGGTTGAGCGCCTGATTGGACTCGGACAGCGCTCGCGTCCGTTCGAGAACCCGCTGCTCCAGTTCAGCGTTGAGCGCGACCAGCCTTTCCTCGGCGTGAGCGCGCCAGGCGACCAGGCTGTTGAAGCCGGCGATCAGTTGCGCAATCTCGCCGGCGCCGCCCGCGGGCAGGGGCGCGAACGGTGCGTCGCCGGCGGTCATCTGCGTCATCGCCGCGGTGGCGTCCGCCAGCGGCGCCAGCTCCCGGCGCAGCACCAGTTGCAGCATGGCGACGAAGATCGCTGTCAGCAGCACCGCCCAAAGATAGGCCGCCGGCTCGAACACCACCACCGGCGGCAGCAACAACAGCGGCAGCATCAGCATCAGGATGCGCGTCCTGAGACCAAGGCGGCGATGCCAGGAGATCATGGCCGAAAGCGTTTGCATGGTGCGCTCTATACCGAGGACATATGCTGTCGGTATTATCGACGAAATCGGCTCCGGTGGGAAGACCTTCTCCGGGGAAGCGCGATGCCTTCGTAATCAGGGCGTCGCTGGCGCGCCGCCGTTCGTCCTCAGCGCCTGTTCGGCAGGTAGGGGAAGAACTTGCGGTCTTCGGCCAGCATGTGCTGCGCCACCACATCGTAGGCGAGGAAGCTGAACAGCTCGCCGATGCCGAGTTGGTCGCGCTCGAACTTCTCGGCCAGCGCCACGCCCCGCGCCAGGAGCTGCCCATGGATGGCGGCGTGCTCTTCGGCGCCGGGGTAGCCGAGCTTGCGCAAGATGGCCACTTCGCTGCCGAAATGACTCACCACCTCGTCGAGCAGGGCCTGCACCAGCGGGCTGATCTCCTCCTTCGGTCGGCCCTCGATGACCGCCGTGATCAGGCTGTTGGCCAACTCGAACAGGGCGCGGTGCTGCAGGTCTATCCGCGCGTCGCCGCTGGCGTAGGCGTCGTGCCAGACCAGGTGCACGAAACGCGCGGCGACGTGATCGGCCGTGCCTTCCTTGCCCGGGTTGAACAGGTCGATGTCGACGCGGTTGCGGCCGGCCTTCTTGGCGCGGTACATCGCGGCGTCGGCGCGGCCGACCAAGGTCTCCAGCGACTCGCCCTTCTGGCACTCGGCGACGCCGAAGCTGGCGGTGATGCGGCCGACCTCGCCGAAGTCGTGCGCCTCGATGGTGGCGCGGATGCGCTCGGCGAGCAAGCGGGCGCTGGTCAGTCCGGTATTGGGCAGGAGCAGCACGAACTCCTCGCCGCCCCAGCGACCGAGCAGGTCGGTGGTGCGCATGCACTGGCGCAGGACGTCGGCGACAGCGCCGAGCACCCGGTCCCCGGCGGGGTGGCCGTGTTCGTCGTTGACCCGCTTGAAGTAGTCTACGTCGATGAACAGCATGGCCACCGGATGGCCATAGCGCTCGAAGCGCAGCAATTCGAACTGGGCGTTTTCCTCGAGTCGACCGCGGTTCAAGGCGCCGGTCAAGCGGTCGGTGGTGGCGCGCAGCTTCAGGTCCTCCACCGCCCGCGTCAGGTCGGCGATGGTGCGCTGGGCGCTCGCCAGGGCGCTGCCCCCGGGCGCGTTGCTCCACGGCTGGTGCTCGCGGATGTCGATGGCGACGAAACCGGTGCCGAGGATGCGCCCATCGTCGCCGGGATAGGCGAAGCGCACCGTGGCGCACTCGAGTTCCTTGTCGGCGACCACGAAGCGATCGAAGGACCGCGCCGGTCTGCCGCTCTCGGCCACCTCGCGGTCGCGCGTGCGCAGTTGGGCAGCGACCGCATCGGACATCAGTTCGGCGTCGGAGAGGCCGGCGATGCCGCCCGCCGGCAGTCCCCACAAGCTCTCCAACTCGCGATTGGCGTACACGTAGTAGCCGTCGAGGTCCTTCAGGCCGACCAGCGCCGAAGATCCGTCGAGCAGCAACCCCAGCAGTTCGAGCAGGGCGAAGCTGGGGCCGGCGTATGCGCCGGGAGGCTTGTTCTGCGCCATTTGCTCTGCTCTTCTTCCTTGGCTGGAGTGCCGGCGCGGAGCCGCTCCGGAGGGTTCAAAATTGGCGGCCGCATAATCTCTCGAAAGTTATAATGCTCGCTCGCTAGAAAGGATGCTACCGATCTTGCCGGTCGCAGGCAAGCCGAGGGGACAGGGGTAAAATGTTCAGCCAGACCAAGATAGTCAATCGCGTCGTTCTCGGCTACGCCTTGCTGCTGCTGGTCGCCTTGACACTCGGCCTGGTGGCGGCGAGGAACGCCGCCGAATTGTCGCAGATGACCGCCGACATCCTCGACCATCCGTTCACCGTGGCGCGCAGCATCCTGACGGTGAAGGCCGACGTGCTCGACGCGCAGCGGCTCACCGGCATCCTGGTCACCAGCGGCAACGCCGCCGAGCAAGACGCCCTGCAGCACAGGTTGCAGAAGGTAGCGGCGGACATCGAAGCCAACATGGATCTGGTGCGCGCCCGCTACCTCGGCGATCCGCGCGAAGTGGCTGCGGTGCGGGCGGCGCTCGACGCGTGGACCTCGGCGCGGGAGAAGACCGTCGAGCTGGCGCGGGCCGGGCGCAGCGGCGACGCGCAAGCGCAGAACGGCGAACGCGATGCGGCGCTGGCCGAGCAATTGCTGGCCGAGGTGACGCACGTCGCCGACTTTGCCGCCCAGCGCGCCGATCGCTACAAGTCCGAATCGGAGGCGCAAAGCCGCAGCGCCATGCACCAGATCCTCTGGGCGCTGCTGGCGATGGTCGTGGCCAGCGTCGTCGTCGCCCTGTTGGTCGCGCGCAGCATTCGCCGCACCCTGCGCCAGGCAGCTGCCACCGTGCAGGACCTGGTGCGCGGCAGCGACGAGAAGCTGCGCATCGCCCAAGCCGTGGCCGCCGGCGACCTCAGCCAGGAGATCGTCGTCGCCGCGCCGCTGCAGGTGGACCGCGAGGCCCTGCCCAAGGACGAGGTGGGCACCTTGATTCGCGCCGCGCTGCAACTGTCCGAGGTGCAGCGGACGCTGGACGCGGCGCTGCAGCAGATGCTCGAATCGCTGCGCGCGGCGCGCGCCGCAGAACGCAACCGCGACTGGCTGAAGAACTGCCGCAACGATTTGAACATCATCCTGCGCGAGGAGCAGGACAGCGCCGAGGTGGCGCGGCACTGCCTCGCCTACGTGGTCGAAGCGTTGGGCGGCGGCGTCGGCGCCGTGTACCTGTTCGACGAGATGGCGGCGCGGCTGAAGCTGACGGCGACCTACGGCCTCGGCGGCGGCGAGCTGCCGCTGGAGGAGCTGCGCCTGGGCGAGGGACTGCTCGGCGAGGCGGTGCGGCAGCTGAAGCTGCTCAGCCTGAACGAGGTCCCTCCCGGGCACCTGGCGATCGGCAGCGGTCTGGGCAGCTCGCCGCCCAAGGTCTTGCTCGGCGTGCCCCTGCTGCGCGGCAACCGCCTGATCGGCGCCATGGAGATCGGCCTGCTCGCCGGCCTCAGCGACATTCAGACCACCTTCCTCAACGCCGCGCGCGAGAACATCGGCGCCGGACTCGACGCGATCATCGCCCACGGGCGCATGGCCGCCCTGCTCGAGGAGACGCAGAGCCAGTCCGAGGAGCTGCGCGTGCAGCAGGAGGAATTGCAGCAGAGCAACGAGGAGCTCGAGGAACGGGCGCAACTGCTCGAACAGCAGCGCGAGAAGATCCGCATCAAGAGCCAGCAGGCGGAAGCGGCGGGCGAGGAGCTGCGCCACACGGTCGAGCAACTGCAGCGGACCTCGACCTACAAGTCGGAGTTCCTCGCCAATATGTCGCACGAGCTGCGCACGCCCCTGAACAGCCTGATGATCCTCTCCAGCCTGCTGATGCAGAACAAGGACGGCAACCTCAGCGCCAAGCAGGTCGACTTCGCCGCGACGATCCACGGCGCCGGGCGCGATCTGCTCGATCTGATCAACGACATCCTCGACCTGGCCAAGGTCGAGTCGGGGCACTTGCAGCTCACCTACAGCGAGCTGCCGCTGCGCCAGCTCGGCGATGCGCTGCTCTCGCTGTTCCAGCCGCTGGCGGACAAGGGCGAGATCGCTTTCGTGGTGCGCCTCGATGCGGCGCTGCCGCCGCTCTACCGCTGCGACGAGCAGCGCCTGCACCAGATCCTGAAGAATCTGCTGGCCAACGCCTTCAAGTTCACCCGCGAGGGCGAAGTGAGCCTGAGCGTCGCGCCGGCCGCGGCCGACAATCCGCTGGCGGTGCCGGCCGTGTCCTTCGTGGTGCGCGACAGCGGCATCGGCATCGCCGCCGACAAGCTCGACTTGATCTTCCAGGCCTTCCACCAGGCCGATGGCTCGGTCAGCCGCAAGTACGGCGGCACCGGGCTGGGCCTGTCCATCTCGCTGGAGCTGGCGCGCAAGATGGCTGGCGAGATCGTGGTCGCCAGCGAAGAGGGCAAGGGCAGCACCTTCAGCCTCTATCTGCCGTTGGCGCCGCAGGAGGAAGCCGCGCAGGAGGTGTTGCCGCAGGCGGTGCTGCCGCAGCAACACGTGGCGCAAGAAGCGCCGCGGCGGCGCGCGCCGCCGCCGCCTCCGCCGGCTGAGGCGCTCGAGCAAGAGCTGTCGGCCTCGCCCCTGCCCGACGACCGGCAACAGCTCAAGGCCGGCGACAAGGCGATTCTGATCATCGAGGACGACCTCGCCTTTGCCAAGATCCTCGTCGCGATGGTGCGCGAGCGCGGCTTCGCGGCCCTGGTCGCCGGCGAAGGCGGCAGCGGCATCGCCCTGGCGGAGCGCTTCCTGCCCAGCGCCATCGTCCTCGACGTGATGCTGCCGAACATCGACGGCTGGGGCGTGATGCGCAGCCTCAAGGACAACGCGCAGACCCGCCACATTCCGGTGCACTTCATCACCTGCCTGGAGGACCGGCAGCGGGCGCTGGCGATGGGCGCGATCGGTTTCGCCACCAAGCCGGCCAGCGTCGAGCGGCTGGACGAGGTGTTCACCGCCATCGAGGGGGCCATCGCCAAGTCGGTGAAGCGCCTGCTGATCGTCGAAGACGATGCGGACGAAGCGAAGAGCATGGTCGCCCTGCTCGAGGAGAAGGACGTGGACATCAGCCTCGCCGCCAGCGGTGCCGAGGCGTTGGCGGCTTTGCGCCGCGAGAGCTTCGATTGCCTGGTACTCGACCTGGGCCTGGCCGACATGTCCGGCTTCGAGCTGCTCGAACACATTCAGGAGATGGAGGCGGCGCGGCGCGTGCCGGTGATCATCCATTCCGGTCGCGATCTGTCGCAGCAGGACGAACGGCGGCTGCGCCACTTCGCCGAGAGCATCATCATCAAGGGCGCGAAGAGTCCGGAACGGCTGTTGAACGAGGTGACGCTGTTCCTGCACCTGGTGGAGAGCAATCTGCATCCGAACAAACAGCGCATGATCCGCACCTCGCTCGACAAGGAGTCGATGCTCGAGGGGCGCAAGGTGTTGCTGGTTGACGACGACATGCGCAACATCTTTTCGCTGTCGTCGGCCCTGGCCGAAAAGAGCATGGAGGTGATCGAGGCGGAGAACGGCCGCGAAGCCCTGCTCCGCCTCGAGCAACATCCGGACATCTGCCTGGTGTTGATGGACATCATGATGCCGGAGATGGACGGCTACGCGGCGATGCGGGCGCTGCGTCAGGACGCCCGCTGGCGCAAGCTGCCGGTCATCGCCATGACCGCGAAGGCCTTGAAGGGCGACCACGAGAAGTGCATCGCCGCCGGCGCCAGCGACTACATCGCGAAGCCGATCGACGTCGACAAGCTGCTGTCGCTGATTCGCGTCTGGCTGTTCCAGGGAGCGCAGTGAGCCATGGACGAGGCCGCCGACCGGGTGCAAGACGTGGAGGTGAGCCTGCTGCTGGAGGGCGTACACCAGGTCTACGGCTACGATTTCCGCGACTACGCCGACGCCTCGATCCGCCGCCGCCTCGCCCACTGGCTGGCCGAGTCGCCGTTCGAGACCCTCTCCCAGGCGCAGTCGCAGCTGCTGCGCGACCCGCAGCTGTTCGTCTCGCTGCTGCGCGGCATCACGGTCAATGTCACCGAGATGTTCCGCGACCCGCCCTTCTTCAAGACCCTGCGCGACCAGGTGGTGCCCTTTCTCAAGACCTATCCCTTCGTCAAGATCTGGCACGCCGGCTGCGCCACCGGCGAGGAAGCCTATTCGCTGGCCATCGTCCTCAACGAGGAGGGGATGGCCGGTCGCTATCGCATGTACGCCACCGACATCGACGAGGCGGTGATCGCCACGGCGGCGGAGGGCGTGCTGCGTCTGTCCGAGATGCAGAAGTACACCCGCAACTACCAGAAGAGCGGCGGCCGCGCCTCCTTCGCCGACTACTACACGGCGCGCTACGACCGCGCCATCCTCGCTGCCGAGTTGAAGAGCGCGGTGGTCTTCGCCCCGCACAATCTGACGGCGGACGCCGAATTCGGCGAAATGCACCTGGTGCTCTGCCGCAACGTCATGATCTACTTCAAGCCGGCGCTGAAGGAACGCTGCCTGGCGCTGTTCGACGCCAGCTTGGCTGGCGGCGGCTTTCTCTGCCTGGGAATGAAGGAGAGCCTGGAGCGGCGGGCGCTGGCCACAGGTTACGAGGAACTGGTGCCCAATATGCGCATCTACAGGAAGCGCTATGTCTGAGGTCGGGCTGGTGACCGTCGGCGTCTCGAGCGGCGGCCTGCAGGCGCTGAAGCTGCTCCTGGGCAGCCTGCCCGCCGACTTCCCGCTGCCGCTGCTGATCGTCCAGCACCTGGCGCCGGAATCGGGCGACGGCATGGCCCGCCTGCTCGCCGATTGCTGCGCCATCCGGGTCAAGGAGGCCGACGAGTTGGAGCGCGCGCTCCCCGGCAGCGCCTATCTGGCGCCGGCCAACTACCATCTGCTGGTGCAGCGCGACGGCCTGATGACCCTGGCCACCGACGGCTACGTCAGCTTCGCGCGGCCCTCGATCGACGTCCTGTTCGAGTCGGCGGCGCTGGCGCTGGGGCCGGCGGTGATCGGCGTGGTGCTCACCGGCGCCAACTCCGACGGCGCCCGCGGCCTGGCGGCGATCAAGGCCGCCGGCGGTGTGGCGATCGTCCAGGACCCGGCCGACGCCGAGGCCAGCGCCATGCCGGCGGCGGCATTGGCCGCGACCGCACCCGACTATCTGCTGCCCCTGGCCGAGATCGCCGCCACCCTGCAGCGGCTCGCCCAGCGCGGCCGCGGAGCGCGCCATGTCTGAGCCGGTGGCCCTGCTGCTGGTCGATGACCGCCCGGAGAACCTGCTGGCGCTGGAGGCGGTGCTCGCCGACGACGGCTTCGATCTGGTCAAGGCCGCTTCGGGCAACGACGCGCTGCGCTGGGTGCTGAAGCGCGAATTCGCGCTGGTGCTGCTCGACGTGCAGATGCCGGGCATGGATGGCTTCGAGACGGCGGAGCTGATGCGCGCCAACCCGAAGACCCGCCACCTGCCGATCATTTTCGTCACCGCCGGAATGAAGGAGCTGCAGTTGCAGTTCAAGGGCTACGAGCTGGGCGCGGTCGACTATCTGATCAAGCCCTTCGAACCGGTGGTGCTGTTGAGCAAGGTGCGGGTGTTCTGCGAACTGTATCGGCAGCGTCGCCAACTGGAGCGCGATCGTGCCCAGCTGGAGGTGTTGATCAAGGACCGGGTGGCGCAACTGCGCTCGAGCGAGGAGCGCTTCCGCCAGGTGGCGACCCACGCGCCGGTCGGCATCTTCCAGTGCGACAGCGAGGGCGAGTGTCTCTACGTCAATCCCAGTTGGTGCGAAATGGCGGGCTTGAGCGCCGCTGCTGCGGTCGGACAGGGCTGGACGCTGACCGTCCATCCCGACGACCGCGCCGCCGTCAGCGCCGCCTGGCGACAGACCCGCGCCACCGGCTACGAGTTCTCGCTCGACCATCGTTACCTGCACCCGGACGGCGACGTGCGCTGGGTGCAGGCCAGCGCCGTGGCGCTGCGCGACGGCGGCGGGACGGTCAGCGGCTACCTCGGCAACACGCTGGACATCACCGAGCGCAAGCGCTCCGAAGACGACCTGCAGATCGCCGCTTCGGTGCACCACGCAATCGGCGAGGCGATCACCATCACCGACGCCGACAATCGCATCATCGCCATCAATCCGGCCTTCACTCGGCTCACCGGCTATACGACCTTCGAGGCCGTCGGCCGGGACCCGCGCCTGTTGAAGAGCGGTCGCCACGACCAGGCCTTCTACGCCGCCATGTGGCGCTCGCTGAACGATACCGGCTCCTGGGCCGGCGAGATCTGGAACCGGCGCAAGAACGGCGAGGAGTATCCGGAGTGGCTGTCGATCAACACCCTCTACAATGCCGACGGCAAGGTGTTGCGGCGGATCGCCCTGTTTTCGGATATCACCGAAAAGAAGCGGGCCGAGGAGACCATCTGGCGCCAGGCGAACTACGATCCGCTCACCGATCTGCCCAATCGGCGCCTGTTCCAGGACCGGCTGCGCCAGGAGATGCGCAAGGCGCAGCGCGCCGGCGTCTATCTGGCGGTGCTGTTCATCGACCTCGATCGCTTCAAGGAGGTCAATGACACGCTCGGCCATCAGGCCGGCGACACGCTGCTGGTCGAGGCGGCCCGGCGCATCTGCGAATGCGTGCGCACCACCGACACCGTGGCGCGGCTGGGCGGCGACGAGTTCACGGTGATCATGTCCGACCTCGCCGATACCGATCGCATCGGCGAGGTGGCGCAGGAGATGCTCGCGGCGCTGGCCACCCCGTTCGAACTGCAGGGCGAGACGGCGTACATCTCCGGCAGTATCGGCATCACCGTCTATCCGAGCGATACGACCGACATGGAGTCGCTGCTCAAGCACGCCGACCAGGCGATGTACGCGGCCAAGGCCGCCGGCCGCAACCGTTTCAGCTACTTCACCGGCTCGATGCAGGAGACGGCGCAGCGGCGGCTGCAGCTGTCCAACGATCTGCACGGCGCTTTGGCCGCCGGCCAGCTGGAAGTCCATTTCCAACCGATCGTGGACCTCGCCAGCGGCAGCATCGTCAAGGCCGAAGCGCTGATGCGCTGGAATCATCCCGAGCTCGGCGCCATCGGCCCGGGCCAGTTCATCGCCCTGGCCGAAGACAGCGGCCTGATCGGTGAACTGGGCGACTGGGTATTCCGCGAGTCGGCGAAGATGGTCAAGCGCTGGCACCTCGCCGGCGGCACCCAGTACTCGTCCAAGGGCCTGGTCCAGGTCAGCGTGAACAAGTCGCCGCGCCAGTTCTTCAGCGGCAACACCCAGGAGACCTGGCTCGACTACCTGAAAGAGCTCGAGCTGCCGCCCGGCTGCATCAACATCGAGATCACCGAGGGCCTGCTGCTCGACGACCGGCCCGAGGTCGCCGACAAGCTGGTGCTGTTTCGCAACGCCGGCATGCCGTTGTCGCTCGACGACTTCGGCACCGGCTACTCGGCGATGTCCTACCTGAAGAAGTTCCAGATCGACTACCTGAAGATCGACCAGTCCTTCGTCCGCGACCTGGCCACCGATCCGGGCGACAAGGCCATCGCCGAGGCCATCATCGTCATGGCCCACAAGCTGGGCATCAAGGTGATCGCCGAAGGCGTCGAGACCGAGGAGCAGCGCCAATTGCTGCTGGCCGCCGGCTGCGACTACGGCCAGGGCTACCTGTTCTCGCGGCCCTGTCCGGCCGACGAATTCGTCAGGCTCTGGTGTCAGCCGCAAAAACCGCTTTCTCAGCCATAATGCCTGGCGCGGCGGCATGAGCCCGGCCAGGCATTGGGGGAGATGATCAATGACGTACAAGATCTTTGCCGTCGAGGACGATCAGGTGATGCGTGAGGCGCTGACCATGGCGCTGCAGGACGACTTCGCGGTGGAGGCCTTCGTCTCTGCCGAAGAATGCCAGGCGCGTCTGCCCGACCTGCGACCGGATCTGTTCCTGCTCGACATTTCGCTGCCCGGCGTCGATGGCTATGCCTTCTGCCGCGCGCTCAAGGATGACAGCCAGACGCGCGATGTTCCGGTCATCTTCGTCTCCGCCCACGACGGCATCGAGGACCGCCTGGCGGGCTACGACGCCGGCGGTGTGGACTTCGTCATCAAACCGGTCGATATCACCGAGCTGCAGCGCAAGATCAAGGTGGCGCAGCAGGTGACCGACGAGAAGAAGAACCTGGTTGAGCAGGTGCAGACCGCCGAACAGCTGACCTCGATGGTGCTCGCCAGCATGGACGAGTTCGGCATCGTCTTGCAGTTTCTCGGCAAGGTGATCGCCTGCGGCGATGGGCGCGAAGTCTGCGAGGCGACGCAGCAGCTGCTGAAGAACTTTCGCCTCGAAGGGGCGGTGCAGACCCGGGTCGGCGGCCAGGAGCTGACCATGAGCCAGGCGGGCGAGGCCAGCCCGCTGGAAGCGTCGATCGTCAACCACGTGCGGACCCTGGGACGCCAGTTCGAGTTTCGCAACAAGAGCGTGGTCAACTTCGATCGCATCACGGTGATGGTGACCAATATGCCGCTGGCCGACGCCGATTTGTGCGGCCGCATTCGCGACAACCTGGCCATGGCCTGCCAGGGCGCCGACGGGCGGCTGCAGGGCATCACCACCGAACTGGCCAACGCCGAGAAACGCAGCGGCATATTCGCCATGCTCAACAATCTGCGTTCGACCATCGGCCTGCTCAGCCAGTCGCAGCAGGCGGAGCGGACCCAGGCGACGGAGATCACCCAGGAGCTGCAGGAGGACCTGATGAACTCCTTCGTGCATCTGGGTCTGACCGACAACCAGGAACGCTATCTCGACGACCTGGTGCGCCGGCATACGCGGCGCCTGATCGACCTGCTCGATCGCGGCGAGGAGACCCAGGCGGTGCTCAGCGGCATCGTCCAAGACCTGGAGCGACTGGGCGCCTAGACGAGCGGCAACCGTGCCGGCGCTCTTATAATGCCGCCACAGCGGCAGCTGGCGCCGGCGGTCGCGCCGCGCTGGCCCGCATGAGAGCCTCCCCATGAACACCTCGCCATTCGAATCCCTGAGCGCCTATTGGTACATATGGGCGGTGGGCACGCTGCTCGCCGCCATCAGCGCCGGCTTCCTGCTGCGCTTCGTGCGCCCGGCGCGGGCTATCGCCGGGCGGCTCGCCGCGGCGCTGGAGGCGCTGGCGATGATGCGGGCGCGCTCCGGCGTCGCGGCGATCGAGCTCGAGGAGATCGCCCGGCGCGCCATGAACGGCGCCGGCCTGCCGCATCTTTGGCGCGAATACGCCGACACCCTGCACGCCCAGGCCGGGCCCGACGGCAAGACGCCGCGCTGGCGGGCGACGACCCTGGCCGAGACCTTCTTCAGCGAGCAGGCCCTGGTCGACACGCCGCTGAAGACGGAGTTCTACAAGCACCTGCCGGGCATCCTCACCGGCCTGGGCATCATCGGCACCTTCACCGGACTGATCATCGGTCTGATCAACTTCGACGTCTCCCTCGATCCAAGCCAGGCCCAGGCGCAGCTGGCCAGGCTGATCAGCGCCGTCGGCCACGCCTTCGTCGTCTCCGCCGCGGCGATCACCCTGGCGATGCTGTTTACCTGGATCGAGAAATCGCTGATCACCGGTCTCTACCGCCAGGTGGAGGAGCTGCACCAGGCGATCGACGGCTTCTTCGCTGCCGGTGCCGGGGAGGAGTACCTGGAACGGATGGTCGTCGCCAGCGAGAGCACCGCGCATCAGGTGGCCGAGTTCAGGAGCGTGCTGCTCGGCGAACTGCGCGCTCTGGCCGCGGACTTCTCAGCGCGCCAGTCCAGCCAGGCGCGCGAGCAGGGCCAACAGTTCGAGTCGCAGACCGAGCGCGTGCACCAGTTGCTCGGCCAGACCTCGGCGGCGATGAACGGCAGCGCCGAACGCTTCGCGCAGCTGACCGCGACCATGGAGCAAGCGGGGCGCAGCACCGCCGAGATGATGAGCGCCAGCCTGACCGCCGCCGTCGCCGCCATCGCCGCGCGCGCCGAGCGGGCAGCGGAGAGCGGCGAGGCGCAGCTGGCGCGCATTTCGCGCCAGGCAGAAGAGAGCGTCGGCGGCCTCTCGCGGCAGATGGACAGATTGCTCGAGCACAGCGGCGAAGCCAGCCAGCATCTGCATGAGAGCGCAGCCACCATGGCGCAGGTGACGGTGGACGCGATTCGCGGCATGAACGCCGGTGCCGACACGCTCTACCTCGCCGCGACCGATTTCGCCAAGGCCGGATCGGGCGTGGCGGCGACGGTCGGCGCGGCGGGTCAGGCCGCCGCCAACATCGAAACGGCGGCGCAGACCCTGGCCCTGGTCAGCGCCAGCAGCCAGGAGCTGCTCGCCGGCTGCGCGCAAAGCCAGGCCGCCTTCGCCCACATGGTCGGCGAGCTCAAGGACACCATCGCCAACGCCCGGCGCGAGGCTTCGCTGACGGCGGATCTGGTGGACCGCTTGCAGGCCGCCAGCGCCCAACTGGCGGTGGCGCAGCGCCAGTCGGAGGACTACCTGAGGGGCGTCAGCGAGGTGCTGACGCGCTCGCACCAGTCGTTCGCCGAGAACATCGAACGCACCCTGCGCGAGGCCAATCGCCAATTCCACAAGGAGCTGGCGCAGGCGGTGGGCCTACTCTCCGGCGCCATCAAGGACCTGGGCGACACCATCGACGAGCTGCCCTCGCGCAGCTGAGCGCCGTGTTCGGCATCAAGTCATCGGCGCGCAAGCCGAATCGCGACCCGGCAGAGAAGCCGTTCTGGATCTCGTTCTCCGACCTGATGACGGCGCTGATGGTGCTGTTTCTGGTGGCCATGGCGGTCGCGCTGATGGCGGTGACCCAGGGTTTGCAGCGGCTGGAGGCGGAGAAGAAGGCGCGTGAAGAGAGCATCGGCGCCTGCCTGGCGGGGCTGCGCAGCCTCGTCGCCCAGCCCGAGTTCAAGGGCGTGGTCCTGAACGACAGCGCCATCGAGTTCGGCGCCCTGGCCGAGTTCGACAAGCGCGGCCACCAGCTCGGCGGCGACCGGCCGGCCTTCCTGCGCCGCTTCGTGCCGCGCCTGCTCGAGCTGACCCGCGGCGCCGCCTGCGAACGCTGGTTGAAGCGGGTGGTGGTCGAGGGCTTCGCCAGCGCCGAGGGCTCCTACCTGTTCAATCTCAACCTCAGCCTGCAACGCTCGCAGCGCCTGCTCTGCGTGCTCCTCGATTCGCGCGCCGAGCGGGCCCTGAGCCAGGCCGACCGCAAGTACCTGCGCCGCCTGTTCCTGGTCGGCGGTTCCTCCTTCAACGCCTTGAAGCGCAATGCGGAGGAGAGCCGGCGCGTCGAACTGCGGCTGGAGTTTCGCGAGTTGAACGAAAAGCGCGAAGCCGAACAGGAGCTGCCCTGGGACGAGGACTCGACCTGCCCGCTCGACCCCGTCGGCCGCGGCTCGCACGGTTGAAGCGCCATGCCCGGTGAACTGCATCGTCTGCGCTCGCGCCTGCAGCTCGCCCTCGCCGGCGATGCCGCCGAGTCCTGGGGCGAGGGCATGGCGACGGCGCTCGACCAGGTCAGACGCCACCACGACGCCGCCACCATGCGCGCCGTCGGCGCCGACACCATCGCCGCGGCGATCGGCGCCTATCGGAAGAGCGGCAGGCTGGAGCGCTTCGTCGACCTCAAGTACGTCTGCCTCGGCGTGGCGACGCCCGACGCCGACGGCGACTGCCTGCTCGCCGCGGCGAGGCTGCGCGACCAGCTGCTCGCCAGCGCCCAGAGCCTGGCCGAGCCGCGCCGGCAGATGAAGTGCTTCCAGGCGCTGTTGCGCAGCTATTGGTCGTTTCCGCTGCACGGCGACGGCGTCTCCGCCGCCGCGCGCGAGGGTTTCGCCGTCCTGCGCGCCTGGCTGGCGCGGCGCTACTCGGAGCTGGAGCGGGTCAGGATGACCAAGCCGGAATGGTTCACCATGCTCTCCATGCACCAGAATCTGCTCGGTGACCATCCCTGCGAGCGCTATGGACCAGCGCTGCTCGCGGGCCGGGGCGCGGCGCTGCAACTGGCGATCGACGATCTGGCGATCCCGAGCGGCTCCTGGGTGCTCGAGGAGGCGGTGCTGGCCCTGATGCAGGCGGCGACGCAGCTCGGCGACGCGGAATTTCGCGCCAGGTTGCCCCAGTTGCTGGCGCTGGGCCTGGGCCAGGCGGGGCTGACGCTGGCGGCGAAGCTGTCGCGGCGGGCCATCGCCTGCCTGCTCTGGCGCTACGCCCGCTGCGCCGAATTGATCGAACACCTGCCCTTGTTCGACGCCGCCCTGGCGTTGCTCGGTGATCCGAACCTGCAGCGGCCGGCCTGGGACGCCCAGGTGACCGATGAGCGCGGTGCCGCCGACGATCTGGCGCGGGAGATGGTCGGCAGCTGGCTCAAGCAGCGCTTGATCCGCGACTTCTTTCAGCGCCTCGCGCGCCAGGGCAGCAGCCAGCAGCGGCGGCTGGACTATTGGCTGCGCTACGAGCCCTTCATCGAGGACATGTGGTTCGCGCTCGGCACGGCAGACCAGGTGCGCGCCGGCCGTGGCTACGAAGACTTCCGCCGCTACGCCGGAGCGAGGCTGATCGAACTGCAGGACGCGGGTGCGGCGTCGACCAGCCTGCTGGCGCTGCGCATCAACGAATTCCTGCTGATCGAAGCCGGCGACGCCGACAGGCCGCTGCAACTGATCCGGCGCGCCGCGCTGACGCCCGAACAGGCGCGCCTGTTCGCCGGCGGCGAGGCGTCGGTCAGCAGCGCCAGCTTCGCCGCGCTGCCGGTGGAGGTCGAACTCGAGCATCGCGACGGTGCCGGCGCGACCTGGGAGCAGCGCTTCGACGCCTACCTGCGTCCCATCGTCTGGCGCGCGCAATGAGCGGCTTCCAGCAGCATCTCGATCTGCGCTGGACCCTGGCGATCCTGGTGGCGTCGATGCTGGCGGCGCTGCTGTTGCTGTGGAAGTCCCGCCGCGACCGTTTGCGCCAAGCCCGCAGCGTGCAGGAACTGGCGGCGCGGAACGACATATTGAGCCGACGCGAACGCCTCCTCGGTGAGCTCCTGGACACGACGACCGCGGCGATCTGCTTCATCGGCACCGATGGGATGATCAAGCAGGCCAATCGGCGCATGGCGGAAATGTTCAGGGGCCGGGTCGAAGAACTGGTCGGCAGCGCCTATGCCAATCTGGCCGCACCCGGGGAGCGCGAGATGGTGCAACGGCGCCTTGACGCCTATGTCGCCGACCCGAGCCTGGCCGTCGATGTGGAACGCATCTTCTGGCGCCTCGATCAAACGCAGTTCCTGGGGCACGTGACCGGCAATCGACTCAACGACGAGAGCGGGCGGGAGCGCGGACTGGTGGCGGTGATCGAAGACGTGACGGCCCGCCGGCGGACCGAACAGGCCTTGAAGGATTCCGAGTCGCGCTACCGGCGCTTCGCTGAAGAGCTGCCGCTCGGCATCGTCATCACCCAGGAGAGCCGCGTCAAGTACGTCAACCCGGCGACCGCCAAGATGATCGGCTATCCCGTGGCGGAAATCCTCGGTGAACCCTTCCTCACCTTCGTCGCCGACGCCGATCGCGCCTGGGTGATGGACCTGCACCAGCGCCGCATGCGTGGCGAGCCGGTGACGCCGGCGTACACCGTGGGCATGGTGCGCAAGGACGGCGAGATCCGACAATGGCGGCTTTCCTCCAGCACCATCGAATGGGACGGCAGGCCGTCCGCCCTGGCGATCGTGGTGGACATCACCGAGCGCATGCAGATGGAGGAGAAGGCGGCGCGCAGCGAAGCGCTGCTCAACAGCCATTTCGAATCGAATCAGCTCGGCATCGCCTTCACCTCGAGCGACAAGACCTGGCTTAAGGCCAATCGGCGCATGAGCACCATGCTCGGCTATACGGCAGATGAACTGCGGCCGTTGACCTGGACCGACCTGACCCATCCCGACGATCTGCAGGCGAGCCTGGCGCAATTCGCCCGAATCCTATCGGGAGAGATCGACCAATACACGATCGAAAAGCGCTTCGTGCACAAAGACGGCAGTCCGGTCCACGTCAATATGGATATCTCCTGCTATCGCAAGCTCGATGGTTCCATCGACTACGTCATGGCCTCGATTCAGGACATCACCTCGCGCAAGGTCAACGAGGCCAAGATTGTCGCAACCCAGGAGCGGCTGGAGGCGGCGCTCAACGCCATCCCGGACCTGTTGTTCGAGGTCGACGAGGACGGCCGCATCCACGACTACCGCGCCCATCGCGCCGACTTGCTGGCGGTGCCGCCCGCAGAGTTCCTGGGGAAGTGCTTCTCCGATGTCTTGCCCGGTGAAGCGGCCGCGGTGTGCCAGTCGGCGATCGGCGAGGCGTCGTTGTCGGGTTGGTCGGTTGGCGGAACCTACGCCTTGGCGTTACCCCAGGGTGAGCACTGGTTCGAGCTTTCGGTGGCGCGCATGTTCGGCGTCGATGCACCGAATCGGCGCTTCATCCTGCTGGCGCGCGACATCACCGAACGCCGGCGCTCCGAAGACGCTCTGGCCAAGTCGCAAGCCGCTCTTCGCCGCATCGCCAGCGAGCAACAGACGATCCTCGACACCGACCTGGTCGGCATCGCCAAGTTCAGGCAGCGATCCATCGTCTGGGCCAATCCGGGTTTTGAGAAGATCTTCGGCTATGGCCCGGGAGCGGCCGTCGGGGTGCCGGCGCGCCGCCACTATCGGAGCGAGGAAGCCTATGTGGCGCTGGGAGAGGCGGCCTATCCGCTGATCGAAAGGGGAGAGAAGTTCGCCGCCCAGATCGAGCAAGTGCGCCCGGACGGGCGGCCGATCTGGCTGGAACTCAGCGGTGCGATGCTGGATCGGGAGAAGGGCGAATCCCTTTGGGCGTTTGTCGACGTCACCGCGAGAAAACGCCAGGAAGGGCAGTTGCTCGCCGCGAAGGAGGCGGCAGAGGCGGCCAACCTGGCAAAGACGCGATTCCTGGCCGCCGCCAGCCACGACCTGTGGCAGCCGATCCAGGCCATCAACTTGTTCCACGACGCCCTGAAGAAATCGGGCTTCAATGAGAAGCAGGAACACCTGAGCGGCAAACTGGCCGAGTCGGTACGATCGCTGCGCGATATCCTGAGCGCGTTGATCGAAATCACACGCCTCGACTCGGGTGCGGTCAGGATCGAGCAGCGACGCGTGACAACGGAGGAACTGTTCTACTGGATCGATTCGGTGTTTTCACCCCTCGCCCTGGCGAAGAACCTGCGCTTCAAGCTGCATTTTCCGGTAGGCGGTCTGGCGGTGTTCACGGATGTGGCGTTGCTGCGCAGCATGCTGAGCAACCTCATCGGCAACGCGATCAGATATACCGACAGCGGTGGCGTTTTGGTCGGCGTGCGGCGACGCGGCGACCGGGCGCTGGTTCAGGTCTGGGATACGGGCATCGGTATCGCCAAAGAGGATATGGACAACATCTTCGAGGAATATTATCAAGTGGGCAATCCGGAACGCGATGTCAGCAAGGGGCTGGGCCTCGGCCTTTCCATCGTGCGCCGTTTGGCCGACCTGCTGCAATTCGAATTGTCATTCGCCTCGCGCGTGGGCAGCGGCACGGTCTTCCAGTTCTACCTGCCCCTCGCGCCGAGTCTATCCAGCGAACCGGCTGCAGTGGAACAAGAAGACGCGCGAAAGCTTCCCTGATCGCGAGCACGGCGCCTTGCACAGCTGACTGCGCTTGCAGGCGGCCAGCTATCCGCGTCGGGTTTGTTTAGGATTGCCTTTTCCGCTAAAATCAACCCCCTCTTGCTTCGTTGCCCGCCAGCGACCGCCGCAGCAGTTGATGGATGGGACGGTTCTGCCGATGGCACAATGGTGGTCCGGCGAGGGCACGAATGGGGCGCAAGGTTTGCAACTTGTCGAACAGCAATAACGGAGACGTGGCCGAGTGGTCGAAGGCACTCCCCTGCTAAGGGAGCATCTGGTCAAAAACTGGATCCAGGGTTCGAATCCCTGCGTCTCCGCCAGAATTCTAGCGAAACTGGTCTCTCGCCAGTTTCCATCACCCCGCTGAACGCCAGTGTTGGCAGGGGTCTTGGCAAAAACCTGTTGACCTCGGCTCCACGCCAATGTCATTTCTGGCGTCTTAGACGCCGTTTTTCTCGAAACCTGTTGACCTCGGGGAAAAGGTACAGAACTCTGAACCCCTTGGGGCACAAGGCTTCGCGAGGGATGCGGAAACGAGTTAGTGATCGTGAATGTTCTGGTTTCGCGAGGGACAGAAAAATGCGAACGGTCTTGGCGGGTAGACCCTGTCCATGTAACAAAAACAGTCTGTTATGAGATGTTCCGTCTGCACCACCGGTGAACCCAAGGCGTGGGCAAAGCCCTAAGACGCAGCAGTAGGCCCAGCAGGCGGTTTCTTTCGGGGTAGTTGGGCGGTAGTACGCACGGGCTGGGAATTCTGGTGCCAGGAGGCCGCCGCTGGCCAGATGGTGCCGTCGGCCAGAAGCGGCATAGGCTGAACCGGGGATCGCTGCCAAGAGACGGCCGGTAACTCATCACATTGCTGACGTCCGAGCGACGGGTCTATCGGTCAACAGTTCGTGCGCTGTGGATTTCATTGCTGCAGTGGTATAACGCCTGGTAACGGAGTGGTTCAGTCATCTGGCGCGGCCAATCAAGGAAGGAAGGGGGGCATGCCACCGTTGTGGAGTGTGTTTCTGAAGGTCAAGCATGACAACTGACTCTTTCAGCCACATCGAAATTGCTTCCACATGTAAAATTGTCGAATGAATTCGCAACAGTGCTGCCCAGGTGGTTCATCTGGACATTTTCTAACTCCGCTCAGCTATCCCGGTGGCAAGGGAAGACATTGCTCCTGGTTAAGTAACGTTATTGAAGTGAACGGCCTGAGGGGCAGCGCGACATTACGGAACCCGGCGGGCTGAAATGAATAAGTCCATCGAGGCGGTACTCGCCGAAGCCGAGGAATTGATATCTCGGCAACACGTCAACGCGGCATTTGATAACCTGGTCAGCCTATTCCAACAGTGTAGCCAGGTCGATCTAAAGCGGCTGCAAGATCCCATCACTGAGATCATTGACAGGTTCCTGCCCAAGAAACGTCGCATGCTTGGCGAGGCATTTAGGAGCCGGCTCGACCGTGGCGACGCACATGGATCGCCGGAAAGTTCCACGGACACCCTGGATAACTCGGCTATTCTGCAAGTCTTCATCACCTCGCTCCGCGACAGATTCAACGAGCTCAGCAAGTGGCATATTTTTCAGTGGTCGACGTACTACAAGGACGAGCTCAGGGCAATCATGGCGGAGACAGTAGAGCTGCTGCGGTCCAGCAGCAATGCGGACGCCGCATTTGCGCAGGTCAGCATAGAGATCCGGCACCATTCAGTCGGGATCTTTACTAAGGGCTTTAGCTATGTCATGTCGCAGAGCTGGTCGACCAAAGAAGCCGCCGTGACTAAGTCGCTCGGCGGGCTGCGGTCATTCCTCGAACTGCCTGTAGAGATATACGCAGACGAATCATCCCGAATCACTGAGCCAAGAGACTGCCGCGCGCTGAGACGGGTCACCTCACGCATGCTACGTGGCATTCTGGTCGGATTCCTAGACTCGAACCTTGGAGAGGCGGACCCAGGCGAACTCCTAGTTCGAACAGCAAAGACCTGGGTACATGTGCTTCCGCTGCTTGAGGCATCTGATCTTAATTCACTCGGCGAGAGCTTTGACTTAAAAACCATAGCGCCAATCTTGGGTCGCCCGCTCCAACTGCTGGCACAGGAGCTTGATCATGCATCTAGCATGAGCAGCGTTGATGCCGTAGTCGTTACCTCGGCAATGATCAACATTAATGATGAGTCGATTGACATTACGCTGCTACCGCCGGCTGACTCCAGCGACACGAGGCCGCTCGAGCTAGCCATCCTCGGCGGCGACGGCCCAGCCGTAAAGCACCAGATTGACCAGAGGGTAAAGCTGGGGTACATAGCATGCGTCACACCTAAGCCGGCGCCGACGTATTGGAAAGGAACATTCCCAACCAAGGAAGTCAAGAATGTTGTCATCGCAATGCCGGAAGAAGGCAGCAACTCAGTAGGTTTCTTGCTTTCACGGCTGCGGCTACGGTTCTACGAGAATACATTGGTCATCCAGCCAAGCGTGCCCCTCAAGACCAATGTTGCAGAGCGCTTCCCTCTCGAGAATCCTACCCTCTTGACGTTTTTCAGAGTTGAGAGGCCGAGCATCAAGGCTTTGCAGACCACGCTGTCGACCCGCACTGGTGTAATTCTTTGGTGTAGCGTTCGCCGCAGCGGCAAGACTACCGGCGTAAGCGAGCTCGCAAGCGGTGTTGCGGAGCGCAATGCCGTATTCCAGCGCTGTGAGATGTCAGGCGGAGACAAAACAAGCCGCATACTCTTCGAGGAGGTCTGTAACGCGCTTGATACGATGAATCCACTTCCGCGCGACTTCCTGCGCACCATCGTGACACGTGCCGCTCCGATGGGGGGGCAACAAAACCGCGGTTCAATCCTCATCGTGGACGAATATGATCGGCTATTCGGCCGCCTGCGGGTAGCGGGCCGACGGAACGAGGATGCGCGTCACCTAGTCATCCAGCCGCTCCTTGACCAGTTCGTGGAGTTTGCGACGGAGAATCTACTGATCCTCCTTGGGCAACAGCCCAACGCGCATTTCATCTTCATGGACCAGAACCAGCTCAGCGCGTATGTCCAGCAGGAGCCTTACCCGCTCTTTAGCCACGAGGCCGGCTCGGCCGACAGCGAGTTCCACGACTTGGTGCGCCGCACTTTCCAGAAGACTCTGCGATTCGACACATCTTTCGTGGATTCCATCTACGAGGAAGCCGGAGGGCACCCGTTCCTGGCCGTCAACCTGCTTCGGGACTTCGTTGACTGGCTTATAGCGAAGAAGGTCGTCCCGAATGACATACTCCTAACCAGGGAACTCTTTAGGGAGTACGGCACACATGGACTGACGCTCAGCGCGATTGGAAGGAGTCGTCACTACCACTACTTTAGAGCGGCGGCCAGCGAGGCGCTGTCAATCGAAGGAGTCGAGCATAGCCCTTGGATACACGCGGCATACAAGCTCCTGCGACATCTGGCATTAAACAGCGTTACTGGCAGCATTACGATGAGCCACGACAGCGTTGAGGAATACTTGGCTTCGATACTTACCGATGTCCACCTGAGTTCCTACACCAGCGACTCCTTCCTTGCGAGTGCGTCGGAGAGCAACTTCATTGCGTTTTCCGATGAACAGGTCAAGGCAAGAATCCCACTGCTCGCCCGCATCTCGGCGGCAGTGGGGACCGTAACCTGACAGGGGAGTCGGAACATGCTAAGTTCCTCCACGATCGCAGATTCACTTCGCAGGTTTCATCAACAGCAGACTGAAGACATAGAGGCGTTCTGGATAGAGTCCCCAGGTTCGCGCCAGCAACTGGCGATCGAACTTCAGGCGCGCGCTGAGGGCCTGCCGATCCTAGTGACAACTGTAGGTCGCGACCGCTTCATGGATCCAAATGGAATTGTCGACGACCTGAGCCTTACAATCCAGGAGAACGAAGCCTGGTTCACGCCTGACCGGCGCGAGTTAGTCATCCAGGACCAGAAGTTCAGCATAGTGCTTGTGTCTAAGCGGCCTCTTGGCGTGCCTCAGATCTCCTCGCCGGTCTCGTTGCCAGATTGGTTTCCATTGTGGCCAGGAAGGCTGTTGACGGCAAACATTACGAGCGTCTTTTCCTCCATAACGCTCTCACTCGCGTCACAGGACATCCCAGAGGCAGCAATAAACAAAGCCCTGTTTGGCTTAGAGCAGTCCCTGTGTAACCGGCTCGAAGCAGTTTTGCGGTCTGACCCCACTGCGTCGGATCAGTTCATGACGTTTGTTGCAAGCAGCGCCTCGGCGCCTGCCAACCTCGCCGAGCTTATAGCGAGCTCCAGGCAGGGCTTGCAGTCGAGAACCGGCGACGAGTTCCGCCCAGGCGGATCCGTAGAAAGCGGCTTCATCGTCTCGCAGCTGGCTCGCATATGGCGGGACTGCCCCCCCAAAGACCGCCAAACGCTAGCCACCCACGCAGCTGAAGCGCTTGGACTGAGCGAAGCAAGCGCCATCGATATCCAGTTCTCGCTTACGGCGCTCTTAACGCGTGGGAAGGAAAAGCTTCCTACAGTACCTGCTCACATCACATTTTTCCGCAATCTGATGGTAACGGTATCGGACGTAGTGCAGTTCATAAATGGCATACACCATGCGGACGAGTTTCCGCAGTTCCCAGCTGTGCTGACGATCACATTTGCGAAGGAATTGGCGAACTCGTGCCGCAACGCCTCCCGAACAATAAGCGAGCTTGCATAGGAGACGCCAGAGGCGGCTCATGAGTCATGAGTTCGCGCCTGCCAAACGGAGGATCGCGAGCCAGTGTTGGCGATGGTGTACAACGATGGTCTCTGTTCTGGTCTTGCGAGGAACAACAAAGTCCGTCAGGGTTGCGCGGCAATAATATACTGCCTTGGTCAAATGAAACGATGAACCTCGAACACGTCGCGACGCTAGTCCGATCAGGCACGTGCTTTCCATGTAGCATCTATCCAGTCTAATTCCGTGTTGCAACTAAATGGCGCTCATATTAATGGACAAAGAAGAGACGAAACCTAGCCTCTATAGAGCTTTGAAGGGTGCGCACGACGAGCGCACTGCTTTCATTTTCATTGACGTGGTCGCAGGATCGGCGGGTCTTTGGATACCGATTATCGTTGGAATACTACATAGTGGAGCCACAGTTGGCCTAGAACTTCAAAGACTATTTGATTCTGCCGGTGCGTATATTTTTGCTATCGCGTTTCTGGCTGCATCAAGCTCCTTCCTCTATCTTGAACGTCGGAAAAATGTGGTCAATGAAATTCGCGAAAGCTATGACCGCTACGCTGGATGGTACGCGATAGCCGGTATTGCTATCGGGATGCTCTTAGTTGGCCTACAGCTGTCAAGTACCATTGTTCCAGCAGACGACAAGTCGGGCGAAGTTACCCCAATCCGCCAAGTGGCAACACTAGAAACGAAAGTACCTCAATTAGCACAGCCTTCCGTTCAGCGCGAGCAGCAGCACAGTTACCTACAGTCTCCGAAGAAAAGCAACAACTCAGTAGCGCTGCCGATGGTGCAACTTGCATATCTCTGCACCGCCATTTGGCTTGGAGTCCGTCTCTTCTGTCTTCGTAATATAAGCAAAATTCCTGGAGAACTTGAGCATATTAAGCTAATGGAAGCAGCACACCGTAAGAAGCTCATAGACGAGGCTCAGGAAAGCAACCACTTCTAGACGAGGATAGAGGCGCGATGTCCAACATAGTCCTTCCGTACTTATCGGTAACCCAGCCGATTGGGACCTTCTATATGACTGTTATGACAGCTGGCGTATTGCTAGATGTAGTGGACATTCTTAGACGAGATTTTAGTCCAGAGGGTCGTAAGAGGGTTCAGCGTGAATATAGCAAAGAGCAAGGTGAAAAGATTGCTAAATATGCTCTTAGTAATGATGCCACTTTCCCAACATCGATAATACTATCGGCCTACAAGGACTGCGTTCTTATTGATGACGAGAAGATGGTTCTAAAACTCGGTAGGCAGGTCAAATTCGGCGATTCAGATCAAGACGAAGTGTGGGAGCCACTCAATGCGCTATCCCCTTTCAAAATTGGAGAAATTGTCGACGGGCAGCACAGACTATTAGGAATGAGGCATGCCATTGAGACGTTGGGCGAGCAACACCTAAAGGATTTCGAGCTACCGGTCGTCTTCATGCTAGACCTCAATCCGAACGATAAGGCATATGTATTCTCAACTATTAACGGAACGCAACGGCGAGTCAGCTCATCATTGATTGTTGACCTTTTTGGGCTCCGTGATGGCCGCAGCCCTCGGAAAACTTGTCATGAGCTTGCCGAGGCGTTCTATGAGTGGCCTAACGGTCCGTTCACAAATGGTTTAAAGATGCTTGGCAAGAAGACTATGGATGGCGAAATGCTTTCACAGGGCAGCTTCAGCAAGTACATTCTTCGTCTCATATCGAGACGTCCCGATGATGATGAGCGGCGCTTAGATGCTGGAGAGCCTTTGGCTGAGGATGACAAGTGCCCGTTAAGGGAATTCTTTCTTGCAGGTAAGGACGCAACAATCGCCCGAATACTTCACGAATATTTTTCGGCGATCAGAAACACATTCAATGAAGAATGGCAGGCAAAACCTGAAGAATATTTGTTAAGAAAGACTGTTGGATTCGCTGCACTAACTAAGGCCTTCATCGAAATTTGGGATAGATCAAAGGTTACCGACCCAAAGTCTGCAGCGGATTTCTTTTCCAATATTTCAACCATGTTCAGGAAGAATCTTGGGGAACGAAGGTTGACAAGTGCGTATTTTGGATCGAGCGAGAAGGGCGCGAAGGAGCTTTCTGATGCGTTAACTGGGGCAGACAATCCCTTCAAAATGATCAAATAGGCCCTTGCAGCGGTTAGCAAAGGAAGTATTTGTGGCTCATGTCATGAGCCATCACCACCGTAAAATGGGATCTCCCAGTCTTCAGGACCATTTGATATGTCTAATCTCACAATTCAATACCTACCCGTTTCAAGCATCATTCTCGACCTGCGTAACCCACGTGTCGCGCCAGCGCTCGAGTCAATAGAAGGCGAGCCGCCGCAGACCTTTATTGAACTTGCGTTAGGGCAATTTGCTCCCGATGACGAGGACAAGGGTGCATCTACAACATTTTCAAGCCTTAAGGCCTCAATCCGCGCCTACAAGGGCTTGATCAATCCAATCGTCGTCACACCACGTGATGATGGTACCTTTGTCGTGATTGAAGGAAACACCCGCGTTTCCATCTACCGACAGCTTGCCACTGAGAAGGCACCTGGTTCCTGGGACACAATTCCTTCAATTGTTCGCACCGATATCGAGGAGGACGGTGAGCACGCGATACGCTTGCAGGCGCACCTCGTAGGCCCGCGGCAGTGGCGCCCCTACGCAAAGGCCAAGTATCTCCATTCGCTCTATACGGAAAACAAGCTCTCCATCAACGAGATTCTGGATTACTGCGGCGGCAACGCCAGAAAGCGCGAAATCGAGGAATACATCGCTGCCTATGAAGATATGCAGAGCCACTACATTCCCTTGGTTGGTCAGAACCAGCCCGACTACTCCAGGTTCAGCGCTTTTGTTGAATTGCAGAAGCCACAGGTCAAACAAGCTGTCGTGAAGGCCGGCTTCACAATGGACGACTTCGCCCAGTGGGTCCATGGCTCGAAGATCAGTCCGTTGAATACGGTTCGTCAGATTCCTCGTATCCTCGCCAATCCGGAAGCGAAGAAGAGGTTTCTTTCGCATGACGCACGTGAGGCTATGAAGGTTCTGGAGCAGCCCAACGCGAATGCAGCGATCAAGGAAGCCTCAGTCGATCAGTTAGGGACAGTCTGAACAAGTCAGCCAATATGTGATCTGATGCGTTGATAGTGGAGGGGGATGGTTATGAGTCAGATCAGTTTCGGTGACGCCGAGTACGCAGCCAAGAAAAAGCAGACGCGGCG
>JAHFRE010000145.1 GCA_023258955.1 Sterolibacterium sp.
GAAATCGCCCCGAATCTCGGCATCCCGCCCGGATCGTTGATCAGCTACGCGGGGGGCAACCACACCTTTCCCTACGTCTCCTATCACGAACTGGTCAAACCGACGGGTGCGATTCCAGCGGGCTTCTTCAAGGATCAGGTGGTCATCGTCGGACGCGACATCAAGGCGTCTCCCGACGTCGAGAGCGCCCAGGCGGATCTGTTCTCCACCCCGTTTCTGGCCAGCACCGGCTGGCTCACGCCGGGGGCGGAAATCCACGCCAACATCATTGAAACCGTGCTCGGCGGCAAGGCCGCGACGCGCCTGCCCGACAGCGGCGTCGCCCTGCTGCTGGCCCTGGTCACCCTGGCCTGCGGCGCGGCGATGCGCCGCTGGCAGCCGCTGTGGAGCCTCGCCGCGGGGGTTGCCATCGCGGCGCTGCTCAGCGCCGCGGTGTGGGGTGCCTTCATCACCTGGCGGCTGTGGGTGCCTGCCGGCGCCATGCTGGCGGTGGTGCCACTGATGTACGTCAGTCTCGGCGCCACCGCCTACTTCGCCGAGCAGGCGCGCAAGAAGGAGATCATCCGCACCTTTTCCCTGTACGTCTCGCCGCAGGTGGTCGACACCATGATCGCCCATCCGGAGCGCATCCATCTCGCCGGCGAGCGCCGCAACATCACCCTGGTGTTCACCGACCTCGCCGGCTTCACCACCTTCTGCGAAACCTTCACCCCGGAGCAGGTGACGCAGATGCTCAACCGCCACTTCACCGACATGACCGACATCGTGCTCGAGCACGAGGGCACGGTGGTGCAGTTCGTCGGCGATGCCATCATGGCCTTCTGGGGTGCCCCGCTCGACGATGACGAACAGGCCTATCACGCGACCACGGCGGCGATCGCGATGCAGCAGGCGATGCTGAAGCTGCGCGAGGATCTCACCGGCGAAGGTCTGCCGGCGATCCACATGCGGGTCGGGGTGCACAGCGGCTACGCCGTGGTCGGCAACCTCGGCTCGGCCAAACGGCTGGGCTATGGCGCGGTCGGCGACGACGTCAATCTCGCCGCCCGCCTGGAAGGCATCAACAAGCTGTATGGAACGGGCATCATGGTCAGCGAGACCACCGCCGGCGCGATCGAGGGACGGATCGCGCTGCGCCCGGTCGACCGGGTCATCGTCAAGGGCCGCAGCCAAGCCGTGGAGGTGTTCACCCCTTGCGATGAACCGCGGGTCATCGCCGCCACGACGGCAGCGTTTCGCAGCTTTCGCAGCCAGGACTGGGATGGCGCGACCCGTCTGTTCGAGGAATTGCTGGTCCTGCTGCCCGAAGACAAGATCGCCAAGCTCTTTCTCGGACGCATCGCCGCGTTTCGCGACGAGCCGCCAGCGGCGGGTTGGGACGGGGCGGTGGAGCTGGAGAAATACTAGGGCTTCCGCAAGCGCATCACAGCGAAAAATCGTCCCATTCGTCGAACTTGACCTTGGTCTTGCTCCTGATCTGCTGGCGCGTGCCCGCCTCGAACTTGTCGCGACGCGAGGTATCGAGGCGCAGCACCTCGGCATTGCGCAGCCGCAATTCCTCGGAGACCAGGGTGAACATGCACTTCATCACGCAGACGGCCACCCGCGGCTGGGCGAAGATGCTCTCCTTGCTCAGGCGCAGCACGGTCGAATCCTCCAGCGCGCGCACCGACGCCGAACGCGCCTTGTCGGTGACCAGCGCCATCTCGCCGAAGTGCTCGCCGGGATTGGCGTAGGCGATGTGCGAATCGCAGCCGTCGACCCGCCTGAAGATTTCAAACTTGCCGCTGGTCACGACATACATCGAGTCATCGTCGTGGGCCTTCTCTTCGAACACGTGCTGGCCCGAGGCGAAGGTGACCCGAGAAGAACCGCGCAGCAGCCCCAGCAGGTCGCGCCGCTCGAGCTCGCGAAACAGGGTCACCGAGGATATCAGCTTGAGCAGCAGCGCTTCGATATCTGGAGCGGCCATGGTCAGGATTCCCGGGAACCCGCCTGCTTGAAGGCGAGCAGGGCTTGGTTGCGCAAGGTCTTCAGCAGCGACAGCTGTTGTTCGGAAATGGCCATGTCACCCGCATTCTCCATGTCGCAGTAGATCAACGCAAGG
This sequence comes from Sterolibacterium sp., assembly GCA_023258955.1. Taxonomy (GTDB): domain Bacteria; phylum Pseudomonadota; class Gammaproteobacteria; order Burkholderiales; family Rhodocyclaceae; genus CAIYYX01. Next base: position 2,108 of record JAHFRE010000145.1, read on the forward strand.
GGTTTGCCGCGGCTGACGAGCGGCAGCAGCATGAAGGTCTTGGCGGACAAGAGCTCGACGTACCAGGCCGGAACGCTGGCCGCCAGTCGCGGGTCGTCGACATCGCTCACCATCGTGTCCCGGCCCTCGGCCAGCGCCGCATGAAATACGTCCGGCCCGGCATCGAGCGGAAAACGGAACCTGGGCCCGACCTCCCGCGCATCGGAACCGAAGCCGAACCTGCCCACCATCTGCTTGCTCGTCGGGTCGGGCATGCACAGCAACACGCGCTGGAAACCCATGCCGCGATACATGGTCTCGACGGTTGTGCGTACCACCTCTTTCAGGCTGAAGTCCCCGGCCAGGGAATTCATGATGTCCTGGATGCCGGCAGCCAGTATCGCCTCCGGATCGAGCGCAACGCCCGCTTCCGGCAGGAGCAGGTCCTGGTCTTCGCCCGGGGCAGCCGGTCGCTCGAGCAGTTCCCTGGCTGTTTCGTGCGCGCGCGAGCCGCCGGTCAGCGTCATGGCCTGGCGCATGAAGGGGCTATGCTGCAGATTGATGCGCAGGAAGGTGGCGATCTGGCTCATGCCGACCAAGGCCTTGTCGATGATGTCCGACAGCTGTTCGTCGCTGAGCTCGAGACTCTTGGCGAAGCGCTGCTTGACCTCCTTGAGGGCGCGGTTGCGCTCATCGGACGTCTCCATGGCGATGGCGTCGCACAGTTCGTTGGAGAAGCAGGCGATCACCTGCATCGTCTCGTCGCGCGCCACCGGCTTCTTCGATGCGCCCTTGGGCATCTTGCGCATGCTGGCGAGGATGCCTTTGGGAAAGCCCCAGCTGCGGGCGATACCCAGGCCCAGATCCTCGAAACCGATGCCCAGCACGTTGGCGGCGGCGGCATCGTCTGTGCATTTCTTGCGTTGCTTGACCTTGACGATCTCTTCCATCTCCTCGGGGAAATAGTAGACCGCCAGGAGCTGGCCGAGGCGGTGAAACAGCGCGCAGAGGAAAGCCTCTTCGCCGTCGGCCGGCATGGAGCGGACGCAGATCTCGCGCGCCAGCGATCCGGCGAAGTTGGCGCGCATGAACGCCACCTTGAGCTTGTCGGCGTTGGCCTTGTCCTGCAAATGCTCGAACAGCATCGCGGTGGTGGCGAGGTTGCGGATTGCGTCGAAGCCGAGGACGACCGCGGCGCGGGAGATGGTGCTGATCTGCCCGGCACCAGCCTGGCGGTAATAGGCGGAGTTGGACAGGCGGAGGATCCGGTTGGCCAAACCGAAGTCGTTGAGCAGGACCTCCGAGAGCTTGTTGGCGCCCTCGTCCTCCGACGCGGTGATGCGGTTGATGGTCTTGACCGAGTCGGACAGCGCCGGAAAATCCGTCTTGTGGCGCATGCGCCGCAACAGGAATTCCATGGTGCTCTGCTTCTTCTCATCCCAGCCGTCGGCGCGCTCGGCCGTTCCCAGCGCCTGGCTCTGGCCCAGATAGGCGCTGAGGGCCTGCTGCAACTGCCCCGCGTCGGCGAAGCGGGCGAGCGGGTCGCGGGCGCAGGCTCTGAGGATGATGTTGCCCAGCCGCTCATCGATGACGACGTCGTTGGGCAGGGCGAGCGGCTCGGTCGCCACCCGTTTGAGAATCTCGCGCACGGTGTCGCCCTTGATCGCCCGCCGTCCGCTCAGCAGTTCAAGCAGGATCAATCCTGCCGCGTAGAGGTCGCAGCTCGGGCTGACCTGGCCCTTGAGCACATATTCCGGCGCCATATAGGCGGGAGTACCCAACAGGTTCGTCTCCGTCTCGCCGGAATTTACGCTGGCGCTGATGCCGAAGTCCATCACCCGCGGCAGGCCGGATTCATCGATCAGGATGTTGGAGGGCTTGAGGTCGCGATGGACGATGCCCTTCTCGTGCGCTGTTGCCAGAGCGCCGAGGATGCCCTGCAGCACTTCTGCGGCACGAACCGGTGGCAAGGGTCCTTTCTCGCGCAGCAGCTGGTCGAGGTTCGGGCCGACGACGTATTCGAATACCAGATAGGGATCGCCACCTTCCTCACCCGCTTCGAAGATGGGCACGATGTTGGGGTGGCACAGCTTGCTCACCGCGCGCGCCTCCGCCATCAGGCGCGAACTCTCTTCCCTGCCGCTACCGTTGGCGGTCGAAAATGACTTTCCCAGGTGCAGCGCCTTGATCGCGACCTCGCGCTGCAACAACGGATCGAAGCCCAGATAGACGACGCTCTGCGAGCCCCGGCCCAATTCGCGTCTGAGCTCGAATCTTCCGATGTGACTTTGCATCGTTGCTAGAAACCTTGTCTCGTGATTGTGCGCGTGCCGGCGACGCCGTTGAGGGTGTAGGACATCTGGGCGGTGTTGGCGTCGGCGAAGGCGAAGCTCACGCTGCCCACCTTGGGCGCAGAGATATTCGGGCTCCAGGTCGAGGCGAGCGGCGATCCTCCGGAGACCTGGTACAGATCGCCGCTGCAGCCGTAGCCCGCGGCGCCGCTCTGCAGAGGACAGCTCGAGGCCACGTACCAGGTCGCCCGGCCCGCTGCGTCGTAGGCGTACCAGGCGGCGAAGATGATGCCGTGGTCCTGCGTCAGCGCCACGCCCCAGCCGGATTCATCGGGGTTCCACCACAGGTCGGTGTAATCGACCGCGAGCTGCGCCGTGCCGTTGGCGAAGCGCTGCCGCTGGATGCTCTTGTGGCCCAGCCCGCCGTTCAACATGATGAAGTCGAAGCTGGCGTTGTCCGCGTCGCTGAAGGTCAGCGTTGCCGTGCCGGCGCTGGCGGTCGCCTTGGCCGAGCCGTCCCAGGCTACGGCCGGCGAGCTGCCGCCAGTGACCTGATAGAGCTTGCCGCTGCAGCTGCCGGCGCTGACGATGGGGCAGCTGGGCAATGCGTACCAGGTCGATTGCCCGGTCGCGTCATAGGTGAAGGGAACGGCGAAAATGGTGCTGCCGTGCTGGGTGATGCTCATCCCCCAGCCCGACTCGTTCGGGTTCCACCACAGGCCCGAGTAGGGCGCTGCGGCGACGTTGCAGCTGCCGCTGGTCACCGGGCTCGCATCCGCGCCGGGAATGCTCGCCACCGGGTAGATGCGTCCGGAAGTGAGCATTTCCGCAGCGCTGGCGCCGTAGCCAACGCAGAACTGGGCGCCGGAGAGCTTGCTCGGATCGGCGTTGCTGAGGATGTTCTGCGCCGCCAGGGAATCGCCCAACACGCCGGTCGCGTAGGGAATCAGCTGGCCGTTCTCCACCACTTGCCAGCCCGTCGTGGTCAGCTGCACCAGCACGAAGGCGTTGGGGTCGGGCGTGACGCTGCCCAGCGTCGCCTGCCGCGGCCTCACCCTGGCGACCAGGTTGGGATCATCGTTGGTGGTGGTCACGCTCATCGACTGGCTCAGGGTCGAGGTCGTGATGCCCAGCGCCGCCAGGCCTGCCACCGGCACCCAGGCGGTGATGAACACCGCACCCGTCTTGCCCACGTCGGCGCGGGCAAAACTGATCGTGGTGGCGATCGAGGCGCTGGTCGGTGTGATGATGGTCGTGGTGTTGGCGACGAAGGGCAGCGGTTTGAAGCTGGCGGTCACGCTGCGCGCGGCGTTCATGGTCAGCAGGCAGGTACCGGCGCCGCTGCAGTCGCCGCTCCAGCCGGCGAAGGTGCTGCCCGCGGCGGGAGTGGCCGTCAGCGTCACCTGGGTGCCGCCAGCGAAGCTGCCGCTGCAGCTCGTGCCGCAGCTGATGCCAGCCGGGCTGCTGGTGACCGTGCCAAAGCCGGTGCCGGCGCGCGCCACGGTGATGGTCCAGGGAACGGCCATGGTCACGGTGACGCGGGCGAGGCTGCCCGTGCCGTTGGCGTTGACCCCGGCGACGGTGTAGGTGCTCGCAACCGTCGGCGACACGGTGCCCGCCGCGACACTGGCGCCAAAGCCGCTGTTGCTCGACCAGACATAGGAGGTGGCCGCCGGATTGCAGGTGGCGGTGAGCACGACATTGCCGCCGGCCAGAATCGACGAGGGCGACGCCGTCAAGGTGCAGATCGGCGTCGGCCCCTGACCGATGGCGATGTCGCGCAGAACGACCACCGCGGCGTAATAGTTGGCGGTGCCCGTCTGGCCGGCGCTGATCGTGCAGGTGCCCACGGTCAGCGCCGTGACCGTGGTGCCGGAGACGGTGCACACTTTCGGGGTGGTCGCCGCATAGCTCACCTCCAGGCCCGAGCTCGCCTTGGCCAGCGGATTCAAGGTGAAGGTACCGACGGTCTGCCTGGCTTGGGCAGCGAAGGTGACTGTCTGACTCGCCTTGTCGATGTTGATGTTCTGGGTCGCCTGCGGCGCGGCGTTGTACAGCGCATTGCCTTCCTGGTCGGCGGCGATGGTGCATTTGCCTGCGCCGAGGATGGTGACGGCGCTGCCGCTGACGCTGCACACCGCCGTGGTCAGCGAGCTATAGACCACCGTCAGCCCCGAGCTCGCGCTCGCCAGCGGGAACAGCTGGAACGGCGCCGAGCCGTAGACTTGCCCCGTCTGCGCGCCAAAGTTGATGGTCTGGGCCACCTTGCTGATGACGATGTTCTGGGTCACCTGCGGCGCCGCAAGATAGTTGGCGTTGCCCGCCTGATCGGCGGCGATGGTGCACTGGCCGATGCCCACCATGGTTACGCTGGCGCCGCTGACGCTGCACACCGTCGGCGTGGTCGAGGAGTAGCTCACCGCCAGGCCGGAACTCGCTGTGGCCAGCGGGCTCAGGACGAAAGGCGTCGGGCTGAAGAACCTTCCGGCCTGCGCCGCGAAGGTGATGGTCTGACTGGCCGCGGCGACGGCGATGGTCTGGGTCACGGTCGGCGCGGCGAGGTAGGTAGCGTTGCCCGCCTGATTGACGCTGATGTTGCAGCTGCCGACCGCGACGCCGGTGACGGTGCTGCCGCTGACGGTGCACACGCTCGGCGTTGCGCTGGCGAAGCTGACGGCGAGTCCCGAACTGGCCGTCGCGGCAAGCGTCCCGGTGCCGGCCACGACCAGCGTCGGCGCGGTCGCTGGGGTGATCGACTGGGGCGTCATGACCACAGCGACAAAGCGGACGCGGTTGTTGGCGCTGGCCGCCAAGTAGAGGTTGCCGGCGCTGCTGATAGCGACGCCGCTGGGCGAGGTCAGCAGCGCGGCGGTGGCCAAAGCGCTGTCGCCGGAATTTCCAGAGGCGCCCGTACCCGCGAGGGTGGTGATGATGCCGGTCGTGGGCACGATCTTGCGGATGCGATTGTTGCCCAGGTCGGCGATGTAGATGTTGCCGGCGCTATCGACGGTGACCCCGGTCGGCTGCGACAGTTGCGCCGAGACGGCCTGGCCGTTGTTGCCGAGAGAGCCGGCCGTGCCGGTGCCGGCGAGGGTGGTGATGATGCCGGTCGCCGCCGCGACCATGCGCACGCGATTGTTGTACCAGTCGGCAACATAGATGTTGCCGGCGCTATCGACGAAGACCCCCGCTGGCAGCTGCAGCTGGGCAGCGGTCGCGAGTCCCCGGTCGCCCGAATAGCCGGGGTCGCCTGTGCCAGCCACCGTGGTGATGACGCCCGTGGACGCCGCCACCTTGCGCACGCGGTCGTTGAGCGTGTCCGCGATGAAGACGTTACCGGCGGCGTCCACCGCAACGCCCAGCGGTCCGGATAGCTGCGCCGAGGTCGCCAGATCGTTGTCGCCGGCATATCCCGCCGCGCCGGTGCCGGCCAAGGTGCTGATGACGCCGGTGGCGGCCGTAACCATGCGAATCACGTTATTGTTCTGCTCGGCGATGTAGAGATTTCCGGCGCTGTCGACGGCAACGCTGGCGGGAGCGTTCAACTTGGCGGCAGTGGCAAGCCCGTTGTCGCCGGCGTAGCCGGCGGCGCCGCTGCCCGCGACGGTGGTGATGACGCCGGTGGTGGCGGCGACCGCGCGGATCACGTTGTTGCCCTTGTCGGCGATGTAGACCGTGCCCGAGGCGTCTACCGCAACGCCGTAGGGACCCGTCAGCTGGGCCGAGATGGCCTGGCCAGCGTCGCCCGCGTAGGCCGCCGTGCCGGTGCCCGCAAAGGGATAGATGTAGCCGGTGGTGAACGACGTGACGGTCCCCGCCGCCGCCGCGACGAGGGGGAGAGACAGCGCCAAGAGGCTGAAAATACGGCTGATGGGCAAACGCACGGCGGATTCCTAAATGCCATTCGCAACTGGCGGCGAACCGGGCACCAGCCTAGCCGAGCGCGCCACGCAAAGCAAGTCGGCGCCTCCCTAGAATCCCTGGCGCGAAATGGCCCGCGTGCCTGCCACGCCGTTGAGCGTATAGGTCATCACGGCGGTGTTGACGTCGGAAAAGGCGAGGCTGAGGCTGCCCACCTTGGTGACGAACAGACTCGGGCTCCAGTTGGCCGCGAGCGGCGAACCGCCGGTGGCCTGGTAGAGATCGCCGCTGCAGCCGTTGCCCGTGGCAGCGCTTTGCAGAGGACAATTGGAGGCTACGTACCAGATTGGCCGGCCGGCGGCGTCGTAGGTGTACCAGGTGGCGAAGATGGTGCCATGGTCCTGGGTCAGCGCCACGCCCCAGCCGGACTCATCGGGATTCCACCACAGGTCGGTGTAATCGACCGCGAGCTGCGCCGTGCCGTTGGCGAAACGCTGCCGCTGGATGCTCTTGTGACCGAGCCCGCCGTTCAACGTGATGAAGTCGAAGCTGGCGTTGTCCGCGTCGCTGAAGGTCAGCGTTGCCGTGCCGGCGCTCGCGATCGCCTTGCCCGAGCCATTCCAAGGCAGGTCTGGCGCAGTGCCGCCGCTGACCTGAAAGAAATCTCCTGTGCATGAACCCGCGGTGACGATCGGGCAACTGGGCATGGCGTACCAGATCGGCTGCCCCGATGCGTCATAGGTATAGGGCGCGGCGAATATCGTGCTGCCGTGCTGGGTGATGCTCATTCCCCAGCCCGACTCCTGCGGGTTCCACCACAGGCCGGTATAGGGGACAGCGGCGACGTTGCAGCTGCCGCTACTGACTACGCTCGGATCGCTACCGGGGATGCTCGCCACGGGATAGATGCGTCCGGAAGTGATCATGTCCGCAGCGCTGGCGCCGTAGCCGACGCAGAACTGGGCGCCGACGAGCTTGCTCGGATCGGCGTTGTTTAGCAGGTTCTGGCTCAGGCTGTCGCCGAGCACGCCCGTCGAAATGGGAATCAGCTGGCCGTTGTCCACCACCTGCCAACCCGAAGCGGTCAGCTGCACCAGCACGAAGGCGGTCGGATCGACCGCCGCCACGACGCTGGCGAGCGCCTCCTGCCGAGCCCGCAGCTTGCCGCCGAGCTTGGGATCGTCGCGGGTGTTGGTCACGCTGAGCGTCTGGCTCAAGGCGGCGGTGGTGATGCCCAGCACCGGCAAGCCCTTGACCGGCACCCAGGCGGTGATGAACACCGCGCCCGACTTGCCGACGTCGGCGCGGGCAAAGCTGATCGTGGTGGCGATGGTGGCGCTGGTCGTCGTAATGGTGCTCGTCGTGTTGGCGACGAAGGGCAGCGGCTTGAAGTTGGCCGTCACGCCCCGCGCCGCGTTCATGGTCAGCTGGCA
>JAHFRE010000356.1 GCA_023258955.1 Sterolibacterium sp.
CAGCCGCACCCGCGAACAGGAGCTGCGCAGCTATCTGGGCACCTTCGATTTCCGCGGCGACATGGCCACCAGCCCCTGCGGGCGCTTCTCCGGCGGCGAGAAGTCGCGCCTGGCCTTGGCTCTCCTGATCTGGCAGAAGCCCAACCTGCTGCTGCTCGACGAACCGACCAACCACCTCGACCTGGAGATGCGCGAGGCGCTCAACCTGGCGCTGCAGGAGTACGAGGGAGGCGTGGTGCTGGTCTCGCACGACCGGCACCTGTTGCGCACCACGGCGGACGAATTGTGGCTGGTCGCCGACGGCCGGGTGCAGGCCTTCGACGGCGACCTCGACGACTATTCGGCCTGGCTGGCCGGCCAGCGCGCCGCCGTCGTCGCGCCCGCGCCGGACAAGCAGGCGCGGCGCGAGGACCGGGTCCAGCTCGTAGCCGCCCGCCAGGCCCAACTTGCCGAGCGGCGGACGCTGCAGAAGGAGACGGCGAAGATGGAGAAGCAGATCGCGGCCTGGGCGCGCGAGCTGGCTGCGCTCGAAGCACGGCTCGCCGATCCGGCGCTCTACGCGGGTGCCGATCCGGCGAAACTGCAATCGGTACAATCGCAGCGCGTTCGACTGGCGCAGAAGCTCGAAGCGGCGGAGGAGCGCTGGCTGGAGCTGCAGGGCGAAGTCGAAAACCTGCCGAGCGGCTGATCGCCAATGTAAAATTCGCCCCATCGTCAGCGGCCAAGGTGGGTGTGCAAAGTGCAGATCGTCTGTCTCGACCTCGAAGGGGTGCTGGTCCCGGAAATCTGGATCGAGTTCTCCAAGCGTACCGGCATCCCGGAGTTGCGCCGCACCACCCGCGACGAACCCGACTACGACAAGTTGATGAAGGGCCGCCTGGGCCTGCTCGCCCAGCACCAGCTGGGCCTGGCCGACATCCAGAAGGTGATCGCCGACATGGGACCGATGGCCGGCGCCAAAGCCTTTCTCGACGACCTGCGGCAGCGCTTCCAGGTGGTCATCCTCTCCGACACCTTCTACGAGTTCGCCATGCCGCTGATGCAGCAGCTGGGCATGCCGACCCTGTTCTGCCACAAGCTCGAAACCGGCGCCGACGGCATGCTGGTCAACTACCACTTGCGCATGCCGGAACAGAAACGCGAGGCGGTCAAGGCCTTCAAGGGTCTCAACTTCAAGGTGATCGCCGCCGGCGACTCGTACAACGACACGGCGATGCTCGGCGAGGCCCACGCCGGCATCCTGTTCCGGCCGCCGGAGAACGTGATCCGCGAATTTCCCCAATATCCGGTGAGCCTGGACTATGGCCAGCTCGACGCCGAAATCACCAAGGCCAGCAGACGAATCTAGTATGAGACGGCCCCCACGCTCACTACGTTCGCTGCCCCCCGCGGGGGCGCAGACCTCCTTTGGGACGGCCCGGCAGGAGGTCTGATGCACAGCGATCGCTGCTACACCCTGACGGCGTCTTGTCCCGACCGCGTCGGCATCATTGCCCGCGTCTCGGGCTTCATCGCCGAACACGGCGGCTGGATACTCGAATCGAGCTATCATGCCGATCCCGGCATCGACGGCCAGAGCGGTCGTTACTTCATGCGCATCGAGGTCAAGGCCGACTCCCTGCCCTTCCCCTTGGCGGAGTTCAGCGCCCGATTCGCCGTCATCGCCGCCGACATGCAGATGGACTGGAAGCTGTCCGATTCGGCGCTGAAGAAGCGCGTCGTGGTGCTGGTCAGTCGCCAGGAGCACTGTCTCTACGATCTGATGGCGCGCTGGCAGTCGGGCGAACTGGCCATCGACATTCCCTGCGTCATTTCGAACCACGAGACGCTGCGCGGTTTCGTCGAGTGGCACGGCATCCCCTTCCGTCACCTGGCGAGCGAGGACAAGGGCGCGATGAACGCCAAGATCGGGGAAATTTTCGACGAGGTCGGCGCCGACACCATGGTGCTGGCGCGCTACATGCAGATCCTTTCGCCGGCGCTGTGCGCCGCCCACCCGGGGCGGATCATCAACATCCACCATTCCTTCCTGCCCAGCTTCGTCGGCGCCAAGCCCTACCACCAGGCCTATCAGCGCGGCGTCAAGCTGATCGGCGCCACCTGCCACTACGTCACCGCGGACCTCGACCAGGGACCGATCATCGAGCAGGACGTGATTCGCATCGACCATTCCGACTCGGTCGACGACATGGTGCGCTACGGCAAGGACATCGAAAAAGCCGTGCTGGCGCGTGGCCTGCGCTATCACATCGAGGACCGCGTGCTGCCCCACGGCAACAAGACCGTCGTCTTTCGTTAGCGCCGGGGCGCTCGCGTCTTCACGCTGCGCAAAACTTCTATCCTGTTCTTGACCGGACCTCGGCGACTGAGTAGCGACGATCCAAACCGGTACTAAGCGTCTTGCTTGCGGCAGTAGCAATAAATGAACTGTTGGATTCCACCAGAGGGAGTTCGATGTTGTTCCCGTTCGTGCTTGATCAGTTCGAACGGATTGCCGAATTCGCCGTGCAGGGCATCGGCGCTGTAGCGCATGACCGGTAGGCCGCTGCACTGCAGAGGGCCATCCTCGGCGAAGGTAGAGACGATGACATGTCCCGCTGGCTTGACCGCTGCAAGAACCCGTTGAACGTAGGCGCGACGTTGCTCTGGTGCAGTGAGAAAGTGAAATACGGCCCGGTCATGCCAAACGTCGTAAGCATTTTCTGGGAGCTGCAGCGTCGTGATATCGCCCTCCAGCCATCTGACCCGAAGCGCGCTGTCAGCGAGCCGCACCATCGCCGCCTTCAGCGCCGCCGCCGAAATATCGAGCACGGTGATCGACTCGTAGCCCTCGCCGAGAAGATCATCAACCAGGGTGGAGGCGCCGCCGCCGACATCGATGATGGATGCAGTCCGCGGAACACCCGTTTCAGCGATCAGCCGCAGGGACTGCTTGGCGTGCTCTTGGAACCAACTGACAGTCGTTGCCGGCTTGGTGGAATAGACCTGCTCCCAATGATCTTTCTGCTGCATGGGCGCGCCCCGTGGCGAAAGGTTGCGCGCCACTCTACAGCAACCGAGAGTGCGCCGTAAAGGCGATACCGGACGCCCCGCTGGTAGCGTCGCGCGGCGGCCTGGCGCGGGCAAGTCACTTCTTGACGCTGATCACCTGCGGCCGGGTCATCGCTTTCAGTCCCTCGACGCCGAATTCGACACCGTAGCCCGAGCCCTTGATTCCCCCGAAAG
>JAHFRE010000146.1 GCA_023258955.1 Sterolibacterium sp.
GCTGATCGTGGTGGCGATGGTGGCGCTGGTCGTCGTAATGGTGCTCGTCGTGTTGGCGACGAAGGGCAGCGGCTTGAAGTTGGCCGTCACGCCCCGCGCCGCGTTCATGGTCAGCTGGCACGCACCGGCACCGCTGCAATCGCCGCTCCAACCGGCGAAGCTGCTGCCCGCGGCGGGTGTCGCGGTCAGCGTAACGTGGGTACCGCCGGCGAAACTGCTGCCGCAGACAGGGCCGCAGTTGATGCCCATCGGGGTGCTCGTCACCGTGCCAAAGCCGCTGCCGGAGCGCCTTACGCCGATGTTCGCCGGCAGGGGAACGGCGACCGAGGCGCTGGCAGTGTTGCCCGCCCCGTTGGCGTTGACCCCGGCCACCGTGTAGACGGTCGTGACGGTCGGCGAGACCGTGCCCGCCGCGACGCTCGCGCCGAAGCCGCTGTTGGTCGACCAGAGGTAGGAGCTGGGCGCCGGATTGCAGCTGGCCGTCAGCACGGCGCTGCTGCCGGCCAGAATCAGGGTGGGCGACGCCACCAGGGTGCAGGTCGGCGTCGCACCCATGCCGATGGCGATGTCGCGGACGATGGGGACGGCCGGATTGTAGTTGCCATTGCCCAGCTGCCCCGCGTTGATGGTGCAGGTACCCACCATCAGCGCGGTGACCGTATTGCCCGAGACGGTGCATACCTTCGGTGTGGCCGAAGCGTAGTTCGGATCCAGCCCCGAACTCGTCGTTGCCAACGGGTTGAAGGCGAAGGAGCCAACCGTCTGCCGGCCCTGCGCGCCGAAGCTGACCGTCTGGTCGGCCTTGGCGATGGTGATGTTCTGCGTCGCCTGCGCCGCAGCGGCATAGTTGGCGTTACCCGCCTGATTGGCGGCGATGGTACAGCTGCCGGCACCAACGATGGTGACGGTGTTGCCGCTGATGCTGCACACGCTCGCGCTCAGCGATTTGTAACTCACCGCCAGACCGGAGCTCGCGGTGGCCAGCGGCTTAAGCGCGAAGGGCGCCGCACCGTAAACCTGGCCGCCCTGGGCGCCGAAGGTGATGCTCTGGCTGGCTTGGCTGATGATGATGTCTTGCGTCACCTGGGCCGCGGCGCCGTAGCTGGCGTTGCCCGCCTGATCGGCGGCGATGGTGCACACGCCCAGGCTCAAGGTGGTCACGCTGCTGCCTTTGACGCTGCACACCGACGGGCTGGCCGAGGAATAGCTGACCGCCAGGCCAGAACTCGCCGTGGCCAGCGGATTCAGGACGAAGGGCGTGGCGCTGAACAGCTTGCCCGCCTGGGCCGGGAAGGTGATGCTCTGGGTTGCCTCGGTGATGAGGATGTTCTGGGTCACCTGCGGCGCCGGGTTGTAGGTGGCGCTGCCCACCTGATCGGCGGCGATGGTGCAGGTGCCCAGCGTAACTGCGGTGACGTTGCTGCCCTTGACGCTGCAGATCGAGGGCGTGAGCGAAGAATAGCTCACCGGCAGACCGGAACTGGCGCTGGCCTGCGGGTTGAGCGCGAAGGCGGCGGTGCTGAACGCCCTGTCCGGCTGCGGGCCGAAGCCGATGGTCTGGCTCGCGGGGGCGATGATGATGTCCTGGGTCACCACCGACGCCGGATTGTAGTTGCTGTCACCGGCCTGGCTGACCGCGATGGTACACGCACCGGTGGTGACGATGGTGACCGTCGTGCCGGCCAGGGTGCACACGGATTTCGAGGTCGCGGTATAGGTTACCGGCAGGCCCGAGCTCGAGCTGGCCAGCGGGCTGAGCGCGAAGGGGGCGGCGCCGAACAATTGTCTGCCCTGCAGGCCGAAGGTGATCGTCTGGCTCGCCTTGCCGATGATGATGTTCTGCGTGACCTGCGGTGCAGCGACGTAGTTGGCGTTGCCCGCCTGGTTGGCGGCGACGGTGCAGGTCCCCAGAGCCACAGCCGTCACCATGCTGCCCGAGACCGTGCAGATGCTCGGCGTGTTGCTGGCGAAGGTGACGGCGTTGCCCGAACCGCCTCCCGTGGCGCTGACGAAGGCGGTGCCGCCAAAAGTCAGGATCGGCGGGGAGGCAAAGCCGATGGCCTGGGGAATCTGCAGCGTAACGGTGTTCGAGGCGCCCGACGCCGGGCCGGTGCCCGCTGCGTTGGTCGCGGTCACGGTGAACGTATAGACCGTGCCATTGGTCAGGCCGGTGACGACGTGGGGGGATGTCAGGCTGCCGGCGTTGCTGTCGGCGATCGCGCCGTTGGTCGGGCTGGACCTGACTGTGTAGCCGGTGATCGAGGTGCCGCCGTTGCTGGCGGGTGCTGAGAAACTGACCGTGGCCTGACCGTCGCCCGAGACCGTCGCAGTGCCGATGGTCGGGGCGCCGGGGACGGTCACCGGAACGGCGGCGCTGGAAGCGGCCGAGGCGGCGCCGGCTCCCATGGCATTGGTCGCGGTCACCTTGAAGGTGTAGGAGACGCCGTTGGTCAAGCCGTCGACGATGTGGCTGAGGCCTGTGCTACCACCATTGACGTCACCGCCGGCACCGGCCGGGGTGGAGGTGACGGTATAGCCGGTGATCGCGCTGCCGCCGGTGGCCGGCGCGGCGAAGACCACGGTGACCTGGCCATTGCCGGGGGTGACCGTGCTGATGATCGGCGCGCCGGGCACCGTGGCGGGCACGACGGCGTTCGAGGCACCCGAGGCCGGGCTGTCGAACCCCGGTGTGGCGGTGTTGGCGACGACGGTGAAACTGTAGGTGGTGCCGTTGGTCAATCCGGTGACGACGTGGCTCAAACCCAGGGTTCCGGCGTTGCTGTCGACACCCGCGCCCGAATTGGAGCTGACCGTGTAACCGGTGATCGGATCACCGGTATTGGATGCCGGCGCAGCGAAGGTGACCGTGGCCCGGCCATTGCCGGCGGTCGCCAAGCCTATCGTCGGCGGAATGTCGGGCGAAATCTGGGCCAGGGCTGGGGCGGCCACGCCCAGCAGCAGGAGCAACAACTGCAAACGAAAGAAAATATGACGGCACATAGGATGCCCATCCCCTTAATCGGCGCTGATCCAATAGCCCGTCACAGTGTTACGGCCGAAATCGCGGATACTTTAGCCCATGCTCTGCGATTTTCGGCCGATCGACGGTCAGGCCAACGGATGTCAAGCCCTGCTCTGGGGGAAAGAATTTACGGCGTCGATTACCGCCTGCGTCTCCTCTGGCTTCAGAAAAGGATGGCAGGGGATGGATAGACAGGTCGCTGCGTGCTGCTCCGCGCGGCAAAGCCCCTCGGGGTCACGCTGCAGATGCCGGCAAGGCTGCTGGTGATGAATGGGAACGGGGTAGTGGATCAGCGATTCGACGCCCCGCTCAGCGAGATGGGATTGGAGGGCGTCGCGGCGATCACAGGTCAACACGAAGAGGTGGTGCGCATGGCGCTCTGCCTGGGGTGGAATTGACAGCAGCCTCACATCCGGGTGATGGATGCCGTCGGTGTACATTCGAGCCACCTCGCGGCGCGCACCTACCCACTTCTGCAGATGAGGAATGCGGACTCGCAGCAAGGCCGCCTGCATTTCATCCAGGCGACTGTTCAGGCCCGCTACCGGATGCTGGTAGCGAACAGACTGACCGTAGTTGCGCAACTGCCTCGCCGCTGCCGCAATCGATTCAGATCCGGTGCTCAGGGCACCGCCATCGCCCAGTGCCCCAAGATTCTTGGTCGGGTAGAAGCTCCAACCCGCAAAGGCACCGAACGTCCCCACCGGCTTGCCCTCCCAGCGGGCGCCATGGGCCTGGGCGCAGTCCTCGATCAGGTGAATATTGCGAGCCCCGCACAGTGCTTGAAAAGCGTCAACGGGAGCGGCTTGGCCGTATAGGTGAACGACCATGACCGCCCGCGTACGCGGGCCGAGGCACCGCTCCACGCTGGGTAGATCGAGCAGCGCCGTCTTGGAATCAATGTCCGCGAGCACCGGGGTGGCCCCCGCCCGCAGGATGGCCAGCACAGTGGCGAACGCGGTCAGCGGCGTCGTGATGACTTCGTCGCCGGCCCCTATCGCCAACGCCCGCAGTCCGATCTCCAAAGCGTCCATACCGTTGCCGACGCCCACCACATGCGGGCTGCCGCATTGCATGCCCCATTCCCGCTCGAAACCGAGAACCTCCGGGCCCAAGATGTACCAGCCCGACCGGATGACCCTTTCGCAGGCCGCCAGCTGTGGCGCAAGGAGATACTCCGTCTCCCGCTTGAAGTCATTCATGGAGATCACTGATTCGTATCCCAGTAGTGCGCGCCACGGTTCCGGTAATAATCCAGGGTACGCGCCAGACCTTCGCGAAGTCCTACCACCGGTTCCCATTCGAGAATCTTCTTGCTGAGACTATGGTCAGAATAATAGTCGCCGATATCGATCGATTTGAGATTCGAAGGGAAGGGCACCAATTCCCAAGTGCCCGACCCTTCCAGCTCGCACATCATTCGCGCGAGATCCGCCAGATTGATCACCTCGGGGCTTCCCAAATTCAGCACCCGCCCTTGGGCCTCAGGATTGAGGGCGGCGCGCAAGAAGGCATCGACCACATCGTCTACAAAATTGAAGTCCCGCAATTGCGTGCCGTCTCCGAATACCTTGATCGGCTGGCCGCATAAGATCTGCTTTACCCAAATCCCGAGAAAGGTCTGGCGGGCATCGCGCACTCGCATCCCCGGACCGTAGGTATTGGTCAGCCGCAGAGCCGAGCAACTCATGCCATAGACGCGATGGTAGAGCAGGTGGTATTCCTCACCAGCCACCTTGTGGATTCCGTTGATGTCTACCGGGCGGATGGGGTGATCTTCATCGACCGGCAAATACTGGGGCTTGCCATAGATCTGGCGCGTCGATGCGAAAACGATGTGCAGTCCAGGATTGCGTTTTCGGGCAGCTTCCAGAATCGAAAGCTGCGCCGTCGCATTGATATGCAGGTCTGTCAGCGGATCTTGCATCGAGTCGAGATGACTCGTCTGACCCGCTAGATTGAAGAGTAGGTCGTGACCCTGGATGAGGGTATCCATGGCGTAGGGATCACGGACATCCGAGATGTGGAGCTCCAAACGCTTGCGAAAGCCTTCGAGGTTGGCCAGGTTCCCGCCATACTGGGGAATCAAGCTATCGACCAGGGTGACCGAGCCCCCGAGGTCAAGAATGCGGCGCGCAAGATTCGAACCGATGAATCCTGCGCCACCGGTGATGAGGACGCTGGAACCGTGAAGATCAGGGGAATAGGAGTTCATGGAATCGTCACGCCGTGGTTGCTGCCATTCGCACCTGGGTACCTGGAACGAGCGCCCAGCCTTCCTTTAGTGCAATCGACTGGAGAGGCAAGGTCGCTGCCGCCTGCTTCGTCAGCAGCAGCGCCGCGCCGGGAAAGAGCGGCTGATCTTGCCAATAGCCGAAGCCGGCAGCGGGCATCTGGGTGCGGATCCAATCGTTCCATCGCTCTAGGCAGACCACATAAGGTGCGTAGGCAAACATTACCGATAGCAGTGGCAAGGCGTAGGTGCCGTGTTTGGCGAGCAGGTACACCTGGCGATTCAGCGGAATCAACGCATGAAAATGAAAGAACACGATAGGGTGTCCTTGCACTTTCAGAATTCCACCTTCCTCAGCGAAATTGAGATGGGCCTGGTTCCAAGGCGCCACACCGCCACCGGGGTCTTCAAGGATTTTCACGCCCCCGAATCTCTCCGGCCAATCGTCGAGGTACATTTGGTCGCCCATCTTCCCGTCTTCCGTTCGCGCGTAACACCACTCGTTGCACCGCGCTCTCCACCAGTCGAGTACCTCCCGCCCGCGCGTGTCATTGCGAAATCCCAGGAGACCCACGTTGAATCGTCCGCTGATCTGCTCCAGGTAGGCAAGCTCCGGCGAGTAGCGGTGTTCGTGGATGAGGATGGAATTGCCGTCGAGCTCCTTGAGCATCGAACCGGGGTCGGAAAAGAAATAGAGATCGGCATCGAGGTAGACGAGCGTCTCATCGGCAGGGAGCAAGTCGAGTATTCGCCGGATCACGGTCGGGGTCAGGGTGAAATAATACTCGGCCACGCTACGTTCGCTTCGCGGAGCGACCAAGTCCGGATCGTGCCGTTCGACCTCGTGCCGCGCGATGGGGATAACACGGGGATGGTTGCGCTTCCCCAAGAGCAGGCGGGTGACTTCGTCGAGGCAGACCACGAACAGGCGAAAGTCCGTCGTTTCATGCCGGTCGAGCGACTCCAGGAGAGCCAGGGCGCGAGCGATGTAGTTCCGGTCGAAGTAGGTGCAGTAGTTCCTCATCAGAGCAGCTCTGGGGGCGGGACTTCCTCGAAACGGAAGCGGTAGGATAACGAATATTCGTCCGATTCGGGATGGCTTTCGAATTCCATGGCCCGATCGAGGATCATGCCCTGGTCGAGGAAGGCCTGGAGGAATTCCGACTCGTTGAACCGAACCTCGACGGTTTCGACCTCGTAAGCCAACTTCTTCAGGAGCTGGGTCGGCTGATGCCGGCAAACCGGCGTCCTGTGGGCGATCACGAAACTGCCGGCGACCCTGACGGTTTCGCGAATATGGTCCCTGAAGTTCGGCGTGTGCAACAGAATGCACGATGAGATGACCGTGGGAAAAGCCCTGTCCCCGAACGGCAGCCGAGAGCCGTCGGCCACCTCGAAACGCGCCTTGGGGTAAAACGATCGGGCCATCGCGATGAAGCTCTCCGAATAGTCTACGCCCGTGTAGTTCAGACGCCGGTTCAACAGATATTCGAGTATCTCGTAGTAGTAGCCACTCGAACAACCGATTTCCAATACGCTGCCAGCGGGGGGAATCACTGCATCGAGCAGGTCCGCGAGCACCCGAAAAGGGGGGTTGACCTTGCCGCGGTACAGCTCATCGAGCTGCCGCTCGACCAGCGCCCTTTGCCGCGCAGGAATGGCCTCGTTCTTCCAGGCGTCGGTGAGGCCGCTGTGAAGTTCATTGGCAGCAAGGGGCTGGTGGCCGGAGGAGATGCCGCCGAGCTTGGGCTCTCCAAAACGACTTCTGGCCTGTGGCCGGCGAAGATGGTGTTCAAGGTATTCTGCCGTTTGGGCCATGCGTCGCTCATAGCTGTGGTCCTTCAAGGTTCGCCGCTGGCCCGCCAGAGCGATCTCCTCTGCCTCGTCAGGATGAGCCAGGAAATAGCCGACCAGCTCCGCGCATTCCTCCGCCGACCGGTAGGCGATGACTTCCGCTCCGATGTTGAAGAGATCCGCGAGATTATCCTTGTGGTCTGTGATGAGGAGCGCCCCCGTCCCGGTGGCCTCGAACAGACGCATATTGTTGGCGAAACGTTCCGCGGTATCGATATGGCGATTCAGCGTGAGCTGCGAGGAACGCAGCAGCCTGAACATCTCTGCCCCCCACGCTTCCCCACGATGGCGCTGCCGGAGCAGTGAATCGGCGGGCAGATGCTCCGCGCCGTAGCCCCATACTTGGAGGTCGGTCCTGGCGGCAATGTCGGCGATGAGTTGGGTGCCCCTGGCGTGGTGGGGTGAAATGCCGCCGACGAAGGAAAAAGGAATGGATGGATTGCGCGGCCCGAGCTTCTCCAGCATCCGCGGATCGAAGGCCAAAGGTTGGTAGTAGGCGCACCGCCCCGCTGCGCGAAAGCGCGCGACGAAATGCGGAAACGACGAAACCATCACATCGATACCCGTCAGATCAGCGGCGAGCGGCATGGGGGAGGCGATCTGGCCGGCGACAAGACGGGTCAAGGGACGAAGCTGGCGCAGAAACTCGGCCGTAGCCAGGGACAGATCCTGGATGTACACAACATCCGGCTGCAGATGTTTGATCTGTTGCAGCAGAATCTGCGCCGGCTCTGCCGAAATGCCCTGCTCGCGCGCCCAGGCGTTCTGAATCGGATAACAGTTGGCGACCAGATCCCATGCCTGCCAGCCAGCTGCAGCCATGCCTCTGGAATAGAAATCGGCATCCCCGAATCCGCTCCGGAGAAGCGCCTGCAGCTGGGTCTGGTAATCCGCCTGTAGCAGCGTCGGATGCGCCTGATAGTGGTGGGTAAGAAATGCGCCGTAGCAGGTTCCCACGAAACAGATGGAAGGCGCGTTGTCGCCGCTGGAGGCGGGTGCGGCAATCGGAATCGGATTCAACGCTGGATCATCGGTCATGGCAATGGCCTGCTCCCAGCGCAGCTCCAAGTACTCATAATCGGAGAACCGATTCAGGTGCTGACTGAAGCTCGGCCTCTGCAAGGCCATCAACGGGTTCACGCAATAGGCGCGAATACGTGGCAGCAATACCCGACTGTAGATCACATCGTGCGGCAGTTCGAGATGGCTGTGCGCGCTCCAAACGTCGATCACCTCTCGATAGGCAGACGATCGGACGATGTAGGCGTGGGTGGCGAAGCCACTGAAGACGCGATACAGTCCGCCCGACAACCGCCGCGGCGGCCCGCTACGCTTCAACTCGTCCGGATCGGCATTGATCCCGAGATAAAGCATTTGCCATTCCGGGTCGAGCCGGGTGAGTTCGGCGACCGCTTCTTCAACGCGGCGCCAGCTGTCGACCGCAAACAGCACGTCGTCTTCCATGATCAGGCACATCTCATCACGATCGATCATGCTCTGCCCGACGCAACTGGCATGGTCAGCCGCGCAGTCCCTGAAATGCCCTTGGTCGACTCTGGCTGTGACTCGACTGACGGATGGCAGCCCAATCCGCTGAAATTCACGAAGGCACTCCTGCCAGCGGTCCCTGCGCTCCTCTAGATTGATACAGTAGGATTTCATGGCTGTTCCGATGTCTCGTGGCAACTTGGCAGGAGGGGCAAGAGAGAATTGGCCCGGTATGGCATACTGCAGCCGGGAACGGACGGCACCGGCGCTGCGCGAGCAAGCCGATCTGTGAATGGATAGTAGATTTGGGGCGAAATGATGATTGAAATCACCTTGGAAGACAATCTGTCTCTATTTCAGGACTATAAGCAAGCGCTGCAGCTCCTGGCCCGAATTGATGATAGCGACTATCGCTACCCGGAAGGGATCACCAATTTTCACGTCTATTCGGAGATCAAGAATGAAAAGGAACTGCTTTGCATCAAGTCGTATCTCGCTACCCAGAATCTCGAAAGAACAAGATTGATCCTGTGGTCCGACTACGACATCAGCGATAACCCGCTCATTCAACCCTACAAGGCCCTGATCGATATGCGCGTATATGATATCAGGCAGGAAGCCAAAGGCACATTGCTGGAGCATAGTGAAAAATGGTTCGGTGCCGACGATACCAAGCACTATATGAAGAGCGGCGTCTTGCGTTTTCTGGTGACGCACAAGTATGGCGGCGTATGGGTAGACATGGATATGGTATTGCTGAGGGATTTCAAGCCGATTCTTGACCAGGAATGGGCCTACATGTGGGGCGCCGAAATGGACTTCTACAATTTCGGCCCTTGTGCGGCAATGATGAGCATCCACAAGAACAGTGAACACTCAGTCCTGTGCTTGCAGGAAATCCTGGACACAGAAGTCTTCCCCGACAGCACGGTGCTGGACCACATGCTGCTCGCCAAAGTCTACAGCAAACGGAGATTCACGGTCTTCCCTTCGGCCTTCTTCAACACCGAATGGCAGATGAACGT
>JAHFRE010000357.1 GCA_023258955.1 Sterolibacterium sp.
CCAGCAGGTAGATCAGCAGGCGCAGCCGCGCCACCGGCACACCGAGCGCCAGCGCCGGCAGTTCGCCGCGCGCGAGCAGGCCCAGGTCGCGCGAAAAGGGCAGGATGCAGGCCGTGCCCAGCGCCAGCACCGCCAGCGCCGGCCAGGGCGATTCGCCCTGGGAGAGGTCGCCCATCAGCCAGAACAGCATGCCGCGCAGCTTCTCGTCGGGCGCTACCGAGAGCATCAGCGCCACCAGGGCGCCGGCGCCGGCGGCGACGATGACGCCGGTGAGCAGGAGCCGCGTCTGGGTCCAGCTGCCGTCGCCGTGGGCCAGACCGAACACCAGCAGCATGCTGATCAGCGCGCCGGAAAAGCCACCCAGGTGCTGGGCGATCAGCGGCAGGCCGAACAGCATCGCCGCCAGGGCCCCGACCGAGGCGCCGCCCGATACCCCGAGCACGTAGGGATCGGCCAGCGGATTCTTCAGCAGCACCTGCATCAGGGCACCGGCCAGCGCCAGCAGGCCGCCGCAGGCAAACCCGGCCAGCGCGCGCGGCAGGCGCAGGGTGAGGACCACCCGGCCGGCCAGCCCCGCGTCGTCGCCGCGCGCGATGCGCCACAGGTCGGCGGCGGAGAGTTGCAGGCTGCCGCTCGTCAGCGACAGCGCCAGGCTGAGCAAGGCCGCGGCGCTCAGCAGCAGCAGGATCAGCAGGGCCAGGCGACGCTTGGGCACGATCGACATCTCCACTGCCGGCCTGCGTCCCCGCGGATCGGTGGCTTGGCTTCGGAAGCTTGCTCGGAGTTTGCGCTGGAGACCTGAGCCACCAACGCGTGGGCATTCTAGCGCAAAGCCGCCCGCGCACCGGGATGCCCCCGCTTACTCCAAAGCACCTTCAAAACCTGGTGTTATTGCTTGACCAACAAACCTTTTTCCCACAGACTACGAGGCTATGTCCGGCGACCTGACCGCGCTCGAGCGCAAGATCGAGCAATTTCTCGCGTTCTGCGAGCGCCTGCGCGCCGAGAATCAGGCCCTGCGCAGCCGTGTCGCGGGGCTCGAAGGCGAACGCGAGATGCTGACCGTGAAGATCGACACGGCGCGCAGCCGACTCGAAGCGCTGATGCAACGACTGCCCGAACAATGAGCCCGGCCGCCAAGACCGCCGCCAGCACCACCCTCGACATCACCCTGCTCGGTCGCGAATACCGCGTCGCCTGCCCGGCCGACGAGCGTGAATCGCTGCAGCGCGCCGTCGATTTTCTCAGCGCCAGGATGGGCGAGTTGGCGGCCAAGACCAAGAGCACCGGCGAGCGCCTGGCGGTGATGACGGCGCTCAATCTGGCCCACGAACTGCTCAACTCGCAGGGCGATGGCAAGGCCGCCGAGAGCGACAAAGCAGCGACGCGGGAAGCGGATCCAGCCGCCTTTGACAGGCCGGAGTTTGCGCGTAGAATCGAAACCATTGCAGCGCGCCTCGACGCGGCGATGGCGGAGCAGGAAAAGTTGTTTTGACAGTTGGACAGTTGTCTTGACAGTTGTTCCGACTTTTCCAAATTGTTCCGATTTTCCCATTGACCGTCCCGTGCCCGCCCTCAGATCCCCTGCGGTGCTCGTTCAGGTCATATATTCCTTGAACCAATATATTGCATCTGGCCGTCGACCACTACGTCGCTGTTGTGAGCGTTCCATAGCGAACGCACCTGATGCGGCAGGAAGGCAGCCACACTGAACCTTCAGGTTCGGGATGCCGGCCTGGCGGCACCGCGGGGGACCCACCATGAACGCCTATCCATGAGCGCCTATCCATTCCTGCTGTTTGCCCACGTCACCGGCGTCGTCGTCTGGGTCGGCGGCATGCTCTTCGCTTATCACTGCCTGCGCCCGCCGGCGGGCCAACTGCTCGACGCCCCGACGCGACTGCGCCTGTGGCGCGCGGTGCTGGGGCGCTTCTTCGTCTGGGTTTGGGTCGCCATCTTCGCCATCCTCGGCAGCGGCTTCGCCATCATCATCCCGGTCGGCTTCCCCACTTCGCCGATGAGTTGGCACCTGATGATGGGCATCGGCCTGCTGATGGTCGCGATCTTCCTCCAGGTCTATTTCGGTCCGTACGCGAAGTTGCAGCGCGCCGTCGCGAGCGAGGACTGGACCGCCGGCGGCGCCGCCCTGGCGCGCATCCGGCGCGCGGTAGCAATCAACCTGCACCTGGGCCTGCTGGTCATCGTCATCGCGACCCTCGGACGCCTCTACTATTGACCGCCTCAGGGCCTGGCCGGGCCCAGCCCGCCTGCGGTGGGGGACACCAAGACGCCGGGCGGCCCTTCGATACTTGAGCCGGAGCGGGTCGCTCCGGCATGCCACTGGAGATTAACGCATGGAGCAGCGTAGACAGTTCTACATCGGCGGCCGCTGGGTTGCACCGGCAGGCGAGCGCAGCATCGAGGTGTATTCGCCCGGCGACGGTTCGCTGCTGGCGACGATACCCGAAGGCGTAGCTGCCGACGCCGAGGCCGCGGTCAAGGCGGCGCGCGGCGCTTTCGACGCCTGGGCAGCGACGACGCCGGCGCAGCGCGCCGAGTTCCTGCAGAAGATACACGCCGGCCTGAAGGCGCGCACGGACGAGATCGCGCGCACCATCAGCCTCGAAATGGGCATGCCCTACAAGCTGTCGCAGCGGGTGCAGGTGGGCTCGCCGACCGCCACCTTCGGCATGTACGCGAAGATGCTCGCCGAGTTTCCCTTCGTCGAGCAGGTCGGCCATTCCAAGGTGCTGCGCGAAGCGGTCGGCGTCGTCGTCGCCATCACGCCCTGGAACTATCCGCTGCACCAAATCGCCGCCAAGGTGGCGGCGGCCCTGGCCGCCGGTTGCACCGTCGTGCTCAAGCCCTCGGAGGTGGCGCCCCTGAACGCCTTCCAGCTGGCTGAGATCATCGACGCCGCCGGCCTGCCGGCGGGGGTGTTCAACCTGGTCACGGGTTACGGTCCGGCGCTGGGCGAAGCCCTGGTCGCGCATCCCGAGGTCGACATGGTCTCGTTCACCGGTTCGACCCGCGCCGGCAGGCGCGTCTCGGAGTTGGCCGCGGCCGGCATCAAGCGCGTCGCCCTGGAGCTCGGCGGCAAGTCGGCCGCCATCGTCCTCGACGGCGCCGACCTGAAGGCAGCGGTGAAGGGTGTGGTCGGCAACTGCTGCATGAACTCCGGCCAGAC
>JAHFRE010000358.1 GCA_023258955.1 Sterolibacterium sp.
CCCAAACAACGCGAGCCAGACCCAGGCCACCTCCGTCATGCGCATTCTGCTCAGCAACGACGACGGATACTTTGCGCCGGGGCTCGAGTTGCTCGCCAGGACGCTCGCCGACCTGGCCGAGATCACCGTCGTGGCGCCGGAACGCGATCGCAGCGGTGCCTCCAATTCGCTGACCCTCGACCGGCCGATGCTGCTGCATCGGGCCACCAATGGCTACTACTTCGTCAACGGCACGCCGACCGACTGCGTCCATCTGGCGGTCACCGGCATGCTCGATGCGCTGCCGGACATGGTGGTATCGGGCATCAATCTGGGCGCCAACATGGGCGAAGACATCATCTACTCGGGCACGGTGGCCGCGGCCACCGAAGGCTATCTGCTCGGGGTGCCGTCGCTGGCGGTGTCGCTCACCAGCAAGCGCGGCGAGCACTTCGAGACGGCGGCGCGCGTCGCCCACGATCTGGTGGCGCGCTTCCAGGCCGGGGGCTTCGCCGAACCGGTGCTGCTCAACGTCAACGTGCCGGACATTCCCTACGCCCAGATCAAGGGTCTGCGCGTCACCCGCCTGGGCCGGCGCCACCGCGCCGAGCCGGCGGTGAAGCAGCAGACGCCGCGCGGTCAGACCGTCTACTGGGTCGGCGCCGCCGGCCAGGCCAAGGACACCGGCGAGGACACGGACTTCGCTGCGGTCGAGGACGGCTACGTGTCGCTGACGCCGCTGCATATGGATCTTACCCACGTCGCGCAGATCGACAGCGTGCGGAACTGGCTCGGGCGATGAACTCCGCCTTGCACGGCATCGGCATGACCTCGCAGCGCACCCGCACGCGCATGATCGAGCGCTTGCGCGAGCAGGGAATCGCCGACGAGCGGGTGCTCGCGGCGATGGCGGCGGTGCCGCGCCACATCTTCGTCGAGGAAGCGCTGGCTTCGCGTGCCTACGAGGACACCGCCCTGCCACTGGGCTTCCAGCAGACGATTTCGCAACCCTACGTCGTCGCGCGGATGATCGAACTCTTGATCAAGGGTCGTGAGTTGGGCAAGACCCTGGAAGTCGGTGCCGGCTGCGGCTATCAGGCGGCGGTGCTGGCGATGCTGACCAAGGAGCTGTACGCGGTCGAACGGATCGACGCCCTGCTCGCCCGCGCCCGCAAGAACCTGGCGCAGTTGCGCCTGGGCAACGTGCGCCTGAAGCACGCCGACGGTAGCCTGGGGCTGCCGGCAGCGGCGCCCTTTGATACCATTATCGTCGCCGCGGCGGCGACCTCGGTGCCGCCGGCGCTGGTCGAGCAGCTCTCACCCGGCGGCCGCATGATGCTGCCGCTGGGCGCGTCGGCGATCGACGGCCAGGCGTTGTGCTTGCTCCAACGCAACGACAGTGGCATAGTCGAGACGCGCTACGATGCGGTGCGCTTCGTACCTTTGGTGGCGGGGGTCGAATGAAACTGGGAATTGCATTTCTCTTGTCGAGCCTGTTGCTCCTGCTCGGCGCCTGCGCCAGCAAGCAGCCGGCGCCGGTCGCCGAGCCCCAGGCGCCGTTGCGCGTGCTCGAGCAGCCGGCGGCATCGCCGCTGCCAGCCGCGCCGGCCGCCGCGCCGCTCGAACCCCGTCCCTACACGGTGAAGAAGGGCGACACCCTCTACTCGATCGCCCTCGACCACGGCCAGTCCTATCGCGACCTCGCCGCCTGGAACAGCCTCGAGGATCCGAACAAGATCCAGATCGGGCAGCAGTTGCGGGTGCAGCCGCCGGAGGCCCTGTCCCCGGTCGCCGTGGCCAAGCCGGTGGCTTCGCCCAATGCGGTGGAGGTGCGTCCGGCGAGCGCGATGCCGTCACCCGAGGCTGGCGGCGGGACCAACAGCGACAGCCTCAAGCGCGAACCGCGGGCCGTGAAGCGCCCCTACTCGGAGGAGGCGCTGGCAGCCCTGCGCCGCGCCGACCTCGCCTACGCCCCCGGTGCGGCCCCGGTGGCGGTCGTACCGCCGGCGAAGGAGGAGACCAAGGTCGACGCCAAGCCGGCCTCGGAAGAAGATGTCGACTGGGGCTGGCCGGCGCCGGGCAAGCTGATCGCTGGTTTCGTCGAGGGCAGCAACAAGGGCATCGACATCGCCGCCAAGGCCGGTGAGCCGGTGCTCGCGGCGGCATCGGGCAAGGTCGTGTACTCGGGCAGCAGCCTGCGCGGCTACGGCAAGCTGGTGATCGTCAAGCACAGCCCCTCCTTCCTGTCGGCCTACGCGCACAACAGCCAACTGCTGGTCAAGGAGGGACAGAGCGTACAGAAGGGGCAGAAGATAGCCGAGGCCGGGTCCAGCGACGCCGAGCAGCCGATGCTGCACTTCGAAATTCGTCGCCAGGGCAAGCCGGTCGATCCCCTCAGGCATTTGCCCGGTCGCTAGACATGGCTGACGATGCCTTTCCCCTCGAGGATACGGCAGCGGGAGAAGCTGGCGGCGATATCGACGCGGCGGTAGACACCGCGGTCGATGGCCAGAAGGCGGAGTTTCTCAACGACGTCACCCAGATCTACCTCAACGAGATCGGCATCCATCCGCTGCTGACCGCCGAGCAGGAGCTGGCTTTGGCGCGGCGGGTGACGGCCGGGGATTTCGCCGCCAGGCAGCGCATGATCGAATCGAACCTGCGCCTGGTCGTCAGCATCGCCAAGCGCTATCTGAACCGCGGCATCCCGATCGCCGACCTGATCGAGGAGGGCAACCTGGGCTTGATCCACGCCCTGGAGAAGTTCGATCCCGAGCGCGGCTTCCGCTTTTCCACCTACGCCACCTGGTGGATCAGGCAGAACATCGAACGGTCGATCATGAACCAGTCGCGCACCATCCGGTTGCCGGTGCACGTGGTCAAGGAGTTGAATCTGGTGTTGCGTGCGCTGCGCCATCTGGAGGCTTCGAACGCGCCGGGCGGCCGCGGCAGCGCCAGCGAGGTGGCGCGCCGGCTCGACAAGTCGGTCGAGGAGGTGCGCGAGATCCTGGCCCTGGGCGAGACCACCACCTCGCTCGACGCGCCACTGGAGATCGACAACGAACTGTCGCTGGCCGACGGCATCGCCGACGAGAACCAGGAGGGACCGCAGGACCGCTTCGAGCAGGCCGAAGTCGGCAGCCGCGTCGCCGAATGGATGGCGCAGCTGTCGGCCAACCAGCGCTACGTCATCGAGCG
>JAHFRE010000019.1 GCA_023258955.1 Sterolibacterium sp.
GATCGGCGTTCCGATCGGCGGCGCGCCGCTCCCCGACAGCGGCGCGCTGAGCGTGGCGACCACCGTCGTCTCGGTCGGGCCGTAGGCGTTGAGCAGGCGCCGGTTCGGCGACCAGCGCGACACCAACTCGGCCGAACAGGCTTCGCCACCGACGACCAGGCAGGGCAAAGCCACCTGGGTGGGGTCTAGCGTCGGTAGCACCGCCGGCGGCAACAGAGCGTGGGTCACGCCCTGGGCGCTGAGCAGGTCGCGCAGCGCATCGCCGCTGCGCGACGCCTCCTCGGCGATCACCAGGGTGGCACCGCTGGTCAGCGCCAGCACCAGCTCCCAGAGCGATGCATCGAAGCTCATCGAGGCGAACTGCAGCAGGCGCGACTCGCTGCCCAGAGCCAGGGCCTCGACAAAGCTGCCAGCCAGACTGGCGATACCGGCGTGACTCACCACCACACCCTTCGGTATCCCGGTGGACCCCGAGGTGTAGATCACGTAGGCGGGGTGCTGCGGCAGGAGCGCAACGCAGCGTTCGGCATCGGTCGGCGAATGTGTTGGCAGCGTCTGGCTCGCATCGACGGTCAATACCCGAACCTGCGGCGGCAAGCGCCCGCGCAGCGAGGGACTGGCGATCACCAGCGCGGGCTGCGCATCCTCAAGGATCCCCTCGATGCGCGCCTGGGGATGCGCCGGGTCGAGCGCCAGATAGGCAGCACCGGCCTTGACGATGCCGAGGATGGCGACGATGGTTTCGATAGAACGCTCGAGCAGAACCCCGACCAGCATCTCCGCGCCGACCTGCCGCTCGATGAGCTGATGGGCGAGACGATCGGCGCGCGCGTTCAATTCGCCGTAGCTGAGACGGTCGGCGCCGCAGACCACCGCCTCGGCCTGCGGATCGCGCGCCACGGCGCGCTCGAACAGGCAGGGCAAAGTCTCCTGCGCCACCTTCCGGGCCGTGGCGTTGAGGCCGTCCAGCAGCCGGCGCCGTTCCTCGGGCGGGACGATCGGCTGGCGCCGCAGCGGCAGATCCGCCGTCGCGCCCAGCTGCGCCAGCAGCGACAGGAAGCGACGCTGGTGCGCCACCAGCGCCGGCGCCGAGTAGTGCTGCGGATTGGCGCAGAAATCGACGGCGATGCCGCCGCCCTCTTCGGGGCGCTCGTAAGCGACGATTTGGAAGTCTTCCACCAGCCACTTGCCGGCGTTGTAGGCGCGCACCGGATGTCCGGCGAAGCGGAAGTCGTAGTCGAAGGGCATGACGTTCACCGCCAGGCCGTACAGGTACTGGTCCGGGCGCAGCGCCAGCTGCCGGCGCAGATCGTCTTCGCTGTAGTGCTGATGCCTCGCCACCGCACGCACCCGCGTCCGCAGCTGTTCGAGCAGCAGAGCGAAGGACGCGTCGGGGTCGAGCTGCAGCCGCAACGGCATCGCCTTGGACGCCAGCCCGACGATCTCGCGGGTGCTCGCGTGGCGCGCCGCCAGGGCCATCCCGAGCGTGATGTCGGTCTCGCCGCTGAGCCGGTGCAGATACAGGGCCCCGGCCGCCATCAGCACTTGCGCCAGTGTCGTTCCCTGCGTCGCGGCCAGCGCTCGAAGTTCCTGGCTCACGGTGCCCGGAATCGATCCACGGCTTTTGAGGAAGCCCTGCGGGCGAGCCGGCGGCTTGCCGCAGAGGGTCGTCGGCGCCGGGCAGTCGCGCAAGGCAGCGCGCCAAAACTCGCCGTCGGCGGCGTAGCGCGCCGAGGCGCGATAGCGCTCCTCCTCGCGCAACATGTCCAACCAGGAGCCCGGTGCGAGCGCCTCCGGCTGGCGTCCTTCGACCAGCGCCGAGTAGCACGAGGCGACGCGGCGCGCCAGCAGCGCCACGCCGATCCCGTCGTTGCAAAGGTGGTGGTAGCGCGCGCACCAGTAGTAGCGGTCAGCACCGGCTCGGAACAGCGCTTGGCCGAACAACGGGCCGCGAACCAGGTCTGCGGCCAGCGACATGTCCGCTTCCATCCACCGCTCGGCGGCGCCGCGCGGATCGGCTTCGCCGCTCAGGTCGATGAAGCTCAACCGCCATTGTCGATCCGGGTCTATGCGCTGGCGCGGCCCGTCCCGGGTCTCGACGAAACGCAGATGGAGCGCATCGGCGACGCCGATGACCCGGCGCAAGGCCTCCTCGAACAGACGCAGGTCGATCGGTCCGAGGATCTCCAGGTATTCGCCGATGTTGTAGCCGGGATCGAGCGGGTCGAGCATTTGCGCTGCCCAGATGCTGGTCTGCGCAGCAGACAAGGGCAATGATGTCTCACGATCCAAAGCTGCGTCCTGCGAGGACTTCCCGAGGTTCAAATCCTCCTCGGTATCGCGCGCCCTCTTCAAGTCCATGGTATTGAACACCGAGCCTTCCTTCAGCCGCACTATTCAAATTTGGCGAATTCAACTCCAATGCGCAGCCGCGCCGTGCCATTCGCATCTTGTTGTTCAAAAGGCCCGCCGAGACTGTTGCCGGCGAGGCCAATCATTTGGTCTATTTGCGCCGTTTGGGCAGGATCCTGGGTGGAGCCGGCGGGGCCGCGCCACCGACACGATGGCGTAGTTCGCTACACTCGAGGTGGACCAGGCCCCTAGGGTTTCTCGTGCCCTCCCATCTTATTCAAATCGCCAGCTTATCTCTGTTTGAACCATCTAAGCCGTTCTTCATACGACAATACAACAACCCAACGAATTCATCAAGTATTATTCGTAATTCTATCAGTGGTATGCGGAAAGCCTCTTGACACGGGTTGACGATACCCATTGTTTGGAAGTGGTCGCCTGCGATGGGCCAACCTGGGCCAGCGTCGTCGGCACAAAGGTTCTGCCGTTTTCCGCCGTTAAGTTGCAGGAAGAATCGCCGAATCGCGATTACACCTTAGCGACAGGACAGTAGCGGAGGCAGAAATGGTTAGTGACCCATTGGTGGAGCAGGTAAGGCAACTGCGCGAAGAGGTATGGGCATTGCGGGCCGAAATGCAGATGGCGCTGCGCTCGCCCGTTGCACCCTTGCCGGTTCATCTGGATTCAACGTCAGCGGGCGGCCGGGTCGCTGCGTTCCAAACAAACAAGAGGCCGATCTACCGTCGCTAGCAACTCTTTGAAAAGACGATTGCTATCCGATCAGACGCTTTGCTAGGCGCGCGTGAAGGGCACAGCATCGGGCACCAAAGTGATCATGGCGACGTCATCACGGTAAAGAAGTCCTGAAGGAGTTGCGGAGATTTCCGAAACTCACCGAAATGTCGCGCCAGGCTCGCCGACAAGGTCGTAGATCTCCGGTCAGGATGACCTGCCCAAGCTTAGCGCGACAATTTTGGTGTTGCGGCTCTAGTCAATTTCTTGTTTGCTTCGCCCCTTGGTTTATGGGAAAGCGGACCTTGGGATGAAGGTCGTTCGCCCAGTAGGGCCGAGCCTGTGATTGGACTTTGTAGCTGACCTAGCCACCATTGCAATGCTCGTCCCTGACCTCCCTTGCCGCTCTTTCGCCAAGCATAACCGACCTGAATCTGCCGTTCCGTCGGCTCGACACGCTTCGTGACCAGGCGTCCGGCATCGATGTAAGGCTGCGCCAGGCAGGTCGGCAGAAAGCCGGCGCCCAGCCCTCTTATCTGCGCATCCAGTTTGGCCGGCATTCCCATCACCGTGAATACATCCTGCCCCGCCAAGAGCCCGACGGTGAGACCGCTGCCGCGCTGAACGGAATCGGCAATTGCCACCGCCCGGTGCTGGCGGATGACATCGTCGCCCAGCGGTTCCAAGGCGTGGGCCAGGGGATGGTGGGGCGCGACAGCGAAAACGAAGCGTACGGTACCCAGCGCTTCCCTGTGCAGCCCGGCGACCGCGCTGGCATCCATCACCACGCCCAAGGCCAGATCGGCCTGCCCCGACGCCAGCGACTCCAAGGTCCCGGATAGGGTTTCGTCGCGCAGCCGCAGTCTGGTTGGCGGGGTCATGGCGAAGAAGGCCGCGCACAGATCCATCACTGTGGCGCGGTTGATGATGCTATCCACCGAAATCGTCAGTTGTGGTTCCCAGCCAGTGGCCACGCGTTTGACGCGGTTGGCGATGGCATCGATGTCGGCCAGCAGGCGGCCGCCCTCGCTCAGCAGTTCCGTGCCGGCCTCGGTCAGGCGCGCCTGGCGCGAGCTGCGATCGAAGAGCAGAACGTCGAGCGCATCCTCCATCTGCCGCACCCGGTAGGTAAGCGCGCTGGGCACCATATTGCTGGCGCGAGCCGCGGCGGCGAAGCTGCCGGCCTCGGCAATGGTCTGCAGCATGGCCAGGGCATCGGGGGTGAGGACGTCTCGAGCTGTCGCCATGGGCACCTCAGCATTCAAAAAAACTGAATGATGCCATCAAATCGCCGCGCCCATCAGCGCCCTCGCCGCAGCCACAATGGCTCCCGTCAGCAAGGAGGTGCGCCATGATCAAGCTACGCAAGTCCCAGGACCGCGGTTACGCGGACCACGGTTGGCTCAAGAGCTACCACTCGTTTTCCTTCGCCGGCTATTACGATCCGGCGCACATGGGCTGGGGCAATCTGCGCGTGATCAACGAAGACCGTATCGCGCCCGACATGGGCTTCGGCGAGCACGGGCACCTCGACATGGAAATCATCAGCTACGTCCTGTCTGGCGAACTCGCGCATCGGGACAGCATGGGTAATGTGCAGTCTATTCCGCCGGGCGACGTGCAGCGGATGAGCGCCGGCACGGGGGTGCGGCACAGCGAATTCAACCACGCCAAAGACCAGACGACGCATTTTCTGCAGATCTGGCTCGAGCCCAACGTCATCGGCGTGGCCCCGAGCTATGAACAGAAGACGGTACCGGCCGCACAGAAGCGTGGAACGCTACGCCTGGTGGCATCGCCCGACGGTGCCCTGGACTCGCTGCGCATCCATGCCGATGCGCGGCTTTACGCCGGCATGTTCGACGCCGGAGAGGCTGCGCAATTGGCGCTAGCCCCTGGCCGCAAAGGCTATGTCCATCTGGTCAGCGGCGCCCTCGCGGTCAACGGTCAGCGCATCGATGCCGGTGACGCTGTGCTGCTCGACAAGGAAGACCTGATCAGCCTCGACAACGGCCAGGATGCCGAGGTGCTGGTGTTCGACCTGGCGCCCTCGGACGCTGGCTAGTGGAGCCTGAATGCCCGACGCGACACCGACGCAATGGATTATCGCCTGAGCGCCACATGGCAATCCAAAATGTCTTCTTCGTTGTATCCAACATCTGACAAGGGAGTAGCAACATGTCCAAACCTGAAATCGCCCAGAAATCGCCCTACGCCGTTGAAGTCATTGCCGGAAAGAGCTACTGGTGGTGTGCCTGCGGCAAGAGCAAGAGCCAGCCCTTTTGCGACGGCTCCCACAAGGGAAGCGAATTCACGCCTATGGAGCACAAGGCGATTGAGTCCGGCACGGTCTATTTCTGCGGCTGCAAGAACAGCAAGAACGGCGTGTTATGTGATGGCACCCACCAGAGTCTGTAACCGAAGTCGGCGCCATCGTCAGAGCGTATTCACGGCTCCCGGTGGACAGGGCCGCTGGGCCATGCTTGCCTGTTGGACCGCGGGCCTTCTCTGTCGCCAAGCCAATCACTTCGATGATTCGCGCGAGGCCTCGCCACGGCGAAAATGACCAATTACCTGGTCTCGCAACCACCGATTGGCGGGTTCGCGGTGGTATTTTGCATGCCAGAAAAGGCTGATTTCGATCGCCGGCAAATCGATAGGATGGGACACGTAGGTCAGCTCGAAATGCTTGACGCTGCGGATGGCGAATGCCTCGGGAACGGTGGCTACTAGGTCAGACGATTCGAGGATGTCTGCAAGCGCGACAAAGTGGGGTACGCGCAGCCGAATGCGTCGCTTGATGCCGGCACGTTCGATCAGCTCGTCTGCGCGACCGTGACCGGTGCCGGCAGAAATGACCAGCGCGTGATCCGCTGACGAGAACGCGTCGAGAGAGGGAGCTTGGCAGTCCATCGTGTGTCCCTTGCGGAACAGGCATACGTAGCGCTGAGAAAATAGCTTGCGGCGATGAAAGTCTGTGGTCAGGTCGGGAAGATGCCCGATCGCCAAATCCACTTTGCCCGATTCCATTTCGAATCTTAGATTCACCGCTGTGTTGCGAATGGTGCTGATGCTCACGCCGGGCGCAGCCAATTCCAGACTTTTCATCAGGCGTGGCAGAAAGTGGAATTCGCCGATATCCGTCATGGCCACGGTGAACTGGCGCGTGCTGGTGGTCGTGTCGAATACCAGCTGACTGGCCAGGGCCTCCCGGATTGCGGTCAAGGCATTTGCGATGGGTACTGCCAGTTGATCTGCAAGCGGCGTTGGCTGCATGCCGCGCGCCGTACGTAGAAACAGCTCGTCATCGAGGAGACGCCGCAAACGGCTAAGCGCGTTGCTGATGGTCGGCTGAGACAGACCGAGATTATCGGCCGCCACAGACACCTTGCGATCTTGATAGATCTGCGCGAATACGGTCAGTAGGTTGAGGTCGATGTCATGGATATCCGTATTCACGTCGGTGGCTGCCGCAATCGAGATGCGCAAGCTGCAACAGATTTCGATGGCGCTTCCACGATTTGGCCCCGTGACAATCTAATTAACTGTAATTAATATACTATTCCTTTTGTCAATATACAACGTGATCAAGGGTTCTTAATACAGGCCAGCCAACCGATTCAGGCGCCCGAAGCAACTTCAGGATGAAGCGCTGCATAGGCATCGGCCAATAGCGGATCGCGCCGCTTGACCTCGGCATGGCTCACGCGACCGGTCCGGGTCATATAGCTGTACGCGAGCTCGACAGGACTTAGCGTCTTCACCAAGCCATCCATGTGTTCGTACCAGCGCAGGCTCGCGTTGGCGGCGTCCCAAATCTTGCTCATGGGCGGCAGGCGCAGCTCCTGGAATCTCGCCAGGGCCACTTTGATGTCACTGCCCTTCTCCTGGAACGCCTTGAACAAGGCCACCGAGTCCTCCATGGCCAGTCGGGTACCCGAGCCGATGGAGAAGTGGGCGGTCCGCAAGGCGTCTCCCAAGAGCACCACGTTGGCGAAGCTCCAATTCTGATTCCAGATCGCCGGAAAGTTGCGCCAATAGGAGTTATTCGAGACGATCGGATGCCCGTCGAGTTCCTTGGCAAAGACCGTCTCGCAGTGGGCAATCGTGTCTTCGACGTTCATGGATTCGAACCCGGCCTTCTTCCAGGTGGTCTCTTCCACCTCGACCAAGAAGGTACTCATGGTGGGACTGTAGCGGTAGTGGTGCGCACAGAATACGCCAAGGTCTGTTTCGCGGAAGGTCAAGCTGAGGCTGTCGAACACCTTGCTGGTGCCGTACCAGATGAACTTGTTGCGCCGCCATTCGCAGCTGCTGCCGAACTTCGCCTCGTTCTCGGCACGAATCCATGAGAAGGCGCCGTTCGCGCCGACGACCAGATCGGCATCCTTGACCTGCTCCAGGGAGGCGACTTCCGTCTCGAATTCGATCCTGATCCCCAACTTTTCGACGTAGGCGTACATAAGCTCGAGCATCTGCAACCGACCCAGGGCGGCAAAGCCGTTTCCCGCGATCGGAATCTGGGTATCGTTGTGGGCGAGGGTCAAATTCGGCCAGGTCTCCATATGCGGCGTCAGATAGCGATGGAGGTCATCATCGTCGGCGCGAAGAAAATCCAGCGCCCGGTCGGAAAAGACGACGCCGAAACCCCAGGTCGCATCGCGCTGATTGCGCTCGTAGATGACGATGTCGTGGCTTGGCGTATCGCGCTTCATCAGGGCTGCAAAATACAGCCCGGCCGGACCGCCGCCGATAATGCGAATCTTCATCTGGAGATCTCCTGACGGTGCTGGGTGTCAATCTACAGCGCTCTGCTCCCTGGCCATCTTTTCCACGATCATCTCCCGCAACTGTCGCTTCAGAATCTTGCCCACATTGCTCGCCGGAAACTCGTCAACGATTTCGAGCCGCTCCGGCAACTTGAAGCTGGCGATGTTCTGCTGTTTGAGAAAGTCGATCAACTCGTCGAAGCCGAGTGTCTGTCCAGTTCTTGGAACGACAAAGGCGCAGGCCTTCTCTCCGAACACGGGGTCAGGCATGGCGACCAAGGATACCTGATGGACCTTGGGATGCTTGAAGATCAAGTTCTCAATCTCCTCGCAGCTGATCTTTTCGCCACCCCTGTTGATCAAGTCCTTTTTCCGACCCTCGGTGAAGATATAGCGCCCTCGCTTACGAACGATGTCACCCATGCGATAGAAGCCATCCGCGGTGAAGGCCTCGCTGTTCTTTTCGTCAGCGTTGTAATAGCCCTGAATCGTGTACGGCCCGCGCGTCAGAAGTTCGCCTGTTTCTCCGTCGGGTACCTCGTTGCCGTCGTCGTCGACCACCTTGATTTCGTCATCGACGCACACCGGCGTGCCGGAACTTTCGAGCAACAGATCGTCGGGATCGTCGAGCCGGGTCATATTGATCAGTCCCTCGGCCGTACCGTAGATCTCCTGCGGTATGCAGCCAAACTGGGCGCGGATGCGCTGGCGCAGTTCCGGGACCAGCCTGGCCCCCCCGTTCTGGATCACCTTCAGGGAGGACAGGTCGCAGGTCGCAGGTACCGGCGAGTTGAGCCAGTTGGTGATCAACGGCACCGCTGCCGGGATGACCGTGACCCTGTTCTGTTCGACCAGCGGAAACACGACCTCGGCATCCATCGAAGGAGCGATCAGGACTGTCCCGCCATAGTAGAAGACGCCCAGCATTCCGGGCGATGCCAGGTTGTAGTTGTGGCCCAGCGGCAGCAGTGCCATGAGCACCGTGTCGGCATCGAAGCGGGCGCACTGTCCGCACAGCCTTGCGTTCAAAACGTAGTCATTGTGCGTGCGCGGAATCAATTTCGATACGGAGGTGGTACCGCCAGAAAGCAACATGGTCGCGACGTCCGCGGGATCCGGACGGATACCAGCCAAGGCGGTGTCCAATTCGAGCGTCGACACCGCCGTGTCGAGTAGCGGGCGAAGCGGGAGTTGGCCCGGCTGGGGCCGGCCCAACACAAAGACGCTTCTCAATCCGGGACATTCGCGACGCACGGCCTCGGCCATAGGTCGGTAGTCGAAGCGATAGGCAGTGTCGGGAATCACGTAGGCCACGGCACCGGACGACTGCACAAAGTGGCGGATCTCGGTCTGCCGATGGCTGCGCAGCGCCATCACCGGGATCGCACCGATGCGAGTCAGGGCGAGATAGGTGAACACGAACTCGAGCGAGTTGGGCAATTGCATCACTACCCGGTCGTTGTTGCCGATGCCCGCTCGCAGCAGGCCAAAGGCGGTGCGCTCGACACGCTGGCGCAATTGCGCATAGGAAATCCGTCGCTCGGCTTCGATCAGCGCCACCTTGTCAGGCATGCGCTCGGCGACGGCGTAGACCATATCGGCGATCGTTCTATCTTCCCAATAGCCCGCTGCCGTGTAGCGCTTGGCAAGGTCCGACTTCCAGGGGATGAATCCTGACAGCATGCTTGTTCCCTCCTGTTGGCAACGCAATCCGCTTCTATGTGTGGGCACTCTAGATTGAAAACGGCACAGGCACCAGAAAGCTCGGCAATGTGCACTATTGGTCAGGTGAATAGTGCACCCGAGGTGCTTATTCGCATTCTCGATAACGCATATTTCCGAATCATTCTGGCTCAGTCGAGAGATCTGACCTATAGTCGCTCCCGGTTTCGTTGGCTGCTTGGCCTTGCGTCGGCGCCCTTGATCTTCTCTCAAGACAATATGCCAATCGGGACCCGGGTTATTGATGGAGCCCGGCAGAGCGACAGTCGTTCATGATGAAATTTTATTGGAGGGGATTGGGTATGAAGTTTGCAATTCTGGGTACTGGAATTATGGGGCGTGGTTGGATTACGCAGTGCGCCATGAGCGGACACGACGTGCATTGCCACGATGCAAGTGCTCAGATGTTGGCAAGCACGATCGCCGGCTGTGAGAAGCTTGCCGCCACGGTCGCCAAGAAATCCAAGAACGAGGACCAAAACTTCGTATCGAAGGTTACGGGCAAGATCGCTATCCACAATGAGAAGCGCGCGTTCATCGAAGCAGCCAAGGGCTGCGACGTATTTTTGGAGGCCATCTACGAAGACCTGAAGCTGAAGTGTTCGGTACTTGCCGATTTTCTGCCGCAGCTTCCCGAGTCCGTGGTGTTCTGGTCGAACAGCAGCAGCCTCGACATCGACCCTATGGCACTGGCCGGCGGCCGGCCGGACCGCTCGATAGTCACCCATGGTATGAATCCTGTGCCATTGATGCCAGGCGTCGAAGTGGTACCTGGCGCCAAGACCTCTGCGGCGATGATCGAATTCACTCGCCAGACGCTCCTCGGCATGAACAAGGCTCCGTTTCTGGCGCCCAACATTCCGGGGTTTTGGGTCAACCGGTTGCTGGTGCCGCAGATGCTTGATGCGGTGCGCCTGCTTGAACAGGGAAAGATCACGGTGCAGGACGGGGACACCGGCTTATTTACCAGCCTGGGTCATCCCCAGGGGACATTCAAACTGCACGATTTCGTCACTGCCCCTACCATGCTGCGGGTCGCACTGCAGATGTATCAGTCGTCCAGCGACCCGCGATTGTATCCTCCCCTGACGCTGATGCGCATGGTGAAGAATGGAGAGCACGGCGCGAGCAGTGGCAAAGGATTCTACGACTGGAGCGATCCCCGCAACCCCAAGGCAAGGGACTTGTCACAATATGTCATCGGAACTGCCGAAGATATATTGGCGCAGTTGTAAGCGGCAACCCAGGGGTATCGTTGACGCTCAGGTAGATCCACTGCCGTCTTCATCGCTTCTGGACCATCCGTAGGGGCCACCTTCACATTCACCTCTGGTGTTAGCTAGACCGGACTAGATGCGAGCGACTCCATGGAGAATCCGATGTTGCCAGTAAATATGTTGCAAGCGAAATCGTCATTGTCCCGATTGGTGGTGACCTGCCCGACTTTTTCGGACCAGTAATTTGTAGAATGATGACTCTTCTTCACGAAAGAGGAAGAGGCGATGAGAAAGAGCCGATCTACCGATGAGCAGATCGTCACCATCCTGCGCGAGGCCGACAAGGCCAACGTGGCTGAGGGCTAGACCACAACAAGTATTCATCGCCGGAGCATCCTCAGGCAACGACACGTTCCTTTCCGTTTCCGTCATGCAGGCTATTGGATTCCAGCTCGCTGACTCAACGAACGCAGCAATGTGGAAAATAGGGTTTCGGGGTCGAACGGTTTGACCATGAAATCATCCATCCCCGCTTCGAAGCAGCGCGCCTTGTCCTCGGCAAATGCATTGGCAGTCATGGCGATGATAGGTGTGTGCCGGTGTCCCTCAATGTCGCGTATTTGTTGCGTTGCTTCAATTCCATTCGTGTTCGGCATCTGCATATCCATGAAGATGGCCGCATAGGTTGTTTGCCTTGTCAGGGAGATTGCCTTTGCCCCATCCTCTACCAAATCTACGAGAAGGTCGACAGCTTCAAGCTGTATCTTTGCCACTTCCCTGTTGACTGGATCGTCGTCAGCAACCAAAATGCGGCTACCTGAATAATGCAGCTTGATCAGTGACTCGGCATCAAGCTTTGCTACCTGTTCCGAGCATTCCACTTTCCGCCGCTCATTCTTCTTCAACCTTGCAGTAAACCAGAAGGTGCTACCCAATCCAAGGGTACTTTGTTGAATTGCACCCAATCCTGACCCACCTGATATAGGAATTTGCACCCAAATTTGACCCACGTAGAGACACTGACCTGCTCGGCAACGAGCAGGAGAAACAGGAGTGATCGACGTGGCGTTATTGAGTGTAATCAGGCGGTGGCGCCTGCGGGATGGAATGGCAATACGGGAGATAGCCCGGCGCACAGGGCTATCCCGCAACACCATCCGCAAATACCTGAACAACGGGGTTACCGACCCCAGGTACCCTCAGCGCAAGAGTCTGAGCAAGCTTGACGACTTCGCCGACAAGCTGTCTTTGTGGCTCAGGACCGAGTCCCGAAAGGGGCGTAAGCAACGGCGTAATCTCCGGCAGATCTACACCGATCTCGTTTCCTTGGGCTACACTGGCTCTTATGATCGGGTTGCCGCCTTTGCCCGAGACTGGCGACAGGTACAGCACGAAGCCGCCAAGACGACGGGGCGAGGCACCTTCGTCCCGCTGAGCTTTGCACCGGGTGAGGCATTCCAGTTCGACTGGAGCGAAGACTGGGCAGTGATCGGGGGCGAGCGAATAAAGCTGCAGGTCGCCCAGTTCAAGCTGTCCTACAGCCGAGCCTTTCTCCTCCGGGCCTACCCGCTGCAGACCCACGAAATGCTCTTCGACGCGCATAACCACGCGTTTCCTGTCCTGGGTGGTGTTCCTCGGCGTGGCATCTACGACAATATGAAGACCGCGGTCGACAGAATCGGGAAGGGCAAGGAGCGGGACGTCAATCTGCGCTTCCAGGTCATGGTCAGTCATTACGTGTTCGATGCTGAGTTCTGCAATGCGGCGGCCGGCTGGGAGAAAGGCCAGATCGAGAAGAACGTTCAGGACTCCCGACATCGACTCTGGCATGGGGCACCGGCATTCGAGACACTGGCAGATCTCAACCGCTGGCTGGAACAGCGTTGCATTACCCTGTGGTCAGAGCTCAGCCACCCGGAGCAACGGGACAGGACCATTGCCGAGGTACGCGCTGAAGAACAATCGTGTTGTCGCGCGGCGGAAATTACCCGGTGCGCGCGACCTTCACTACCCATGTAGCAGAGGCAGAATAGCAAAGTTCGACAGGCGGTTGAGTTTGGTTTGGCCTAGGCAATGGAAGGCGCGCAGCATGGGTAATCAGACTCACGCAAACAACATAAAGGTCACTACTTGCCACACAGACCGAAGGTCAAAAGGGTCCTTTTGCTTGGGCAGGGAATTTGCGGCTTGCCACAGATCTGCCACAAAACCTGCCACATAACTGTCACAGACATGTTGGCAACCCAAAGCGCATAAAGCCAACCACCGCTAAGTGATTGGCTTTACATGTGAATTCGTGGTTGCGGGGGCAAGATTTGAACTTGCGACCTTCGGGTTATGAGCCCGACGAGCTGCCAGACTGCTCCACCCCGCGGGGCGAATTATACGGTCTTGCACCGCAATGCGTCAAACTTGCTTGAATCCTTGCTTGAATCCTAGGCCGAGGCGCGCCGTGCACCCTCAGCGCGGCAGCGCTTGCAGACGCAGATTCCGCGGTCTCGGTGATCCAGGTCGAGGCGCCGGCACCAAGTTCTGCCATGCTCACAGCCAGCCGAAGGTTGCGACGAGCGCTGCGAATTGGTCGCCGAGCGGGGCGCGAACGGTGACTTCGCGACCATCGGCGGGATGCCGAAAGCTCAGCGCGACGCAGGCGAGCAGCAGCCGGTCGCAGCCGAGCTGCTGTTGGAAGAAGCGGTTGTGGCGGCCGCGACCATACGTCGCGTCGCCGATGATCGGATGGGCGACGTGCTTCATGTGGCGGCGCAGCTGGTGGCGGCGCCCGCTTCGCGGTTCCAGCGCCATGAACGCGTAGCGGGAACTCGGGTGGCCTTCAACGGCGTAGGCCAGTTCGATCGCCGCCAGCCGCTGATAGTGGGTAAGCGCGGGCTGCGGCGCGGCGGCCGGCAGCGGCCGACCGTAGTCGTCGTGGCGCCGCGCCAGCGGATGGTCGATGACCCCCGTCGGCGCCGGCCAACCGCGGACGACGGCGCGGTAGTCCTTGCGCACCGCACCGCTTGCGAATTGACGGCCGAGATCGGCCGCCGTCGCGGCGTCGAGCGCGAACAGCAGTACGCCGGAGGTGCCGCGGTCGAGCCGATGCACGGGCTGGACGCGGCGGCCGATCTGGTCGCGCAGCGCTTGCACAGCGAACCGCGTTTCGTGGCGGTCGACGTCACTGCGGTGCACCAGCAAACCGGCCGGCTTGTCGATGGCGATCAGATGTTCGTCGCGGTAGAGGATATTCAGCATGCGGCGTCTTGGCGGGTGGCGACCGCCCATTGTACGGACAGCGGCGTCCGCGTCAGGCGGACTTCAGGCCCGTATGGTTGGCGCCGGCCAGGTCGATCAGGTCGCACCGCTCGAGCCGGGCGGGCTGCAGCCTGTTTGAAAAAGCATACCTGCTATGCGGGCGAAACGGCTGCCTTCTCGAAAAGCAAGGCGGTAGCGAATCATGTCGCCGGCCTGCGCTGAAGCGACGGACCGGGTCGCCGCGGGAAGGCCATGGTGAATCCCGGCAAGAAAGTCGACCGGGAGCGGCGCTGTTTGCTCTTCGCCAGCGCCAGCTTCTGCGGCGTGGCCGACCTCGCCACGGCCGTGCCCTTCGCCGCCGGCTTCCTGCCCTCGCAACAGGGCAAGCTGGCGGGGGCACCGGTGGAAATCGACATCGGCAAGCTCGCCCCCGGGCAGATGATGACCTTCGAATGGCGCGGCAAGCCGGTGTGGATCATCCACCGCAACCCGGAGATGCTCGGGTCTCTGAAACGGGGCAAGGATAGGGTCGGTGAGCCGATGCGCGTCGCCATGCAGCGTGACGACGCCGCGTTCTGGTTCGGTGTCGCACCGCCCGATCTGAGCCTGACCGCGCGGGCACGCGACAGCGCCGCCAATTTCGGCGCCGGCGAATCGCTGCGCCGAAAACGAGGCGAGCATGGTCGCCCGCTTGAAGAAGCACTGCGATCAGAAGCTCGTCAGCGGCAACCGGCGCTGACTCTTGGCCGGTAGCCGTTGCGAAATAGGAGGCGCCGCGGAACAAGAACGCGGGGTATTTGTATAGATGGCCAACCCTGGGAGGAGAGTCTATCCAGCCAGCGCCATCGGCCGGACTTGTTCAGCGATCAATTTGCCCTTCTCGATCTCGAGCTGCCGTAGATCGAAGGAACTTTGCAAATTGAGCCAGAATTGCGCGGTCGTATTGAAGTAGCGGGCCAGCCGCAAGGCGGTGTCAGCCGTCACGGCGCGCCGCTCGCGCACGATGTCATTGATTCGAGGCGCGGGTACATGCAAATGCATCGCCAGAGCGTTGGCGCTCATAGCCAATGCGCCGAGGAACTCCTCGCGGAGGATTTCACCAGGGTGAATCGGTCGCATCTTGTTGGTCGCCATTTCCCTTCCTTAGTGGTAATCCACAATCTCGACATTCTCCGGACCAGTGGCGGTCCAAACAAAGCACAGGCGCCATTGATCGTTGATGCGGATGCTGTGCTGGCCGACGCGGCCCCTGGTCAGCGCCTCAAGGCGGTTGCCCGGGGGCGCCAGCAGGTCTCGCAATTCGACAGCAGCATCCAATATCTGCAACTTGCGCTGCGCCACGTTGGCGATGTTGCGGAACCTTCGCGGACTGTTGCCCTCGTATATCGCTTGGGTATCGACACAGCGGAAGGAACGTATCGCCATGACGGAACTATATAACACGACGCATTAAACGTCAATCGGTATAGTTCCTTGTGTGCCAAGCCGAAGTGGAAATATCCCCTTGGATTGGCGATGGACAGCATTCCAGGGTCTGCTGTCCCTGGTAGCCCGGCAGGCGGCCAGGTCTGCGTAGGAGCGCTTCCAGAGATGGGCGTGGCCAGGCGAGGAATACGGCGAGATCGCCAGAGGTCGGTTGTTAGCCTCGCGACGACGACAACAGCTTCAGACAATCGCGCATCTGTTCAGGCAGATTGCCGGCTGTGCCGACGGAGACGCCGCAATTTCCAGAATACGCCTCGCTTTGTCTGGGCGCAGCGATTGGCGCGCTCGGTGTCGCCAGCGGCGCCTCATGCGGCGTGGCACCGCTGGGCGCGGTCCGACCGCGGCGGGCGGCGATGAATCCCTCCTCTACGGTGACCTGCTGCGTTCCGCTGGAATAGCCGCCACCGTTGAGCGCCGGCCCGCGCCAAATCAGCGAATTCCTGATCTCTTCCTGGTAGGTCGGCACCGGCTGGGGTCGCCCAAACGAGACCGGGGCAAGCATCACCATGGCGAACATCGCCAGGGCGGCGAACAGGATACCGACAG
Source organism: Sterolibacterium sp. (assembly GCA_023258955.1). Classification (GTDB taxonomy): domain Bacteria; phylum Pseudomonadota; class Gammaproteobacteria; order Burkholderiales; family Rhodocyclaceae; genus CAIYYX01. The sequence continues at coordinate 16,073 of JAHFRE010000019.1, forward strand.
CCAGCTTCCATTTGCTCAGCCTGACAACGGGCGGGCGACGCAACGCGGCCGCGCGAAAGGTCTCGCTCAGCTTCCAATCGTCCGAACTGCTCTTGTGATCTGTCTTTGCGACCAGCTTGGGTCTAGCGGGGAGGTTCTTCTTCTTTATGTAGAATACCTGCCGCCGCGTCATGCTCATTGCCATATGAAATCCCTCGGTCCGTTGCAAAAGGCGCGAAGAGATTTCCTCCCCTAGCCTGGCGGTCCCGCTGTCGTGGAGCGCTCCGCGCTCTTTAGACCGGTGACTTTGCGTCCCCCGCTTTCGCCGGGGTAAGCCCTGTTTCAGTTAGGTGACACCTAAACAATATACGAGATCGCGGGTCGGTTGGCTATAGGGAAAACCTTCTTTACGGGACCTGCGGCGGATGCGCACCGACTCCCAGCGTCGCTGCGCTGATGCGCCGGCGCTCGCTGCAACGCATTGCGTGCAGCCGAACTCGTCAGCGCCTTAGAACGATGCCCCCTTGCGGGCCATGGCCGCCGCCGTGGTGCCGCGCGAGAGAAACACCAGGAAGGCGTGGCCCAGTTTGCCAAACGGCAGCCACAGCAACAACAATTCGACGCTGAGCAAATGCACGGCCAGCGGCAGCGGGTAGAGCGCTGACGCCGCCCCCTGTCGCGGCGGCGTGCCTGACAGCACCGTCATTCCCGTGAGCAGGGGCAGAAAGACGACGAACCAGCTGAAATAGTCGTCGAAGTTCGATAGCAGGCGCAGCACCGGGTCGGTGAGCCGCTCGAACAGCGTCAGCAGCAGCGCGATGATGGTCGGTCCGACCGCCAGATAGACGATCGCGTCGGGCAGCGCCGGCCAATCGATGCCGGTAAGGCGAGCGACAAACGCGACGTGCGGAAGATAGCCAAAGACGATGACGACCAGCCCGAGATGGTAGACATAGCCGCTCAGGGGCCCAAACCGTCTACTTTGGCGAAACTCCTTTCTCAGTAGGGTTCGCGCGAACACGGCGCGCGCTATTGCTGCGCAGCGCCGTTCGCTGCGCGGCTCGGACAGATCGGGGCGGGTCCCCAGCCACAACAGTGCGATGACCCGCCACGCAGCGCCGACCAGCAGCACCAGGAGGGAGAACCAGAGCGCCGCTCCGCGGGCAATCTCTAGCAGTGCCAGCGACGTCACTGCCGCGTCCCCGTTTGGTCAGCTGGCGCGGTGGGCTCGAGATACTCGGCGAGCAGTTCGCTCAGGCCGAGCACCGGCAGAACCATGCCGTGCTCGTCGAGCGCCTCCTCGAGCACGTTGCGGCAGTTGGCGCAGGCGGTGACCAGTGCCTCTGCGCCGGAGCGCTCTATCTGCTGCTGCTTGCACTTGAATGCCGCGAAGCGAAGCGGCTCGGCGCGGTGGATCGCACTGACACCACCGCCGCCGCCGCAGCAGAAGTTGGCGCTGCCGGAACTAGGCATCTCGGCGCAGCAAGCGCTGACCCCCGCCAGCAGCCGGCGCGGCGCTGCATCGATCCCGCCGCGACGCACCAGCTGGCAAGGGTCGTGGAAGACCAGGCGGCGCTGATCTTTGCCGCGGGTGCGCAGGCGGCCCGCCGCGACCAGCTGATCGAGCAGCTCGACGATATGCACGACGCGGAAGGGATAGGGACGACCGATCAAATTCGGTCCTTCCCAGCGCAGCGCCGTATAGGCGTGTCCGCATTCGGGACTGATCACTGCCTTCACCCTGAGCGCCTGCGCGGCATCGACGATCCGCGATACCAGTACCCTGGCAACGTCGCGCGACCCCAGTTGCACGCCGACATTGGTCGCCTCGAAGCCGCTGCTGGTCAGCGTCCACGACAGCTTGGCCTGGTCGAATATCTTCGCCAGCGCACCGATGGTTTCCGGGAAGGAGGCGATCTCGATCGACGACAGCACGAGCAGATAATCGGCGCCTTCGACGTCCAGCGGCAGCTTGAGGCCGGTCTCCTGCTCCTGGATCTCGATCTGCCGTTTCAGCGTCGGCCAGCGCAAGCCGATTGGACTGCCGCTGTCGAGGGCCCGCGCCGCCGCCTTGTACAGGTCTGCCGGCGCGAAACCGGCGGCCGACATCGCCTCGCGCACGCGCCGCACCAGCCCGGCGATATCGATGCCCATCGGACAGGCCAGCGTGCAGCGACCACACATATTGCAGCTGTCGTAGATGAGTTCCGACCACTCTGCCAGCTCGGCAGCGGTGAGCTCGGCCGGCGCCCAGCCCAACATCCTCTGCACCGCCGCGAAGGGTCCACGATGACGCCGGTAAGCGCGAAACATCGGGCGGAGCTTGTAGATGGGCGTGCGCCGCGGGTCGCCGCTCACAAGATAGAAATGACAGGCGTCGGCGCATTGGCCGCAGCGCACGCAGGCTTCGAGCTGAAACGCGACGCCGCAGCTCACCTCGTCGATCAGCACTCGGGTCGCGCGGCCGACGTCTGGTGCGGCTGGCGATTCGATGACGGTTCGAGCGCGCGCTTCGAGCGCGCTGCGCGGTTCGGCCGACCAATTCATGATGCGATCATCGTAAGCTCGGCCATATGGCAGCGGTTGACCTGGGTCAATCCATGAGATGATGACCACCGGAGGACGGGTCCTGCCTTTGCTTCAGGGGGTGTGCAAATGAAGATTGCGAATGCCGTGCTGGCGCTGCTGTTCCTGGTTCCGGCAACGTCGATCGCCGAGGTGGCGACGGCGACAAGAGCTGGCTTCCAGGTCAAGCACGAACTGGCGGTGGCCGCGCCGTCGGCGAAGGCGTTCGCCACGCTGACCGAAATCGGACGCTGGTGGAATCCGCAACACACATACTCCGGCGACGCGCACAACTTGAGCATCGAGCTCAAGGCCGGCGGCTGCTTCTGCGAGCGCCTCGCCAACGGCGGTTCGGTGCGGCATCTGGAAGTGGCCTACTACGAACCGGGACGGGTGCTGCGCATGACCGGCGCCCTGGGTCCGTTGCAGGCCCACGGCTTGGCCGGCAGCCTGACCTTGACGGTGCGTGATGCGACGCCGGGCAATAGCGTGCTGGCGCTGTCCTACAGCGTCGGCGGATTCATGACCGACGGCGTGGACAAGATGGCCCGGCCGGTGGATATGATGCTCGGCGAACAGATGACCCGGTTGAAGTCCTTGATCGAAACTGGCGATCCGGCCCAGGCGAAGGCCAGATAGCGGGCCCCGTTCGAACTGACGGGAAGAATGATGCTGCCGTCACCTCGGTGACGGCAATCCCCTGGTCTTTGTTCCACCCGCCGAGCACGGTGGGCGGCCTCTGCATGTCGATGCCTGGCTCAGCAAGCGACTGCGGCAAATTCTATGCGGCCGTATAATCACCCGGCAGTCGCATCGGCAACAAAGCGGGTATGCAGCCGGGGGCATATCGGCGAGCCAACGGAAAGGAAGCGGGACATCATGGATTTCGGGTACAGCGACAAGGTCGAGGGCTTCAGAACGCGGGTGCGCCACTTCATGGACGACCACATCGTCCCGCGCATCGCCCAGTGGAACGAGGAGGTGCATCGGGGCAGCTTTCCGGTCTCCTTCATGGAGGACTTGAAGGCCCTAGCCAAGAGCGAGGGTCTGTGGAACCTGTTCCTGCCTTCGCTGCGCGCCGACGAGCCTGGCACCGCCCTCTCCAACCTCGAATACGCCCCCCTGGCCGAGATCATGGGACGGGTGCCCTGGGCGCCCGAGGTGTTCAACTGCAACGCGCCGGACACCGGCAACATGGAACTGCTGCACCTGTTCGCCACGCCGAGCCAGCGCGAGCAGTGGCTGCTGCCCCTGCTCGAGGGCGAGATCCGCTCCGCCTTCGCCATGACCGAGCCGGACGTCGCCTCCTCCGACGCGACCAACATCACCACCTCGATCGAGCGCTCCGGCGGCGACTACGTGATCAACGGCCGAAAATGGTTCATCACCAACGCCGCCCATCCCAACTGCCGCATCTTCATCGTCATGGGCAAGACCGATCCCCAGGCGGAGAGCCACAGGCAGCAGAGCATGGTGCTGGTGCCGCGGGATACGCCGGGACTCGAGGTGCTGCGCAACATCGACATCGTCAATCACCATTCGCCCGAAGGTCACTGCGAGGTGGTCTTCCGCAACGTCCGGGTGCCGCTCGCCAACCTGCTCGGCGAGGAAGGCAGCGGCTTCGCCCTGGCCCAAGCCAGGCTCGGTCCGGGACGCATCCACCACTGCATGCGCTCGATCGGCGCCGCCGAACTGGCGGTGGAGCTGATGATCGAGCGGGCGCAGGAGCGCAAGACCTTCGGCCGTTTCCTGCACCAGCACGGCATCGTCGCCGAGTGGATCGCCCGCTCGCGCATCGAGATCGACCAGGCGCGCCTGCTGGTGCTGAAGACGGCGTGGATGATCGACAAGTACGGCGCCAAGGCGGCGCGCAAAGAGATCTCGATGATCAAGGCCCTGATCCCCAATCTGCACACCACGGTCTGCGATCGGGCGATGCAGACCTTCGGCGCCATGGGCATCAGTCCGGACACGCCGCTCGCCGACCACTGGACCTGGGGTCGGGCGCTGCGCTTCATCGACGGACCGGACGAGGTCCATCTGCAGACCATCGCCCGCATCGAGCTGAAGGCCAGCCAGGCGACGCGCGGCGCCACCGCCGCCTATCTGACGCCACCCGATCGCAGCCGATGACCCGGCGGCGGGGCTAGCAGCGATCGCGAACCCGGCGCTTGGCTTCGATGCTCTCCCTGATCTGCGCCGGGTCGCCGAAGTAGATGCAGTGCGCCAGGCAGATGTTATCGGCGCAGGCCGGGATCAGCCCGGCGTCGATGCGGCCGTGGCACATATTGCACTTTTGCGTCACCCCCAGGCGCGCGTTGAAGACGATCGCGTCGTAGGGGCACGCCGGCGGGCACAGGTCGCAGGCGACGCAGTCGTCCATGTCCATCACCACGACGCCGTCGGCGCGCACGCTGATGGCGTCGGTCGGGCAAACCGCGACGCAGGGCGTGCCTGCGCATTCGCTGTGGCGACAGGCGTCGACCTGATAGCTGAAGTAGGGCTTGCCGTGGCGCAGGTGCACCGCCTGGTCGCTGACGCGGATGAATTTCAGTCCGGGTTCGACGCGGTTCTCCTTCTTGCACGCCACCTCGCAGGCCATGCAGCCCCAGCAGGCCTCGTGATCGACGATCAGCGCGAGCCCGCTCATCGCGTCTTCTCCCGCTCGCCGGGCGAGCGCTGGTCCGGATCGCGATAGATCTTGCACAGCAGGGTGCGCACGCTGTTCGCGCCCATGGCCGGATCGCAGGACTCGTAGGCGTCTTCGGTCAGCACGTTGATGTTGGACTCCGCCCAGCCGTGGCCGCTCTCCTTCATCTCGGGATACCACCAGGCGTGCTGGGCGCCGACCACCCCGGGCAGGATGCCGCCGAACAGCTTGGCGCGCTGGCGCACCTTGCCCCGCGGCGATTCGATCACCACCCATTGGCCGTCGGCGATGCCGTGCTTGGCTGCGGTCTCGGGATGGATCTCGAGCAGCGGGTCGGGCTGGGTCTCGCGCAGCGCGCCGACCTGGAAGTTCTCGGTGTGGAAGAAGCCCGGCGAGCGGGCGCCGGTGACCAGGATGTAGGGATAGTCCTTGAATAGTTCCGGCGTGCTGATCGGGCTCTCGGTCGGCTCGCGGTAGCTGGGCAGCGGATCGTAGCCCCATTTCTCCAGCCGCGTCGAGTAGAGCTCGAACTTGCGCGTCGGCGTCGAGAAGCCGCGCTGCTTGTGCTTCTCGTATTCGACCTCGCCGCGCACGTAGTGCATCTGCTTGAACTGTTGCCAGGTGATGCCCATCGGTTCGAGGATGTAGTCGAGGCCCTGCTCGAAGTCGTCCCACCAGAACTCCCCCTGACCGATGCGGTGGGCGAGGTCGTTCAACATGTCGTGATCGGAGCGGCATTCGCCGATCTGCACCACCTTGCGCCGCGGCAGGATGTAGCCGTGGCGCTTCCAGAAATCGCCGATGTAGTCCATCTCCAGCCAGGTGGCCGCCGGCAGCACCACGTCGGCGAGCTCTGCGGTGGGGGTGATGAAGAAGTCGGCGACGGCCATGAATTCGACCCTGTTCAGCGCCTCCACCACCGCCGCGGCGTTGGCGCGGGTCATGATCGGATTGGAGCTGATGAAGAACAGCATCTTCACCGGATAGGGCTGCTCGCTGACGATCGCGTCCCAGACGCACTTGGGATTGATGATGCCGAAGTTGCCGGCCAGGCGAAAGCGCTCGCCGCCCAGGCGCTTCGCCTCCTGCTCCTGAGACAGCATGTCGTGGGCGCCGAACTTGCCGACGTTGCGGATCCGCGGCGTGCGGAACAGCACCTGGCCGCCGGGCTTGTCGATGTTGCCGGTGATGCCCATCAGCGCCATCAGCAGGCGGTTGTTGTCGGCGCAATTGATCTGCTGCTCGATCGCCACCCCCCACTGGATGCCGGCCGGCTTCGCGGTGGCGAACAGGCGCGCCGCCGCGGCGATGTCGTCGCCGGCCAGCCCGGTGATCGCCGCGACGCGGTCCAGCGGATACCCGCGTACCCGCGCCACGAACGGCTCCCAGCCGTGCACGAACTCGGCTACGAACTCCTTGTCGTAAAGCTCTTCGTCGATGATGACGCCGAGCATGCCCAGCGCCAGGGCGGCGTCGGTACCCGGGCGCAGCTGCAGCCAGATGTCGGCGCGCGCCGCCAGCCGGGTCAGGCGCGGGTCCACCACGATCAGCTTGGCGCCCTTGTCGAGACAGTTGGAGAGCGACTCACCCTTGTATTCGTCGGAGTTGGCGATGACCAGATTGTTGCCCCAGACCATCACGCACTGCGGATCGTTCTCGTAATCGACCACCGGATTCGAGCCGCAGGTGATGATGCCGGTGGAGATGCGCGGCCCGTAGCAGAGGTGGCCGGCGGTCAGCCCGTTGGGCGTGCCGAAGAGATTGGCCATGCGGTAGATCGCCGCCTCGTTCTCGCGACCGGTGCCGTAGCCGAAGACCACCGACTCGGCGCCGAAGCGTTCCTTGTAGCCGAGCATCTTTTCGGCGATCAGATCCAGAGCCTCGTCCCAGGAGATTTGCTGCCATTTGCCGCTGCCCTTGGGTCCGATGCGCTTGACCGGATGGGTGAGGCGGTCGGGGTGGTAGGCCAGCTCGGCCGAGGCCAGACCCTTGCTGCACAGGGTGCCGTGCGCGATCGGGCATTCGGGATCGCCGGCGATCTTGGCCACCTTGCCGTTCTTGGTGTAGACCAGGGTGCCGCAGCCGCCGTGGCACATCCGGCAATGGCTGCGGGTCACGGCGTCGAAGCCGAAGGTCGCCATCTCCCGCTCGGCGTTGGAATAGACGAAGTCGATCATGTGGGTTCCAATTCGGTCGCGCGCCAAACAGCTGCTTGCGGCCGCAGCGGCCAGCTCAAATCCTAAATCGTCGCACCGCCGGATTGTCTATGAACTCGCCTGCAGACACAATGGCCGCAAGCTGCATCAATCGCCGGCTTGCACCCCGATCTTGCGCAGCAGGGATTCCATCAGACACCACCGAGTGACGCCGCTTTGCAGCAGGTTGGCGCCGACGAAGGCGGTGAAGGCGAGCCACCAAGGACTGACGAAGAGCGGGCTGGTCGGGATGCCCAGCGCCAGCGACAAGAGGATGAAGCAGCCAGCGATGACGCGGACGAGTTGCCAGGTGGTCATGAATCTTCTCCTTGAGCAATGGTTGCGAATTTCTTGCGGTAGGCGACGAAATACAGCAGCGGAATCACCACCAGGGTGAGCAGGGTGGACACCAGGATGCCGAAGATCAGCGAGATCGCCAGGCCGTTGAAGATCGGGTCGTCGAGGATGAACAGGGCGCCGAGCATCGCCGCCAATCCGGTCAGCGCGATCGGTTGGGCGCGGGTGATCGCCGAGCTGACCACCGCCTCCTTGAAGTCCATGCCCGCCGCCAGCTGCAGGTTGATGAAGTCCACCAGCAGGATCGAATTGCGGACGATGATGCCCGCCAGGGCGATCATGCCGATCATGCTGGTGGCGGTGTATTGCGCACCGAGCAGGGCGTGGCCGGGCATCACGCCGATGATGGTCAGCGGGATCGGCGCCATGATGATCAGTGGCGTCAGGTAGGAGCCGAACTGGGCCACCACCAGCAGATAGATCAACACCAGGCCGACCGCGTAGGCCGCACCCATGTCGCGGAAGGTTTCGTAGGTGACCTGCCACTCGCCGTCCCACTTCACGCTGAAGCCGCGGTAGGGATCGGCCGGCTGGCGGATGAAGTACTCGTCGATCGCGCCGCCGCCGGGCGGGACGATCTTGGCGATCTCGCCGCGCATGGCGAACATGCCGTAGAGCGGGCTGTCCACCCGGCCGGCCATGTCGCCGACCACGTAGTTCACCGGCAGCAGATCCTTGTGATAGAGCGGCTGCTGGCGCAGCGTGTCGCTGGCGTTGACCAGCTCCCGGAGCGGCACGACGCGGCCCTGGGCGTTCTTGACGCCAAGCGCCAGCAAGGCGTCGAGGTCGCCCTGTAGCGACGCCGGCAGGCGCAGCTCGGCGGCCGCCGGGTACTTGGTTTCATCGTGCAGATAGGTCACCGCCTCGCCGCTCAGGCCAGCGCGCAAGGTGGCGACGATGTCCGCCTGCGCTACGCCGGCGAGCGCGGCCTTGTGGCGATCGACCAGCAGCAGCTTGCGCGGGGCAGCGGCGATGCTGCTGTCGTCTACGTCGACCACGCCGGCTTGCGCGGCGAACACGGCGCGCACCGCCTTGGCCACCTTGCGCCGATCTTCGTCGCCGGGGCCGTAGATCTCAGCCACGATCGGCGCCAGCACCGGCGGACCGGGCGGCACCTCGACCACCTTGACGTTGGCGCCGAAGCGCTCGCCGATGGCTTGCAGGGCAGGCCTGACGCGGGTAGCTATGGCGTGGCTCTTCTCGCTGCGCTGGTGCTTGTCGACCAGGTTCACCTGCAGATCGCCGACCTCGCCGCCCGAGCGAAGATAGTACTGGCGCAGCAGACCATTGAAATTGATCGGCGCGGCGGTGCCGGCGTAGGCCTGGTAGTCGGTGACCTCCGGTACCATCGCGATATAGGCGCCGAGTTCGCGCAGCACGGCAGCGGTCTGTTCCAGCGGCGTGCCGGCCGGCAGGTCCACCACCACCTGGAATTCCGACTTGTTGTCGAACGGCAGCATCTTCAGCTGCACCAGGCCCAGCGCCGGCAGCGCCAGCGAGACGACGATCAAGGTCGCAACGCCGAGGCCCAGCTTGCGCCGATTGGCGGCACCGCGGGCATCGTCGAGCAGCGGCTGGAACAGGCGGGCAAAAGCCGGCGCCAGCCGGCCGGCGATGCCCGCGCCGTGATCCGCTCCAGGCTTCAGCCACAGGCGCGCCAGCCACGGCGTGACGACGAAGGCGATGGCCAGCGACAGCAGCATGCCCATGCTGGCGTTGATCGGGATCGGGCTCATGTAGGGGCCCATCAGGCCGCTGACGAATGCCATCGGCAACAGCGCTGCGATCACGGTAAGGGTCGCCAGTATCGTCGGCCCGCCGACCTCGTCGACCGCGCCGGGGATGATCTCGGCCAGCGACCTGCCCGGGTGCAGCTTCTGGTGGCGATGGATGTTCTCCACCACCACGATCGCGTCGTCGACCAGGATGCCGATGGAAAAGATCAGCGCGAACAGGGACACCCGGTTGAGGGTGAAGCCCCAGGCCCAGGAGGCGAACAGGGTCACGGTCAGGGTCAGGATCACGGCGCTGCCGACGATGGCCGCCTCGCGCCGGCCCAATGCCAGGAACACCAGGGCGACCACTGCCGCAGTGGCGAAGAGCAGCTTCTGGATCAGCTTCTTGGCCTTGTCGTTGGCGCTCTCGCCGTAGTTGCGCGTCTCGCTCACCTCGACGTTGGCCGGGATCACCGTGTTCTTCAACAGCGCCACGCGCTGCATCACCGCGTCGGCGACGTCGACCGCGTTCTGACCCGGCTTCTTGGTGATGGCCAGGGTGACGGCCGGATAATCGCCGCCCGCCTTGCCGGCGATCCCGTGCCAGACGTAGCGCTGGGCGGGCGGCGGACCGTCGCTGACCGCGGCAACATCCCTGAGGAACACGGGCTTGCCCGCCTTGACTCCGACCATCAGCTCGGCCACTGCGTTGGCGTCGGCAAGATAGGGTCCGGCTTCGATGGCCAGCGCACGATTGCCCGACAGCAGATCGCCGATCGGCGCACCGAGGTTGGCCGACTGCAAGGCCGAGCGTAGCTCGCCGACGGTGAGGCCGGTGGCGGCCAGCCGGGCGGGATCGAGTTCGATATTCACCGCCCGCCCCGGTCCGCCGATGCTGCTGACCTCGCGCGTTCCCTTGACCCGCTTCAGGTCGGCTTCGATGCTGTGCGCCACCCGTTCGAGGGCGTAGGGGCCAAGCGCCGGGTCCTTCGACCAGAGGGTCAGCGCGACGATCGGTACGTCGTCGATGCCCTTGGGTTTGATGATCGGCGCGAGCACGCCCAGCGCCGGCGGCAACCAGTCCGAATTGGAGTTGACCGTGTCGTAGAGCCTGACCAGCGCCTCCGTGCGCGGCACACCGACCTCGAACTGCACCGTGATGATCGCCAGTCCCGGCCGCGCCACCGACATGACGTGCTCGACGTTGGTGATCTGCGACAGCACCTGCTCGGCCGGCACCACGACCATCTGTTCGACATCCTTGGCCGAGGCCCCGGGAAAGGGAATCAGCACGTTCGCCATGGTGACGTTGATCTGCGGCTCCTCTTCGCGCGGCGTCACCAGCACCGCGAACAGGCCCAGCAGAAAGGCGACCAGGGCCAGCAACAAGGTGATGCGCGCGCTCTGGAAGTAGGCCGCGATGCGGCCGGATACGCCGAGTTTCATCCCGATCTCCCCCGCTCAGCGCACTTTGGCCGCGGCCAGCGGATCGAGCGCGACCCGTTCGCCGGCGGCGACACCCGCCAGCACTTCCACCTGCGCACCCACGGCTGCGCCGAGCCTGACCTGGCGCAGCAGTGGCCGGCCCTGCTCGTTCAAGACGTAGACGGCAGACAGTTCGCTGCGGCGGAAGGTGGCTGCCAGCGGCACGTAGAGCCGCTGGCTGTCGCCCTGGGCCAATGCGAATTGGGCACGGGCGAACATGCCGGGGGTGAGGCCGGAGAGCTTGGCCGGCAGGTCGAGGCGAACCGGCACGGTGTGGGTGCCGGCGTCGGCCACCGGCAACACCGTCACCCGGGTCGCGGTCTGCCAGCGGCTTGCCGCCGGCAGGCCGGGAAACTCGATCCGCACCGGCTGATTGGCGGCAAGGCCGGCCAGCAGTTCCTGCGGCAGGTTGACCACGACCCGCTGCCAGGCCGGATCATAGAGCGTCAGCAGGGGGCGGCCGGGCATCGCCATGTCGCCCTGGGTGACCGGCAGCTCGGCGACGAGACCGGCGTAGGGAGCGCTCAGGGTATAGAACCCGGACTGGGTCCGCGCCACACCGGTCTGCGCCAGCGACGAATGGCGTTGCGCCTGCGCGCTCTCGAACTGGGCAGCCGCGCGGTCGAGGGCGGCCTGGCTGATGTAGCGCTGCTCGAACAGCTGCTTTTGGCGGGCGAAGTCCCGCTTGGCCACATCGAGTTCGGCGCCGGCGGCGTCCGCCTGGGCGGCGCTGGCGGCGAGCGCCTGCTCGGCGGCGCGGGCGTCGATGCGGACGAGCAGTTGGCCTGGCTTCACCGCGTCGCCGGCCTTGACCGCGAGCTCGACGATGGCGCCTTGAACCTGGGCGGAGACGACGCTCTGGCGCAATGCCTCGACCACGCCTTCGGCGGCGTAGAGCGCTGGTTCGCCACCGCGGCGCACCGGCGCGCTGGCCAGCGCTGGCGCGGCGTTGTCCGCCTGGGCGACGCTGGCGGCAGCGGCCAGCAGCAACGCAACTAAGATGTTTCGAATCATGGCTATGTCCGTCTCGTTCGAGCGAGTCAAAAGGCTTGTCGGCGCCCATTATTTCATTATTTGCCTAATTGCGCAAATAGCTGATAAGCTGGGCGCCAATCGCTGTTGCAATCGCTCACCGGAGCGGCGGCAGCAAACCATTGGAGACGTCGGCATGGTTGCCACGAAGAAGTCTGTCAGTCCGCTGGCGGGGCTGTCCGAGCAGGCGTTGGCGCAGGTCGCCGAATATTTCCAGGCGTTGGCCGATCCGCTGCGCCTGCGCATCCTCAACACCCTGCGCAGCGGCGAACACAACGTCGGTGAGCTGACCGCGCTGTGCGGCTGTTCCACCGCCAACGTTTCGCGCCATCTCGCGGCGTTGGCCAAGCAGGGCATGGTCGCCCGTGAAAGCCGCGGCACCAGCGTCTATTACAGCATCGCCGACGCTTCCATCTACGCGCTGTGCGATCTGGTCTGCTGCAGCATCGCCCGCCAGTTCGAGCACCAGGCCAGCGTGCACAAATCGTTCAGCAAAGCCACCCGGAAGCGCGGCCGCAATCACCCCTGATCCATCGGGCCACGCCGGCAGTGCTCTTCCCTTGGTTGCCTGGCCTTGGCTCAACCAACTACCCAGCCTAGGGTATTGCGGGCACCAGCTCGCGGCAATAGACTTTCGTGGGTAGCGATCGTCGTACCCATCAGCCGTTGGTAGCTAGCTATTCAAGCTTGGCAGCATGCAGATATTGCGGACTTTGCGGGCGCATCTCGTCGCCCTCGTTCTGGCGACGCTGGTGCCGGCTGCGATCCTGCTGGCGTACACGATCTACGCAGGCAATCGCCATGCCGTCGCCGAAGCGAAGAGTTCGCTGCATACGCTGGTCCGCATCACCGCCGCCAACACCAACCAATTTCTCGCTGCCAATCGTGAGTCGCTGCAGCTGTTCGCGCAGCGACCGCTGGTGCGCGCCCTTGACGGCGGGCATTGTGATCCGGTGATCTACAGCTTCCGCGAGCTGTTCCCCCGCTTTGCCAATCTCACCACCATCACCCTCGACGGTACCGCCATCTGCTCGGCCGTACCGCAACCTGGGGGCAAGGCGGTCAACGTCGCCAAGACCGAATGGTTTCAGCGCGCGCTCTCCGAGCAACGCTTCCTCGCTGGCCATCCGTTCATCGGTCCCATCACCGGGCGCTGGGTGTCGGTGCTGGTAGCGCCGATTCGCGACCAGAAGCAGGGGCTCCAGGGCTTCGTTGGCTTGCCGCTTGACCTGAAGCTGTACGCACCGAGCGTCGAAGCTTCCACCTTTGCGCCGGGTCTGCGCATCGGTATCGTCGGCGAGGGCGGGCACCTGATCTGGCGCAACGAGGACCAAGAAAATCTGATCGGCACCTACCTCGGCGACGTTCCTGTGGTGCAATCGGTGCTGGCGACCAAGGATGGAAACTTCGAAGGCACGGGTACCGACGGCATCCACCGCATATTCGCCGTGGCGCCGATATCCGAAGTCGGCTGGTACGCCTACGTCGGCACACCGTCGGCCACCTTGTACGCAAAGGCAGAGCAGGAGACGCGCTTGACGGCCGCCTATGGCTTGCTCGGCCTGCTGGCCGCATTGCTGATGGCCCTCCTCCTGGCGCGACGCATCTCGCGTCCGGTCAGCGGCATCGCGCGGGCGGCGCGGGCGATCAAAGCCGGCGACAGGACCATCCGCGCCGGGCTCGACGGGCCGAGCGAAATTGTCGAAGTGGCTGCCGAATTCAACAGCATGGTCGACAGCTGGTGGGCATTGCTCGACCAGCGCAAGCGCGCCGAAGCCGAACTCAAGCTGCACCACGAACAGTTGGAGAAGCTGGTCGACGATCGCACCGCCGCCTTGTCGGTGGCCAAGGCGCAAGCCGAAGCGGCCAACGAAGCCAAGACCGTCTTCCTCGCCAACATGAGCCACGAAATTCGCACCCCGATGAACGCCGTTCTGGGCCTCACCTATCTCCTGCGCAACGGCGCCACCGCGGAACAGATCGACCGCCTGGAGAAGATCGACAGCGCCGGACGCCACCTGCTGTCGATCATCAACGACATCCTCGACCTGGCCAAGATCGAATCCGGCAAGCTGCAGCCGGAGCAGCACGATTTTCCTCTCGGGGCCGTGCTCGACCATGTGCGTTCGATGATATCCGCTGAGGCGCAGCGCAAGGGGCTGCGCGTCGATGTCGATGGCGGCGATGTTCCGCTGTGGTTGAGCGGCGACCCGACCCGACTGCGCCAGGCCTTGCTCAACTACGCCAGCAACGCCGTCAAGTTCACCGACCAGGGCGCCATCAGCCTGCGCGCAACCATGTTGCAAGACCGCGGCGACGAGATGCTGGTGCGGTTCGAGGTGCAGGACAGCGGCGTCGGGATCACCCCAGAAAAGCTCGACGGGCTGTTTCACGCCTTCGAGCAAGCCGACCCATCGACCACGCGACGCTACGGCGGCACCGGCCTCGGTCTGGTCATCACCCGGCGCCTGGCCAAGCTGTTGGGAGGGGATGTCGGCGTGTCGAGCACAGCGGGTGTCGGCAGCACCTTCTGGTTTACCGCGAAGCTGCGCCGCGGTCATGGCGTCGTGCCCGCCGCGGCCGCACTGCCGCAGGGAAACCCCGAGACGGAATTGCGCTCGCGCCGCTGCGGCGCGCGCCTGCTGCTGGCAGAAGACAATGCCATCAACCGCGAGGTGGCGCTGGAACTGCTCCATGGCGTCGGCCTGGCGGTGGACACGGCGGTCGATGGCCTGCAGGCCTTGGACAAGGCGCGACACAACAACTACGACCTGATTCTGATGGATATGCAGATGCCGAACATGGACGGGCTGGAAGCGACACGGGCGATCCGCGCCCTACCGAGCCAACAGCGGGTGCCCATTCTGGCCATGACCGCCAACGCCTTCGACGAAGATCGCCAGGCTTGCGCTGCAGCGGGCATGGACGACTTTGTGGCGAAGCCGGTCGAACCGGCCACGCTCTACGGCGCTTTGCTGAAATGGCTGCCGCCGCCGGCTGGCGATCGCCGCCGGGAGCCAAGCGCAGGCCTCGCGGCGACCCCGGCCGCGACCGTAGATCGTGGGTCGGAGCGGTTGAACGATGGAATCTTGGCGGAGCTCGCCTGTGTCCCGGGCCTCAATGTGAAGAGCGGGCTGGCGATGCTGCGCGGAAATGCCGTGAAATATGTGGAGTTGCTGCGGCGGTTCAGCGCGTCGCACCGCGACGACGCGTCGCGCTTGGACGCGCTGCTGCTCGAACATGACGCAGCGAGCGCCAGGCTGCTGGCCCACACTTTGAAGGGTGCGGCGGCGACGCTGGGGGCGGAGCGTATCGCCGCTGCGGCTACGCACCTGGAGGCGATCCTGCGAACCGGCGAAGATGCGGTCGGCGCCACGATCCGTCCAGAGCTGGATGCCATCGGCCGAGAACTCTCGGTGCTCGCTGCCATCGTGCAGCCGGCGGTGGACCTACTCCAAGACCAGCCGCCGCTCAAGGAGCCCGCGCGGTCAGCGGCCAGTCGATGAATAGGGAGAGGAATGGGTTTCGCTGCAGGGCGCTCGATGTCGGCACGGCCAAGGTCTGCCGCCCCGGCTATCGGCTCACGGCGTACGCCTGGCACTCTTCGCACACCTCCCATGGCGGACAGTCGCAAACACGTGGCTGTTCGACGAAGGCGCTGCCGACGATGGTGACTGCCGCCGCTTGCGGCGTCTGCGCCGCAGCGCTACGCGGCGGCGCTGCAGCGCCAGGCGACACCCCGGGCTGGGTCGGCAGCCACCTTGCGAAGGGCGCCAGTTCCGCCGCATTGTCCACGTACCAAAGCTTCCGGGCGGGGTCCCACCGCGCACCGAGTCGTTTCGCATCGTCCTTCTCCGCGAAGGGAACCCGTAGATTTGTTCTCATGTCCTCAGCAAAAAAGCATCCCCGTTCGATTCTCACCGTCGCCGCCAACCTCGCCAGCGCCCGCTGCCTGCCTGGGCCAGCGCCCCGCTCGCGACGATATTGCGCTATGCTTGGCCTCCGCCCTAGCGCCTAGCATCCGGCCGGCATGACAGCGTCCAGCCTCGATTTTGTGGTCGACTTCGCCGATTGCGACCCGGCGCGCATCGTCTTCTATCCGCGCTATTTCACCTGGTTCGATCGCGCCACGGAAAGGCTGTTTCGCGAGCACGGCATGCCCTGGCCAGAACTGTGGGCACAGTATAGATTGGCGGGCTTTCCCATTGTCGACGCGACGGCGAAGTTTCTCGGCCCGTCGCGCTTCGGCGACAAGATTACCATCGAGAGCCGGATCGGCGAATGGCGCAACAAGCTGTTCCTGGTCCAGCACCGAATCATCAACGCCGGACGCGTGGTGGTCGAAGGGCATGAATTGCGCGTTTGGGCCCTGCGCGATCCTGCCGATCCGGAAGGCATGAAGGCCGGCCCGGTGCCGGAGGAGATTCGCGCACGTTTCGAGCAATGAGAGGAGAACGCGATGGAAAACGTTTGGACCACCAGCCTGCCGCGAATCAACGAGCCGGCGCCTGACTTTGCGGTCAGGACCACCCAGGGCCCGCGCAAGCTGCAGGATTATTGCGGCAAGTGGCTGATCCTGTTTTCCCATCCAGCCGACTTCACCCCCGTATGCACCTCGGAGATCGTCGCCTTCGCGCGCGCCCACGACCGCTTCAAGGCGCTCGGTTGCGAGCTCCTCGGCTTGTCGATCGACAGCAACTTTGCGCACCTGGCCTGGATCCGCAACATCCGCGACAACTTTGGGGTGGAGGTGCCGTTCCCGATCATCGAGGATACCGCGCAGCGGGTTGCCCACGACTACGGCATGATCCAGTCCGGCGCCAGCGACACCTCGACGGTGCGGGCGACCTTCTTCATCGATCCCGAGTCCAAGGTGCGGGCGATGGTGTACTACCCGATGAGCAACGGCCGCTCGGTCGAGGAGTTCCTGCGGGTGCTGGAAGCGATGCAGACCGCCGACCGTCACGGCGTTGCCACACCAGAGGGTTGGCGTCCCGGCGACAGGGTGGTGGTGCTGCCGCCGACGACCATCGCCGATGCCGATGCGCGGGTGAAAGCCGGCTACGAATACGTCGATTGGTATTTTTCCAAGACCGAACTGCCGCAAGGCCGCGCCCGCCAGCCCCGCGCCGCGAAGAAGCGCTAGCTCGTTTGCGGCAGCGACGGGAACCAGGACCCAGCCTGAGTTGGAGCAGAAAAGATGGCGCACAGAGTGATTTCAGCGCGGGCAATTGCCCTGCTCGCATGCACCCTATACGGATCCAGCGCCGTTGCCCAAGCCGGCCGCGGCGAGCTGCTGTACAAGACCTACTGCGATGCCTGCCACAGCGAGCAAGTGCATTGGCGCGAGCACAGGCTTGCGCCGGACTGGACCGGCCTGGTCGCAGAAGTCCAGCGCTGGCAGGGTAATGCGGCGCTGCGATGGGACATGAACGATGTCGAATCGGTCGCAATCTACCTCAACCAGCTCTACTATCATTATCCGCCGCCATAGCGCCGATCCAGGCACGATTGGGCGCGGCAGTCCGGTCGAGCCGCAAATTTCAACGCTCCGGGCGCTGTGCGCGCGAGCGATGCGAGGGTGCAGGATGGGCGCTGAGCAGCTCGCCCAGCCACAGCTCGACGTCGTCGCACAGGTGGCAAAAGCCGAGCAGCAAGGCGAGCAGCGCGATGATGGCGCCGCCAAGTTGCAGCAAGATACCGACGGTGCTCATGATGATCTCCGCAGAACAGCCCTTAACGAAGCCAACAGATTGCCGCATGCTTGCTGCCGCCGAAGCGCGAATAAGCCAGCAGAACCCGCCCTTTTCTTCGGCGCGGCGTTTGCCCGGCCTGGACCGCTCCGCCCGCGCCCAGCGCCACGGACCGCGCCGGCGCCTGCTGAGTGCGCGTCTGGCCGCAAGGCTTGCGCAGACAGGGCAAGCGATTTGCAGCCGATCAGGGAGAATGCCGTCATGCTAGCCAGATCGATCTTGAATGCCCTGTTCCTGGCGCTCCTGCTTTGCCCGGCCACGCCCCTCGCCGCCAGCCTCGCCAACAGAAGCGCAACCCAGACCGCGATCAATCTGTATCAGTATCTCGCCGCCCTTCCCGACCGGACCAGCAAGCGCGTGATCTCCGGCCAGGAGACCGGCAACGCCAATCCGACCTACAACATCTACAGCGCGGCGCAGGGCTACCCGCTCTACATCACCAACCTGAAGAACGCCACCGGCTTGGTGGTCGGTCTGGCGGGCTTCGACTACTCGTCCGACCCCACGCCCAGCTACCGGTTTCCCCAGCTCACCGACGCGGGTGTGCTCGAAATTGTCAACACCAGCGCGATCAACCATTGGCGACAGGGCGGAATCGTCACGGTGATGTTCGGCGCCAATAACCCTTGGACCGGTGGTGGCGGCAACGACACCAATAGAAGCGGTCACCGGCTCACCGACGCGATCACGCCGGGTACGGCCGCCTATGCCAATTGGATCGCACAGCTCGACGCGGTGGCGACCGCCCTGCAGCAGTTGCAGGATGCCGGTGTCGTCGTCCTGTGGAGACCTTTGCACGAGATGAACGGCGCTTGGTTCTGGTGGGGTTCTGCGGCCAATCCCCAGGATTACAAGGACCTCTGGCAGCACATGTTCAACTACTTCACCAACGTCAAGCGGCTCAACAACCTGATCTGGGTCTACGCCGCGTCGTCGGGAGTGACCGCTGCCCAGAACTCGGTGAACAGCTACTATCCCGGCGCCGACTACGTCGACATCGTCGCCCTCGACGGTTACAAGGACACGATAGATTCTGCCATCATCGCCGCGTACAACGCGCTGCTGCTCAACGGCAAGCCGTTTGCGCTGGCCGAGTACGGACCGGCCAGTCCGCCCGCCGGTAGCCTGTCCACCGCGGGGACCTTCGACTTTTCGACCTTGATCACCGGGATCAGAAACAACCTCCCCAGGACCTGCTATTTCATGGCCTGGGCCGATTGCCCCACCTGCAATCCGAAGGTCCATTGGTCGATGGTAGCCAACCTGAACGCGAGCGCGCTGTTGAGCGACCCCTGGGTGGTCAACGCCGGCGACCTGCCCGATTTCGCTGCGTCGGCGCCGCTCCCTGGCGTCGCTGTCGCACTGAGTCCGGGCTGGAATCTGATCGGCAACAGCACCAGCGCCGCCATCGACGTCACCAACCAGTTCGGCGACGCCGCCAAGGTGGCCTCGGTCTGGAAGTGGGTGAACAGGGGCACGGCGGCTGTCAGCTACCCTACCTGGGCGTACTATTCGCCGGCACAGGGCGATCGCGGTCAGGCCTACGCCAGCAGCAGGGGCTACGAAGCCCTGGTCAGTATCGGTGGCGGCGACGGCTTCTGGGTCAACGCAACCACGGCATTTACCGCGCAATTGCCGGCAGCGACCCTGCTCGAGTCATCGTTCTTCCAAACG
>JAHFRE010000147.1 GCA_023258955.1 Sterolibacterium sp.
CGCGGCGCTGATTGTGGCGCACGCCGATTCCCTGCAGATAGCAACGACCGAGTTCGGCTTGCGCATGGACGTCACCGCTGGCGGCAGCAGCTCGATAGTGCTCGACCGCGGCCAGCGGATCTTGGCTGACGCCCTCGCCGTGCTCGCAACACTCGCCGAGCCACACCCGCGCCTGCGCATCACCGCTGCCCGCAGCACGACGATACCAGGCCACCGCCAGCTGCTTGTTCTGCGCCACGCCATCGCCGTGGCGGTAGCAGTGGCCAAGCTTGATCTGCGCGCGCACCTGCCCTCGGCGCGCCGCTGCGCGGTAACAGCGGATCGCTGCTTCCATGTCCGGCGGCGTACCGCCGCGTCCGAAAGCGTGGCACTCGCCGAGCTCGAATTCGGCTTCGCGGTTGCCGCAAGCGGCAGCCCTCTGATACCAAGCGAGTCCGGCGGGCGGATCGCGCGTCACGCCGTAGCCGAAGTTGTAGCATTGACCAAGCAGAAACATCGCGCCGCAGACCCCTTTGCGGGCCGCGGCGCGAAACCAGGTCACCGCCTCGCTGCAATCCTGTGCCGCGCCCTCGCCCGCGTAGAGGCACATGCCCAGGCTGTACATGGCGGCGGCGTTTCCCGCCTCGGCCGCCGATCGCCACAGGCGCGCCGCCGCGGCGCGATCCTCGGGCGCACCACGGCCGAAGAAGTAGCAGCGGGCGAGGAGGTCCGCGGCTCGCGGCTGACCTTGTTCTGCCGCCACGCGCAGCCAGCGGACAGCGGCGCCGAAGTCGCGCGGCACCTCCTGCCCAAAATAGTACACCCTCCCCAACCAGTACTGCGCCAGGCGGGCGCCGAGACCACCACGAGCGGCGGCGGTGCCTAGCAGCGTCAGCGCCCGGCTCGGGTCGCTAGCAACGCCGTGGCCGCGCAACAGGCACAGGGCGAACCAGGTGATGCCACGCAGATCATCCTGGACGGCGGCACATTCAAACAGGCGGGCCGCCTCGCCGTGATCCTTGACCAGGCCGAAGCCGTGATAGAGCAACCAGCCGAGCACCGCCTCGCCGGCGGCGCAGCCACGCTCGGCGCTCATGCCGGCCCAACGCACCCCCTGCACATAGGACTTGGCGACACCCTCACCGACTGCGCAGCGCCACGCAAGTTCTGCTTGGGCTTGCACGTTGCCCGCCTCTGCCATCCGCTGCAGGTCGCTGATCGCCACCTTGCGCCAGAACTCATCCGGTGGGCCGAGCAACTCGATGCCCTGCCTGGCGCCACGCTCTACCAGACTGGTCTCGAGCACCTCGCGGAAGATCCCGATCAGGGTCGGCGAATGCAGGGGTGGGGCTACGACGGCGAGCGATTTTGCAGACATTGGCGACGCTATTTCTGGTGGCCGCACAGGTTACCGGATTTCGTCCCCAGGGAGGCTCTAGCGAGGGAAACGGCGTCATCGCTCTGTCATGTCTGGGTCGGCGATTTATCCACAATATCTGTGGATAACATTGTGGATTCCATGGGTACGAATTCCCTAAACAGGCTCCCCATAAGCCTTTGCGCTAGACAGCGACAAAATGAAGCATTTATTAAATATCATATTTATCATTTACTTAGAAACTAACTCCTATGCGTAACGCCAGATTTCGCGGTCGGCGATGGAGGCTAGGGCGTCCCTGTGAATCCCGTTAGAATGCCGCATCACTTTCCGCCTTTGTCAAGCCCCGATTTGGAAGATCGCGCCTTGCCTCCTGTCCTCACCGTCTCGGCGCTCAATCGCAGCGCGCGGGAGATCCTGCAGCGCAATTTCCCCCTACTGTGGGTCGCCGGCGAAATATCGAATCTTGCCCGCGCCGCCTCGGGGCACACCTACTTCTCCCTGAAGGACGATGACGCTCAGGTCCGGTGCGTGATGTTTCGCAATCGGGTGCAGTTGCTCCCTTGGCGCATGGAAGATGGGCAGCAGGTCGAGGTGCAGGCGCTGGTCGGACTGTTCGAGGCGCGCGGTGAATTTCAACTGAACATCGAGAGCGTGCGTCGCGCCGGCGTCGGCGCGCGTTACGAGGCCTACGCCCGCCTGCGCGACAAACTGCAGCGCGAAGGCCTGTTCGCAACCGAGAGAAAGCGCGCTTTGCCGCGATTTCCCCAGCACCTTGGCATTGTCACATCTGCCCAAGCAGCCGCACTGCAGGACGTTTTGGCCGCCCTGCGCCGACGCGCGCCCCACGTCGCGCTAACCCTGTTTGCCGCGCCGGTGCAAGGGGAGGGGGCTGCCGCAAGGATCGCCGCGGCGATTCTGGTCGCAGGCAGCAGGGACAGAACACCAGCCATCGATGCGCTGATTGTCGTTCGCGGCGGCGGCAGCATCGAAGACCTTTGGGCTTTCAACGAGGAGGTGGTGGCGCGCGCCATCGTTGCGAGCCCGGTTCCGGTCGTTTGCGGGGTCGGTCATGAGTCCGACGTCACCATCGCCGATTTCACGGCCGACCAGCGCGCGGCGACACCCACGGCCGCGGCGGAGCTGGCCAGCGCCGGCTGGTTCGGCGCGAAAGAGCAACTCGCGATCTTGGGCGGTCGTCTGCATGGGACGCTGCGCGGCGCAATCGAGGTGGGCATGCAGCGAATCGACCTGCTCACTCACCGTCTCACCCACCCGGGAGAGCGGATGCAGCGCAATAGGCAGGCCGTCGCCCATCTGGCGACACGCTTGTCGGCATCGCTGGCCAGGGAGTTGCGGCACCGGACCGTGTCGCTCGAGCGGCTGCGACTGCGCCTTACGCGGCGATTGCCGACGACAGCGCCGGGTGCAGCGCAGCTGGCCCTCGCTCGCCAGCGCCTGACGACGGTCTCGCGCCGCGCTCTGGCCGAGCGGCGCAGCCGCCTTGCGGAACTGGCGGCGGCGCTGGCCCAACTCAGTCCGCAGGCGACCCTGGACCGGGGCTACAGCATCGTTCGCGACCAGAGCGGACGCCTGGTTCGCGCCGGGAACCAAGTTGCAGCCGGTGAAGCGCTGGACCTGCGTTTTGCCAGCGGCTGGGCCCGCGCCCGCGTCAGCGATAGCGGCTAGTTCAGCAATCTGTGCTATCAAGTAGCATCGGGGTCTTGCGCAAAGCCTTGCCAGCCTTCCCGCCACCGCTTAAACTGTTTAAGCTTTAACTATCGCCCTCAGGAGATCATGCATGGAACACAGCCTACCCCCCCTACCCTACGCCATGGACGCCCTAGCCCCGCACATCTCCAAGGAGACGCTGGAATTTCACTACGGCAAGCACCATCAGACCTATGTCACCAATCTCAACAACCTGATCAAGGGCGGCGAGTTCGAGAACGCCACCCTCGAGGACATCGTCAAGAAGTCATCTGGCGGGGTATTCAACAACGCAGCCCAAATCTGGAACCACAGCTTCTACTGGAACAGCCTCAAACCGAAGGGCGGTGGCGCGCCAACCGGCCCGCTGGCAACTGCGATCGACAAGAAATGGGGTTCCTTCGAGGAATTCAAGAAGGCCTTCCAGGCATCTGCTTTGGGCAACTTCGGTTCCGGCTGGACTTGGCTGGTGAAGAAGGCGGACGGTTCGGTGGATCTGGCCAACACCAGCAATGCAGCGACGCCGCTCACCAGTACCGACAAGCCGCTGCTGACTTGCGACGTCTGGGAGCACGCCTACTACATCGACTATAGAAATGCCCGGGCCAAGTACCTCGACGCCTTCTGGAACCTGGTCAATTGGGATTTTGCGGCGAAGAACTTCGTTTGAAGGGGTAGAGCGTATCAGCGAGCCGGCGGCGCCTTTTCGATACCAGCGATCGAACCGCCGGCGTTGACGCCCTTGGCCTTGAACCAGCCGGCGTTCATTTCCAACGCGAACTTGGCGGGCTTGGCCGCGCAGTGGTTGTCTTCGGTCTGCGGCAGCATTTCCTCGACGTTGATCAACTGCCCGTGCTCATCGAGAAAAGCCACGGACAGTGGAATCAGCGTGTTGCGCATCCACATGCAGTGCTCGGCCAACCGGTCGAAGACGAACAGCATGCCGCCGTTGGTGGGCAGGCTGGTTCGCTGCATCAGTCCTTGGGCCCGACTACCGTAGGTATTGGCGACCTCGGCGCGAATACGGTGGATGCCCGCCGCCAGGTCGACGACGACTTGTGCTTGGCCCAGTTCGCAGAAGGCGAGCAGGCCAGCGCACATCCCAATCCTGGTTGCTTCAAGCAGTCGCATCGATCATTCCTTCGCTAGAAATGAAAAAGGCAGGGGGTAACCCTGCCTTTGCGCAAGTGCCAAGCGATTACTTCTTGGCTTCTTCCTTCTTGGCCTCGACCTTGGCATCAGCCTTGGCATCGGCCTTCTTCTCGGCCTTGGCATCGGCCTTCTTCTCGGCCTTGGCATCGGCCTTGGCATCGGCCTTCTTCTCGGCCTTGGCATCAGCCTTGGCATCGGCCTTCTTCTCGGCCTTGGCATCGGCCTTCTTCTCGGCCTTGGCATCAGCCTTGGCTTCGGCCTTGGCTTCGGCCTTCTTTTCTACCTTGGCATCAGCCTTGGCGTCGGCCTTCTTCTCGGCCTTGGCTTCAGCCTTCGGAGCGTCCTTGGCTTCCGCCTTCGGGGCATCGGCAGCAAAAGCGGTGGTGGCAGCGAAAGCGGCCGCAAGCAACAGGGTCAGCAGTTTGCTCATTTTGATTTCCTCGTTTTTGAAAAGGGTTTTGTCATAGGCGGAACCTACCGCCTTGATTATAACGAAAGTCTTAGGAGTTTGGTGACGGAAACGACCAAAAACATGGGCAGGTTTCCCTGCCCATGTCATCGATTACGGCGGATTACTTGGCCTCAGCGGCCTTTTCAGCCTTCTCGGCCTTCTTGGCCTTCTTGGACTTCTTGGCCTTCTTGGCCTTGGGCGCGTCAGCCTTGGGGGCATCGGCGGCCGGGGCGGCGGCCGGGGCGGCGGCCGGGGCGGCCTTTGCGTCAGCCTTCGGGGCGTCGGCGGCGAAGGCGGTGGTTGCGGCAAAAGCGGCGGCGATCAACAGGGTCAGCAGTTTGCTCATTTTTCGTTTCCTTTGCAGTATTTGATTGTCTTGGGCTTGGTCTTGACACTGCAGGCCTAAACCGGGTGTCGCCCTCAATAACGCTCGACCCATGCCAAGGTTGACAGTTGTGAAGAAGAATTGCAGGCAGGAGGTCGGCGATCAGGCCGCATTGTCGCATTCCATACCGCAGTAGTCGCAACCTCGGCCAAAGACGCAGCAAAAGCGCAGGGACCGGGGATAGGGAAAGAAATCCTTGACTTCGCCCTGGCGTATGGCCTCCTGAGTATTCTGCCAGAAGCCGACATCGAGCAGATCGGCGTGGTGTTTCAGGAAAACCTGGCGAATTGACGGCGAGGAGAGCAGGAACGTAGCGAATTCTTCAGGAAAAACATCGTTCCTACCCACCGAATACCAGACCTCGCCCGACATTTCCAGTTCAGGATTCGGCGCTGGCGGAATCCTGCGGAAGTGGCAGTCGGACATGTATTCGATCTCGTCGTAGTCGTAGAACACCACCCGCCCAAACCGGGTGATGCCGAAATTCTTCCAAAGCAGGTCCCCGGGGAAGATGTTGGCGATCGCCAGCTCGCGGATGGCGTTGCCGTATTCGATGACCGCCTGTTCGATCTGCTCGGATCTATTGCCCTCCTCGGCCTTGGTCAGGAAGATGTTGAGCGGTTCCATGCGGCGTTCGATGTAGAGGTGCTTGATGACTAGGTCTTCACCATCCTCTTCGATCAGGGAAGGCACCAACTGGTACAGCTGATCGAGCAATTCCTTTGAAAAGCGGGACTTGGGCAATGCCGCGTAGGAGAATTCCAGGGTGTCGGCCATACGGCCGACGCGGTCGACCTGCTTGACCAACTGGTACTTGCGCCTCACCGTGGCGTGATCGACCTCCTTCGAGGCACCGAATCTGTCCTTGATCAATTTGAACACGTAGGGATAGGAGGGGAGCGTAAAGACGAGCATCACCAGACCCGGGATGCCGGGTGCGACGATGAATTCGTCCTGCGAATGGCGCAAATGGAAGATCAAGTCGCGAAAGAACATGGTCTTGCCCTGCTTGCCCAAGCCGAGCATGGTGTAGAGCTCTGAGCGGGACTTGCCGGGCAGGATGGCGCGCAGGAACTGCACATAGGCCGACGGCACCTCCATTTCGACCATGAAATAGGCGCGCGACAGCGAAAAGAGCATGGCGATGCGCCAGGCATCGAGAAGTATGGTATCCGCGTAGAGCAGCCCTGACCTGCCGTGCAAAATGGGGATCGCGAACGGATATTCGACGCCGTCATTGATCACCCGGCCGATGATGTAGGCCGCCTTGTTGCGATAGAAAGGCGAATTCAGCACCTGGATCTGAAAGTCGAATTCGCGCCGCGGCCATTGCCCGAGATGGCGCTCCATGGCTTGGAATATGTACCCCAGGTCGCGGTCGATATCCTCGTAGGTGGTGCGCCAGTCGCAGTCGAGCAGTAGCTGGCGCAAGGACTGGCGCAGCCCGGCGTCGTTCGGATAATAGCTGCGGTACGCGCTCGGCAACGCATCGATGTACTCGGTAGACACCGCGGGTCGGACGAAGATGAAGTCGTTGTGAAAATAGGTGCGATGCAGGATGCGGCAGCACACCGAATTGAAGAAGGTCTCGGCCAGTTCCGGCTGCCGATGATCGAGGAGCAGGCCGATGTAATAGAGCTTCGCCCGTTGCCACAGCTCCGTGCTCAGAATTTCGTCGCCGAATTCCTCACGCAAATGGGTCACGGTGCCGGCCACCCGCCTATCGTAGTAGGGAATGCGCTCGCGCACGGCCTTTTGCACGGCCGCCCAGTCGCCGTCTTCGAACCTGTCCTTGGCCTGCGCCGAGGACGTGCGGATCAGTCGGTAGTGCTGGTCGAATCCATCTAGCAGGGTCCGCGCCACCGCCTGTGCGGCAACGCGATCGTCATACTGTGCGTCCACGATGCAGATCCTATCCCGATGACTCCTGGGGGGATTCTACGCGCGCTGGAGGCACCTGCCTTTTTGGAGGATAATTGCGCTAAGTCATATTCTATTCGACCCCCTCCCCGTCAATGCAAGGCTCGCGGCAGCCGCCTTGCGCTGGCCTATTTTCACCCTCAACCGATGGAGCTGGCATGAGCACCTCATTGATCAAGATCCCGCAAGGCGGAAAGAAGATTGTTCCCGGGCAAGCGATTCCCGACAACCCGATCATTCCCTTCATCGAAGGCGACGGCATCGGGATCGACATCACGCCGGTCATGAAGAAGGTGGTCGATGCGGCTGTGGCCAAGGCCTACGGCGGCAAGCGGCAGATTCACTGGATGGAAATCTACTGCGGCGAAAAATCCACCAAGGTCTATGGCCCCGATGTGTGGTTGCCGGAGGAGACCCTGGCCGCGGTCAAGGAATACGTGATCTCGATCAAGGGACCGCTGACCACGCCGATCGGCGGTGGCATTCGTTCGCTCAACGTGGCGCTGCGACAGCAGCTCGATCTCTACGTCTGCCTGCGTCCTGTGCGCTACTTCCAAGGAGTGCCCTCGCCGCTCAAGGATCCGGCCAAGACCAATATGGTGATCTTCCGCGAAAACACCGAAGACATCTATTCGGGCATCGAGTGGATGGCTGGCACGGACCAGTGCCGCAAGGTGGTCAAGTTCCTGCAGGAAGAAATGGGGGTCAACAAGATTCGTTTCCCCGACACCGCCAGCATCGGCATCAAGCCGGTATCGGAGGAGGGAACCACGCGCCTGGTGCGCCAGGCCATACAGTACGCCATCGCCAACAAGCGCAAGACGGTGACGTTGGTGCACAAAGGCAACATCATGAAGTTCACCGAGGGCGGCTTCCGCGATTGGGGCTACGCGCTCGCCAAAAAGGAATTCGGCGCTGTCGAGATCGACGGTGGACCGTGGTGCAAGCTACCCAATGGCATCATCGTCAAGGACATGATCGCCGACGCCTTCCTGCAGCAGATTCTGCTCAGGCCAGCCGAATACGACGTGATCGCCACGCTCAATCTCAACGGGGACTACATCTCCGACGCGTTGGCGGCGCAGGTCGGCGGTATCGGCATCGCCCCCGGCGCCAATCTTTCCGACAACGTCGCCATGTTCGAAGCCACCCACGGCACGGCGCCGAAATATGCCGGTCAGGACAAGGTCAATCCCGGCTCGCTGATTCTCTCTGCCGAAATGATGCTGCGTCACATGGGATGGATCGAGGCGGCCGACCTCATCATCAAGGCGACCGAAGCAGCGGTCGCGGCCAAGACCGTCACCTACGACTTCGCCCGCCTCATGGATGGCGCCAAGGAAGTATCGTGCTCCGCCTTCGGCGAGGCGATGATAGCGAGAATGTAGCCGGCCAAGAAAAAACCCGCCTGGCGTGACGCCAGGCGGGCTATGCAATCCGGGAGAGCGACTCTACGCCTTCTGGATGTTTGAAGCCTGCTTGCCCTTGGGCCCTTGGACGACCTCAAACGAGACTTTCTCGCCTTCCTTCAGCGATTTGAAACCGGGCATGTTGATCGCGGAGAAGTGTGCGAATAGATCCTCGCTCCCATCGTCCGGGGTGATGAAGCCAAAACCTTTGGCATCGTTGAACCACTTGACTGTACCAGTTGCCATAAAACTTATTCCTTAAACGTTGTGACATAAACCAACGCGAAAACGCGCCGGGGCATGTTTGCGCACGAACTCGCAACAGCAGAAAACGCCAAGCGGTGATGCGGGGATTTGAAGAGCTGAGGGCTTTTCGACACTGAGGAGATCTTGAAATTGCCAAACACGGCGGCATTTGTACTGAACAATTAGCAAAGAGTCAAGCTATTTCGATGGTGCACGACAATATTGTGTGCGTGGCGCAACACGACTGCGCCGGCATTGAGTCCGCACAATGGCAAAAACAAGCGCAGAATGGAAGCACTATTCCCCTGCTCCTGCAGGTGTTGCAGATTCGACAATAGGCATTAGAATCACTTTTATGGCGACGCGCGAACAAGGCGGCCGCAGCAGCGGTGTCCTGGAGACGGAACGCAGCAAGACCAAGCCGCCCCGGCTGTACAACGTGCTGCTGCTCAACGACGACTTCACCCCAATGGATTTCGTTATCGTGGTACTGCAGAGGTTCTTCGGCTTCAGTCGCGAGCAGGCGACCCTGATCATGCTCAAGGTACATCGTGAGGGCAAGGGCCTTTGCGGGGTCTTTCCGCGCGACGTCGCCGCCAGCAAGGTCGAGCAGGTAAGCGCTTTTGCGCGCCAGAATCAGCACCCCTTGGCGTGCGTGATGGAGGAAAACTGAACATGATCGCCCAGGAACTTGAAGTCAGCCTGCACATGGCCTTCGTCGAAGCCCGGCAAAAGCGGCACGAATTCATCACCGTCGAACATCTGTTGCTGGCCCTGCTCGACAATCCGTC
>JAHFRE010000148.1 GCA_023258955.1 Sterolibacterium sp.
TGGCAGCTGTAGCAACCCACCTGGGTCGCCGCCGCCAGCGCGTAGCGTTTGCCGTCGTGGCTGAAGGTCTTGGCCGTCTTCAGCTGCGACAGGGGGCTGCCGCGATAGTCGGCGCCGTGGCAGGCGGTGCAGGCTGAGGCGCCCTTGGAACCGATCATGTCGCCGTGGGCGTTGACCCAGGCCTGGCCGATGGTGTGCATGCCGTGCGGGCCGCCATCCCTGGTCAACGGTGGCGTCGCGTGGCAGACCGTGCACTCTGTGATGGTGCCGGCGTAGCCCTGCTGCGCCTTCGCTTGCAGTATGTCGTTGTCGTGGGAACTCGCCCAGAGTTGATTCTTCGCCGAGTATTCGGCGTGGGTCGAGCCGTGGCAGGTCTCGCACTGGTTCTTGCCGTGGCCGACGCTGAAGCGGAACAGGGAGTAGCCCGGTGCCGGTTTGTCCGGATTGGTGGCGAAGCGGCTGTCGCTCACCTGGCGCAGGGCGCCGCTGGCGACGTCGGTCACCGCCGCGGTCTCGCGCTTGCCGTCGTGGTGGCAGGCCTGGCAGTTCGGTTGCTGCAGCCAGCCGACCCGCGTGCTCTTGCCGACCGCCGCCATGCTGCCGTGGCAGCTCTGGCAGTCGAGGTTGGGGGTATCGCTCATGGCGCCGCGCAGGCACTTGGTGACCGCGCCGGGATGACACAGGTAGCACGAGTCGCGATTGCCGATGGCGTCGAGCGGCAGCCGCCTGACCGGATCATTCACGCGGCCGTGCAGGCTGTGCATGGCGGCGGTGAACGCGGAAACCTTCACCGTCCGGCCGCCGACGACGACGCTGAAGCCCGGCGAATTGAGGGCGTTCGAGCCGTGGCAGGAGGAGCACAGGGTCGGCGTGCCCTGCTCCGCCCGCAGCGCCAGGCCGCCGCTCGCCGCCGGCTGCAGCTGGCCCAGCGCCGCCTGGTAGACGGGGTCGGCGGCGTGCTTGTCGTCGTGCAGGCGCAGCACGTTCTTCTTCCAGTCCTTCTCGGCGTCGCCGCTGAAGGCTGCCCAGCCCTGCAGCGGCGGCTTCGCCGCGTCCTGATTGGAACCGCTGGCGTGGCAGGCGATGCAGGTCATCTCGTCGGAGACCGGCAGCACGGTCTGGGTGCTGGCCAGCGTCGCACCCTGGCTGTCCCTGGCCACCACCTTCACCATCGGATAGTAATTCTTGTGATAGCCGCTGGCGGTCAACGTATCGTCGTAGGGCAGGATGGGAATGCCCTCGGCCTCGAACCAGCTCCAGGTCTTGTTGAAGGCCAGCGGCGCCGGCTGGGCGCTGGGTGTCGGATTGCTGAGTGCCGGATTGTTCAGATTGAGGCCGTGGTCCAACGCCGGCGCCGCGCCGTAGAGCGCCTTCACGTATTGCCAGAAATTGGTCTTGTTGGCCGAGGTGGTGTTGATCGAGCCCGACGGGTCGCGCATCGCCGCGTAGCTCAGGCTGACGCCGGCGACCACCTGCTTGCCCGACGCGCGATCGATCAATTGCGCGTGCAGGTTGTTGTAGGGCGGCAGGATGGACATGATCGAATAGTCCTTGCCGTCGACGCAGTGCATGCCCAGATCGTTCCACGCGAGCAAGGCATAGCGGCCCGCCGCGACCGGTGTCGCGATCGGCGTCGCTTGCGGCGTGCCGCTGCTCGCCGCCGCCGTGGTGTCGCCGGCGAAGGGGTTGTCGGTGCCCAACGCGGTCGCAAAGTCCTCGCCCTGCTCGCTCTTGGCGACGCTGGCCGACGGGGCCGCGGTGGCGGTGGCCGGCGGCGCGCTCGGCGCGAGCTGTTCATTCTGGGTCTGCTGGCCGCCAGCGCCGGCGACGCGCGCCTGCAGCCAGTTCGATTCGGCGTAGGCCCAGCCGCCCAGCAGGGCAGCTGCGCTGATCGCCGCTGCGGCGCGCTGCGCGCGCGAAAATCTGTTCTCCGTTGTTGACTTCATATCGTTCCCCATCCTCCCCAAGACGTTGCCAACAGGCGCCTGCCATCGGCACCAGGCCGGCCCGGACCGGGCCGGCGCGAACGAAAATTACAGACCGGCAGCAGCGCCAGCAATCCCGCAGCGCGACTTAATTCACACTTTGCCGGCGAATAATTTTCTGCAGAAGGTCCGCCTGGAAACCCAGCGCGGTGAAGCATAAAGGGGAAAGATTAAGGCTGGCTTACGCCTTGGCTTGCGGCGACTGGAAGCGGCTGGCGATCGCCAGGACCGCCAACCCGGCCACGGCGCAAAGTGCCCCCGCCGCGACAAAGGCGCTGTTGTAGTTGCCCAGCGTGGTTCTCAGCGCGCCGCTCGCGAGAGCGGCGAAGCCGGCACCCAACTGGTGGCCGACGAAGATCCAGCCGAAGATCATCGGCGCGTCGCGCTTGCCGAAGACGTCGGTGGCGATGCGCAACGTCGGCGGCACGGTGGCCAGCCAATCCAGTCCGTAGAAGATGCCGAACAGGCCCAGTCCCCACAGCGACAGCGTCGAGTAGGGCAGGTAGAGCAGAGACAGGCCGCGCAAAATGTAGTACCAGAACAGCAGCCAGCGACTGTCGTAGCGGTCGGACAGCCAGCCGGAGAAGGTGGTGCCGATCAGGTTCAACACCCCCATCAGCGCCAGGATGCCGGCGGCGCGGACTTCCGGGATGCCACCGTCGAAGCAGAAGGCGATGAAATGGGTGCCGATCAGACCGTTGGTGGACAGGCCGCAGACGAAGAAGCTGCCGAACAGGATCCAGAAATCGCGCACCCGCAGCGCCCGCGCCAGCGCCGCCCAGGCCAGCAGCAGCGGATTGCCGGCCGCCGGCGCCGTCGGCGCCGTGGCACCGGTCGCGCCGTAGGCCGCGAGCCCGATCTGTTGCGGCTGTTCGACCATCAACCAGGCGAACAGGGGAAGCAGCACCATCAGCGCACAAGCGAGGGTCCAGCACAGGGTGACCCAGCCCTGCTCGACGGCGATCCAGCCGGCGAGCGGCAGGATCACCAACTGGCCCATCGCCGAAGCGGCCGACAGCACCCCCATCACCAGGCCGCGGCGCGCGGAGAACCAGCGGTTGACCAGGGTCGCGGCGAAGACCGTGGCCAGCGCGCCCGAGCCCAGACCGACCATCAATCCCCAGGTCGCCATCAGGTGCCAGGGCCGGCTCATCAGGGTGGACAGCGCCAGGCCCGCCGCGAGGAGCGCCAGGGCGGCGAGGACCGGACGGATGACGCCGAAGCGCAGCATCGCGGCGCCGGCGAACGGACCCATCAAGCCGTAGAGGACGAGACTCAGGGCGGTCGCCGCCGAGATGGTCGCCCGGTCCCAGCCGAACGCCGCTTCGAGCGGAACGAGCAGCACCCCGGGCGTGGCCCGCACCCCGGCGGCGCAAAAGAGCACGACGAAGGACACGCCGGCGACCACCCAGCCGTAGTGCATGCGCCCTGCTATCAGGCGGGCCAGGCTATGGGTGTTCAATGCGGGCTTCAATTGAACTGCCGGCCACCATCCACGACCAAGGTCTGGCCGGTGACAAAATCGCTCGTCGGCGCGACGAAGAAGAGCAGCGCTCCGATCAGGTCGTCGGTCTGCTGCGCCCGCTTGAGCGCCCCGCGATTGACGCCATAGTTCTCGGCGTCCTTGATCAGCTTCAGACTGGCTTCGGTCAGGGTGAAGCCGGGGGCGATGGCGTTGACCCGGATACCGTAGTCGCCGGCTTCCCTGGCCAGCGCCCGGGTCAGGCCGATCACCCCGCCCTTGGAGGCGACGTAGTGGGCCCACAGCGGCGACCCGCTGTAGAAGGTGGCCGAGGAGATGTTGACGATGCTGCCGCCGCGTTCGCGCATGTGCGGGAAAGCGGCGCGCGCGCACAGCCAGGGCCCCTTGAGGTTGACCGCCATCAGCTCGTCCCACTCGGCGCAAGTGATTTCGAAGAAGGGCTTCCTGACGATGCTGCCGTAGAGGCCGGCGTTGTTCACCAGGGCGTCGATGCGGCCCCAGCGCGCCGCCACCGCGGCCATGGTCGCCGCCACCGAGGCCTCGTCGGCGACGTCAAGCCGCAGGGCCAGCCCTTCGCCGCCGGCGGCGGCGATCTGCGCCGCGGTCTCGTTCGCACCCTGGAGATTGCAGTCGGCCACCGCCACCCGCGCCCCCGCCGCGGCCAGGGCCAGGGCGAAGGCCCGCCCCAGACCGCCGCCGGCGCCGGTCACCAGCGCGACTTGATCCAGCAGATTCTTCTCAGACATGGCCCACCTCCGCCAGCGCCTGCTCGACCTCGGCCAGGGCGATGCGCGCCATCTGCCGCGCCCGCTCGGTGAAGAACCAGCGCTCGATCTGCCGACCCAGCCAGGCCACGTGGCTGGCGACCGGGATGGCGAATTGCTGGTGATGGTAGTCGACCCCGACGGGCGTATACCGCCAAATCTTGTCCGCGTCCTTGACCAAGGCGTCCTCCTCCGAGAGTGATTCTTTGCGTGTGTCGTGGCCGTCGATGATGGCGACGATCAACGCGCGTTGGCGCCCATCGTAGTCCACCGCCGCCAGAATTTCGTCGGCGATGCGCGCCCCCTCGACCTCGTGCAGGCGCGCGAGCGACTCGTCCTCGACCGTCGGCCCGTAGCCGCGCAGCTGATCTTCCTCGGCGATCGACTTCCAGCCGACGTCGTGCAGCAGGATCGCCGGGATCACCACGTCGGCGTCGGCCGCCGGGTGCGCCAGCAGCAGCTGCCTGCCGTGCAGATAGCTCAGGGGCACGTGGATGTCGTTGAAGCGCGTGTTCCAGTGCTCGCGGGCGCGCAGGTATACGGCGTAGTGGCTGCCCTTCATGCCGTCGACAGGTAGATGGTCTTCAGCTCGAGGTAGGCGTCGAGGCCATGGTGCGATTTCTCGCGGCCCAGCCCGCTCTCCTTGTAGCCGCCGAAGGGCACCATATTGTAGGAACGGTGGATGTCGTTGACCCACACCGAGCCGGCCTCGAGTTCTTCCGCGACCTGCAGCGCCACCCCCAGATCGCGGCTGAATACGTAGCCGGCCAGACCGAAGGGCGAGTCGTTGGCCATTTCGATCGCCTCGGGCAGCCCATCGTAGGGCATGACGCCGAGCACCGGACCGAAGGTCTCTTCGCGCATGATCTTCATCGCCGGGTTGGTATCGACGAGGATGGTCGGCGGAAAGAAGAAACCGCGATCGTAATCGCCGCCGGTGAGCCGCTCGCCGCCGGCCACCAGTCGCGCGCCCTTGGCCAAGGCGTCGGCGACTTGATCGACGCTGGTGCTGAAGATCTCCTCGTTGACCATCGGACCCAGGTCGATGCCGGGATCCATGCCGTTGCCGACCTTCAAGTCACGCGCGCCGGCGCCCATACGTTCGATCAGCTCCTGGTAGATGGCGCGCTCGGCGTAGATGCGGTTCACCCGGTAGCAGAACTGGCCGCTGTTGGCGAAGCCGTGTCTTACCAGGGCCGGCACGGCGACGTCAAGATTGGCGTCGGCGCAGACGATGGCCGCCGACTGGCCGCCCATCTCCAGGGTCAGCCGCTTGTTGGTGGCCGCGGCCATGGCGGCGATGCGCTTGCCCGCCGGCGAGCTGCCGGTGAAGCCGATCTTGCGCGGCGTCGGATGCTCGACCAGGGCACGGCCCAGCTCGCCGCCGCCACCGGTGATGGCGTTGAAGACGCCGGGAGGATAGCCGGCCTGGGAAAACAATTCGGCGAGCTTGAGCGTCGTCAGCGGCGTGTCCGAGGCGGGCTTGGCGACCACCGTGCAGCCGGTCATCAGCGCCGCGCCGAGCTTGAAGGTGAGCAGGGTGATCGGATAGTTGAAGGGGGCGATGGCGACGACCACGCCGACGGGTTCCTTGACCACCAGCACCCGCTCGTTCGCCTCGTTGATCATCGGCATCTCGCCGCGCAGGCGCAGGCCTTCCTCGGCGAAGTAGTCGAGCAGATCGGCCGAGCGCTCGATCTCGATCCTGGCGCCGGTCAGCGGCCGTCCCAGCTCCAGCGTCAGCAGGCGGGCGAATTCGTCGGCGCGCTGGCGCAGCTGCTGCGCCGCCGCGTGCTGCAGCTTGGCGCGACGGGCCATCGGCACCTTGCGCCACAGCTTGAAGGCGGCTGCCGCCGAGGCGATCGCCCGGTCGGCGTCGGCGGCGTTGCCCAGGGGCACGGAGTCTATCGTCTCGCCCGTTGCCGGGTTTACCACCGCCATCGTCCGATCGGTCGCAGCCTCGGTCCACTTGCCATCGATGAAGAATTTCATGGTCGCCTCAGAATTTTGCCAGCATCTCTTTCATGAATATCGGCAGATCGATGCGGCCGGTGGGCGCAAGAATACGGCTGTGATAGTCGGTGACGAAGCTCGACTTGAGCTTCAAGGTCACGCGGCGGAATTCGTCGCTGTCGATGGCGCGGGCGATGTCGACCAGATTGCCGGCGGAGGCCTCGGCCAGGATGTAGGGTCCCGAACCGACCACCACGCGCCAGCCGGCCGGCACCGCCAGGCCGAGCTTTTCCTGCGTCGGTATGAAGTCGCTGGTGACGAAATCCGTGTATTCCTTCTCGGCGCCGGGGACGATGTTCCAGTACTGGTTGAACTTCCACAGCCCGGTCTGCACCTTGTAGTCGTCCATCTTGACGCGGCCGGTCGGAATCAAAATCTTGGAGTGATAGTGGCTCACGAACTCCATCAGCCGATTGGTGATGTCCTCGTACTCGCTTGATGCCAGCGCCCCTTCGAGCTCGTGCAGGCTCTGCGCCAACCCGACGGCGATGATGCGCGGACCCATGCCCACGGTCACGTAGTAGCCACCGACCAGCTTGATGCCGATCTTGTCTAGGGTCGGGTTGTAGTAGGTCATCAAAAAATCTGAATAAGCCTGCTGCTTGCCCGGCGCGATGTCCCAATGCTGGTTGAAAAGAACGGCCATGGTTCCTCCTCTTGTTGGCGCTATCAGGACGGGCGGCTCAACGACGAAACAGTCTCGTCATTTGATCCACGATATAGTCGGCCTCGGCTTCCTTGCGTTTGGGCGTAAACTTGGCCGGGCGCGCTTGCACCCAGATCACGTTCTCCGGATAGGGCAGATCCTGGTCCACCACCCACTCCATGTCCTGCGGCACACCGAAGTGCTTCTCGACGCTGAGCGCGATCCTCACCAGCTCGCGGATTTCGTCGTCTTCGAGACAGGGCCGGTCCTGCAACTCGAGCGGCACGTCACCCTTGACCGTGCCCTTGGCCGAGGCCACCACCCACTTGGTCTTCTTGGCCACCTTCTTTTCGATCGCCAAGGTCGCCTTGTCGATGATGAAGTTGTCCGGGTCGATGTCGCCGCTGACCACGCTCTCGCCCAGGCCCCAGTTGCCCTCGATCACCACGTGGTCCAAGTCGCCGCTGGTCGGTATCACCGTCAGCACGACACCGGCGCTCTTGGCGTTGACCATCCTGATCACGGCGACGCCGATCGGCGCCTGGTCCACCGGCATGCCCTTTTCCAGGCGAAAGGCGATCGCCCGCGTGTTGAAGGTGCTCTCCCACACCTCGAGCACGCGGCGGGCCACGTCGGCAGCCCCCTTGACGTGCAGATAGGTCTCCATCTGACCGGGCATGCTCACGGCGCCGCTCGAGCGCACCGCCACCGGCATGTCGGGCGTGCCGTAGCGCGCGCACAGCGCCTCGTAGTTCTTCGCTATTTGATCGGCCATGGCGGCCGGCAGCGGGGTCGCCGCGATCAGCTCCTTGGCTGCGCGGCTGGCGTCCATCTGCTTTTGCACGCTCTTCTTGAGGTCCTCGCCGAGCGAGGCGAAGTAGGCGGCGATGCGCTTGCCGAGGCCCGTCTCCTGCATGTACTTCTCGAAGCCGTCGACCGAGATCGCGAAGCCCGGCGGCACGCGCATGCCCAGCTTGGTCATCTCGCCCAGGTTGGCGCACTTCCTGCCGACCAGCTCGAGGTGTTCCTGCCCGAGTTCCTCCAGTGCGTAGATCCACTTCTTTGCCATCGTCAGTCTCCTGAGGCCCCACGGAATCGTCGCGGGCCGCAAATGCGGCCCGCTGCCCACGGTGGCTATTTGTCGAGTAGGTAGAGCGCTCCCATGTTGGCGTCGAGCCGGATGCGCTGGCCCGTCTTGATCTTCTGGGTGCCGACGAAGACGTTCATCAACACCGGTATGCCGTACTCGCGGCCGACGATCGCCGCGTGCGAGAGCGAGGCGCCGCGATCGACGACGACGCCCTTGATGAAGGAGAAGACCGGCGTCCAGCTCGGTGACGTGGTGGCCGCGACCAGGATCTCGCCCGGCTGCACATCGGCGAGTTGGTCCTCGCTCATGATCACCCGCGCCAGCCCCTCGGCCATCCCCGGCGAACCGCAGGTGCCGTGCAGGTCGGCCTTCAGCTCCGGTCGCACCACCGGCATCGAACCGACCACCACCTTCAAGGCGATCGGGTCGGAGGACTTGACCAGCATCGCCATCGCCTGGTCCATGTCGAAGCCCTCGCGCAGGATGACCGGCGGATTGGGCGTCTTGCACCACTCCTGCCACTCGGCGCGACGCGCCGCGACGATCGGGCGCAAGTCGAACTGGTCGGGATTGATCGCGGCCTTGCGGATTTCGTCGGGAATCAAAAAGAAGATGTCATCCACCGCATCGATGGCGGCACCGGCGATCAGCTTGCGCGCCACGCCGAGCGCCGAGCGGCGCATCAGGGCGTGGGTGTAGAGATCGAGGTAGTGGTCGTGCTCTTCGCTGAAGACACCGGACTTCTGCGCCAGGCGCAGCAGCGTGGTGAACCAGCCGCGCTGGTCCGGCGCCACCTTTGCCATGACCTCCTTTTCGGCGGCCTCGCGCTCCTTGCTGACCTTGGCGCGCTCCTCCTCCAGGTTGAAGCCGCCGCCCTTGACCAGGAACTGCTTGAGATTGGTCAGCGGCGGCGCCGGATCCTCGATCCAGGTCGGCAGATTCATCTCCGACATGCGCTGCATGCGCCAGCCGTCCTCGTCGAGGAAGGCGCGAAACTCCGCCATGAAATCGACGCCGTGGGGCGAGGCCTCGATCTTGGCGGCGAGGTCCTTGGGCTCGGCGCCCAGGATGACCTTGGACAGCCCCAGCTTCGCCGCCTTTTGCGAGAACTCCCAGATGGTCTTGTCCACCTGCAGCACCTTGTTGTCGAAACCGGTGATCAGCTTGTGGAACAGCGGATTGGTGTCGTCGATGCCGAGCAGTTCGCGGCACATGTTCTCGAACAGGATGTAGGCAGTGTAGGTGCCGTACATCATGTACATGTGCACCTCCCACATGCGCCGGCAGACGTTGATGGTCTGCTCGAAGTTGTCCAGCACCTCGAGGTTGGTGGCGCGGTCCAGATCGAGCTTCTTCAGCCCTTCGTAGAGGCCCAGCATCTCCTTCAACTGGCTGGCCCAGAGGCCGTCGTAGTTCTCGATGAAGGGCCGGATCG
>JAHFRE010000020.1 GCA_023258955.1 Sterolibacterium sp.
CGCCGAGATCACCGCCACCACCGGCAAGGACCCCGGACGCCACTATCTGGAACTCGCGGCGCGCTACGGTACGCCCCACTACGTGCGCATCGACGCGCCGGCGAGCAGCGCGCAGAAGGCCGCCTTCAAGCGACTGAGCGCAGAGAGCGTCGCGGCGACGACGCTGGCGGGAGAACCGATCACAGCGCGACTGACCCGTGCCCCCGGCAACGACGCGGCCATCGGCGGGCTCAAGGTGGTGAGCCGCAACGGCTGGTTCGCGGCGCGGCCCTCGGGCACCGAAGACATCTACAAGCTCTACGCCGAGAGTTTCGACAGTGCGGAGCAGCTGCAGCAGATCGTCGCCGAGGCCCAGGCCATCGTCGCCGCGGCGCTGGCCGGCTAGCGGGCGGGGAGTGGCGCTCGATCGGGCGGCGAACAACAAAAATATTCACCGTCTGACCCCGCCAAGCCCTTGAATTTCCAGTCGGCTGGCGTCCCGCGCCGGGCTGGGCGAACAACAATTTTGTACTTGGGAGCGTTGGGCGGGCCGCTCGGGGGCTGCCTTCGCCCGCTCGCTGGCACTCCCATCCGCTTGATATTCGATGCGAATCTGCCGCCCCACGAAGCCTTGGCACAGCTGATGCGTAGTAAAGGTCAAGAACGCAAGACATCGCAGCCCAACGAACACTGAACCAAGGAGAACATCATGAGCGCCCTCCGCAAAATTCGGATGACCGAAACCGCGGCCCCGCAACGTCCCGCCCGTCTGGCCGAAGTCATCAGCATCGCCCCGCCGGTCGAAGAGAAGAAGATGAGCGCCGCCAAGCGCATCGCCCTCTTCCTCGCCTCACCCTTCGTCGGCCTGGCCTACATCGCCGCGATGCCCTTCGTCGCCACCGCCATGCTGCTGTGGTTCGCCGCCAAGGCCCTGGCCGCAAGGACACCGGCGAGCGTGAAGAAGGCCGGCCTGATCGTCGCCGCCCCCTTCCTCGGTCTGGGATTCATCGTCTCTCTGCCGCTGGTCGGTATCACCGCCCTCGGTTACTACGCGCTCAAGGCGGGCGAAAAGGCCTGACCCCGCCCAGCAATCAGCCAGCGCATCGAGCCCTCGCACAGAGGGCTCGATGCATTTTTAAGACCACTCGGGCAAGTATTGCCCTAGGGAATTCCGGTTTCTCGGTGCGGCGACGACGGTGACCGGTTCGAGATATCTTGAGCGCGCCGTTCGATGACAAGGCGCACTTCAGCGATGCGCATCGAGGGCGAGCTTCAGGCCGAGGCTGAACTGCGCCGCTGCATCCCCTGCCGCCGCCTTCTGCTGCAGCGTCGCCAACAGGTCCGCGTTGGCAGCCTCGGACTTCGCCATCGCCACATTGGTGGCGAGGAAGGCGCCGACGGCGATACCGGCCACGGCGGTGCTGGTCGCCAAGGTCCGGCAAAGCGCAGCGAGCTTCACGGCTTCGGCTCTGTCAGACCAAACTCAGCGAGCGCGCTTGCGGCGCATCGCATCTGGCGCCACTCAATTCGAATACTCCCATCACGTCGTAGCACTTGGCGCCCAGCACCAGAGCATGGCGGTAAAGCGAAATGTCGCCGGGACGCACCCTGACGACGTCCTGGGTGGTGAGTTCGCGCACGTCCAGGCGCGCTTCTGCGTCGAAGGTCTGTTGCAACAGCGGACCGCGCGTACCCTTCTCTCGGTAGGTGACTTGGAATCGTTTCGCGCTCATGGCCGTATCCTTTCGTTGGGTTCATCGGCTTTCGCCACACCTGCAGAGCGACTGACCAGGCAGAGCCAGCGACTCACGATGAGAACGATACGACTATGTGCAGCCTGGAAAAAGAGGAATATTCTGCAGTCGCGGGCCGACTACTGCTTGCCCTGGGCCAGCGCTGGGGCTGGGCCCGTCTCAGGGCCGGGCATGACAATGGACACCATCCGCGCAATGAACCTGCGCAGCGCGCCAAGATTCAACGCCCCGGGTTCGGCGCAAGCCACGCTCATCATGGCTGCTTCCACCGTATCGGGCTTGATCGCTAGCCATTCGTTGGCCTTCTCGACCGATATCCCGGCGCTATCGACCAATTCGCCGGCGCTCATCCTGCCCTTGAAGAAGGTTTCGCTCAGCACCACCAACTTCTCATTGGTGCAATCGTACTCGACGCGGCGCAGCACCGACGCGAAGGTTTTCCCGTTCGGCGAGCGGCCATCTTTGTCCTTGTGGTCGCGCAGCTCCCACATCGACTTGATGCCCGAATGCGGCAGTATGGTGTCAGGAGCAGCGTAGCTGGTCATCCCCTCGGCGGCAATCACCGCCGTCCACAGGTCTGCAGCGCTTGCGCTGCCGCTCCATAGCGCGATCAACGTTGCAGCGGACGCGGTGTGCAGGCGGTGTTTGGCGTTCATGCATTTCTCCCCGTGGGGAGAGTATAGATACGAGCCGCGGGCGCCGCAATGCAACCGTCTGTAGGTCCGCTGCAACCGCGCCCTGCCCGCGCCAACGGCGCCGACCAGCCCGGCCGATCCGGCTGCCTCGCCGCTGAGCGCGCATGGCGGCGCGAATTGAGTAGAATTGCGTCATACCAGCCCTTTGGGGCAATCATCT
The DNA here is from genome assembly GCA_023258955.1 of Sterolibacterium sp. Taxonomy (GTDB): domain Bacteria; phylum Pseudomonadota; class Gammaproteobacteria; order Burkholderiales; family Rhodocyclaceae; genus CAIYYX01. Next base: position 2,589 of record JAHFRE010000020.1, read on the forward strand.
GGAGAACATCGATGACCATACTAGTCGCCTACGTGCCACGGCCGGAAGGGCAAGCCGCGCTGGACAAGGGGATAGAGATCGCAACTCGGCGCAAGGAAGCGCTGGTAGTCGTCAATACCAGTCTCGGCGGCAGCCAGGAGGACCCTTCGATGGCGGATTCGATCGACGTCTTGCGCGTCGAAAAGCTCCTGGCCGACGCCGGCGTCGAAGCCACGTTCAAGCAATTTGTTCGTGGCAAGCACGTCATCGAAGAAATTGAAGCGATGGTCGACTCGCTGCAGGTCAGCTTGCTCGTCATCGGCTTGCGCAAACGCACCCCGATGGGAAAGCTGTTTCTGGGCAGCGTTGCGCAGGAACTCCTGCTCAACATTCCTTGCCCGATACTGGCGGTAAAGGCCGGTTGATTTGCTGTCCGGCATCGCGGGATCATCGCTGCCGCTGCGCGCTTCGACGCCGGCAAGACGAGCCAGGCATCGCCCCGGCCTGCGCAGGCTGGGGCGCAGCGTTCGCTCGCTGACGCCGCGGTGGTGACAGCCGCTTGGTAAAGCAAATCGCCGGCAGCTCGCCGCTGCGCCGCCCTACGTTTCGGCGCTTCTACATCGGCATGGCCAGCACCGCCTTCGGCTACACGATGCAGGCCACCAGCGCCGCTTGGCTGATGGCCACCTTGAGCCCGTCGCCGTTGATGGTCGCCCTGGTGCAGACCGCCAGCACCCTGCCCTCACTGCTGTTCGCCCTGGTCGCCGGCGGCATGGCGGATATCGTCGATCGCCGGCGCATGCTGCTGGTCACCCATGCCCTGCTGTTCGTCGCCGCGGCGACCCTGGCGCTGGCAACCTACGCGCAGTTGATCGGACCGGCGAGCCTGCTGCTGCTGGTATTTCTAACGGGTCTCGGCTTCACCTTTTCGATGCCGGCTCAGCAAGCCATGCTCGGCGACCTGGTTCCCCACGCGGAACTGATGGCGGCGGTCAACCTCGGATCGGTCGCCGCCAACGCCTCGCGCGCGATCGCACCGGCGGTCGCCGGGACCATCGCCACCTTCGTCGGCACCGGCAGCGTGTTTCTGACCAGCGCCGTGTCCCTCGGCGGCATGGTTTACGCGGTCTGGTCGATCCGCCTGACGCCGCACGGCCGCCCGGCCTTGGCCGAAAAGCTCTTTTCGAGCATCCAGAGCGGTCTGCGCTTTGCCCGCCATTCGCCACCGACCCGCGCTTTCATCGTCCGCACCTTCATCTTCTGCCTCTTCGGCAGTTCCCTGTTCGCCCTGTTGCCGATCGTCGCTCGCGACAACCTGGGCCTCGGTGCCGGTGGCTTCGGCCTGCTCTTCGGCAGCTTCGGCGCCGGCGCGGTCTTCGGCGCTTTCTCGCTGACGCGGCTGCTGCCCGAACTCTCGCTCAACACGCGGGTCAATGGCGCCATCGTCATGTTCTGCAGCGCCATCACCCTGCTCGGCAACACCACCATGCTCGCGGTCGCCATCGGCGCTTCGCTGTTCGCCGGTCTGGCCTGGGTCAGCATACTCTCCGGCCTTTTTTCCGGCGCCCTGAGCTGGAGCCCGTCCTGGGTGCGGGCGAGAGTGGTGGCGACCAACCTGCTGGTGCTCCAGGCCGGCCTCGCCACAGGCAGCTTGCTCTGGGGCTGGCTGGCTTCGGCCAGCCACATCGGCACCGCCCTGACCGCCTCGGCCGCGGGGCTGCTGCTCACCACCATCCTCACCCGCCGCGTGCGCGTCAGCTACGGCCAGGAGCGCGACGTATCGACGCGGGTGAGCATGCCCGACTTGATCATCGCCATCGAACCGCATCCACGCGATGGCCCGGTGCTGATCCAGTGCGAATACAGCATCGCCAGGGAGAATTGTGCGGCCTTCCTGTCCACCGTGGCCGCCCTCGAACCGGTGCGCCGGCGCAACGGTGCCGAGAACTGGCAGGTGTTCCGCGATCTGGGCAACGACAGCTGCTTCTACGAGCGCTTCGTTGTCGCTTCCTGGGGCGAATACACGCGCCTGCGCACCCGCATCACGGTGGTCGATCACGAACTGCAGGAACGGGTCGTCGCGCTCCAGTTGCCCGGCGTGCCGATCCGCATCTCCCGACTCATCGCCGTAAACGCCGACTTCGCCGCCTCCTGGGAGGCGTCGGCCCAGGGCGAGTAGTCGGCGAACAGCGCTATTCGATGTTCTTCTTTTTCACGTGCCACTCGGGCTGTTTGCACAGCCCGCAATCAGCACCGGTGAACATTTTCGCAGCGCTCTTGTCGCCCTTGAGCTGCCATTGCAGCCAAGCCACGGCAACCCGCCCGAAGGCGCCGCCGTTGGGTTCGCGGTAGGTGCCGATGTGGCCGGTCTTCTCTCGCCAGGCATGGAACAGGGGAATGCCGTCAATGCGCGCGACGTCGTCTTCGGCGTTGGCGAAGGCGACGTCCGAGGGTTCACCGGTGACGTAGATGGTCGGCGCGTGCAGCGTCTTGAGGCTGGACTTCGGCACCCGGGCAGCGGAAGTCGCAAATGAGGTCGCTTCGTTGGTGAATGCGCCGCTGTTCCATACGCCCAGGGTCTTCACCCGGTTGTCGTGCGCCGCTTCGATCGCCTGCAAGCCGCCGCAGGACTGCCCCATCACCGCGATCTGATCGGCGTCGAGCTTGCCAAAGTAGATGCTGTCCGGTCGTTTGTTCTCCGCCTGCGCCCAGTCGATCGCCTCGATCAGCTGGACCGGCGTGGTGAATGCCGGAGTCACCCTGCTGCCCGGTGCGGCAGCGAGAGACTTTCCCTGTGCGAGCAGGGCTGCAGCCGGCGATCCGGGTGCGGGCTGTTGCTGGTTGTAGCTGGTGTCGAACTCAGCCAACGCTGCGCCGATCGGACCGATGGCGATCGCCAGGAAACCATGGGACGCGATCTCGGTGAGAAAGTAGCGAAAGCGATTGCCGATGTTGCGGCAGCCGCCGTTGCCGAAGACGACGATGGGCAGCTTTTCCTTGCCAAGCGCGGCCAGATCCTTGGGCCGGTAGACGGTATGGGTTACCAGGCCGGGATCCGCCTCCATGATCGCCGGATGGGGTCCTGTTCCCTGCGGCGTGTCGGGCGTGACGTAGGGCGGTGGCGGCAGTTGGGGAAAGGCAGGAGCGGGCGCAACCGCCGGCGTCTGGCCGTGGCTGGCGCCGGCGGCGGCGATGCAGATCAGGGTGGCGAGCATCCGCGCGCTGCAGATGGCCTCCCATTTCGAGAATTTCAGGTTTTGGTAATTCATCGTTTCCTCTTCATTGTGCAGAGCGTTCGCTCCCCCTGCGGCCGCTTGGTCGCAGGGGCAAGGCTTGCCGATGGGCAGAAGCTCAGAACTTCTTGTCCAACGACACCGAGACGATGCGCCCGACCGGGCTCACCAGGGTCGGATCGAAGCCACCACCGCCGTTGGTGCTCTGCGCGATGTTCACGAAGGGGGGCGCCCTGTTGAAGAGGTTGACCACACCCAGCGCCACCGTCGTGTCCTTGAGCATGTCGGCACGGTCCTCCAGCGCGTAGGCGATTCGTCCGTCCAGCGTGGTGTTGGCGCCGACCGTCTGCACCGGATTGGCCAGGTTGTTCTTGTAGGCGTTCTGGTAATTCAGGTACAGGTTGGCGTAGATCGGGCCCTGACTCCAGCTGCCGCTGAATCTGGCCTTGAAGCGCAAGGGATTGTAGATGTTGTTCAACTGATCGACGTAGGGCGCGTTGGCCGTCGCCGCGACGAGATACTTGGTGAACACCGTGCCATTCACCCCGAGCACAAAGCTGCCCATGGTCGCGGTAGGAATGCGGGTCGAGGCGAGGAAGTCGAAGCCGCGCGACAGGGACTTGCCGAGGTTGTAATTGCTGCCATCGACGAACAGGGTCCAGGTCGAAGGCAGCACCCCCGAGTTCAGGGGCACGTTGGCGATCAACTGCGCCACCAGCGCCGGCGAGGGATTGCGCTGGATGATGCCGGTGCCGGCGAACTGCGACTCGCGATTGAGTATGGTCAGGTCGGACAGCACGCTGCTGATCTGGTTCTCGTAGAGAATGTCGAAATAGCTGACGCTGATCTTGGTCTTGGTACCGATCTCCGGCTCCCAATCGAAGCCCAGGGTCTTGGTGGTCGCGGTCTCCGGCTTCAACACCGGGTTCGATCCCGACATGGCCACGCCGACGCGCAGCGCCCCGCCGATGGTCGGATCGGAATAGTTCTGCACGAACAGGCCGCCCTTGCCGCCGCTGGTCAGCGTGTGCAGGTTGGTCAGGCCCGGCGCGCGGAAGGAGGTGCCGTAGGTGCCGTGGAAGGTCAGGCCCTTGGCCGGCGACCAGTTGAGACCGATCTTCGGATTGTTGGTGGAACCGACGTCGTCGTAGCGGTCGCTGCGCTCGGCCAGGGACAGGTCGAGCAGCTGGATGCCGGTCATCGCGTTGCCCTTGCCGACGATGGGCACCAAGAGCTCGCCGTAGACCGAGTTGATGGTCCGCTGCATCGTGACTTCGGCCTTGACCGCGGTCGGCGCCGGGCCGTTGGTCTGGCCGCCGATCGTTTCGATGTGCTGTCCCTCGTAGCCGAAGGCCGCGCGCATCATGCCGCCGGGCAGCTGGTAGAGCGGACCGTCGGCCTTGGCCTGCAGGTTCTTGAAGCGCGTCTCGCCCGGCGAATAGGAGACGACGTTGGAAATGCTGTCGAGCACCGCGCCGGGGGTCGCGCCGGAGCCGAAGGGATTCAGCGCCGTCGCCGGGCTGTTGCTGGCCAGGGCGGTGGTGATCGCGGCCGGGTTCAAGGCGTGCAGGGTGACGGCGATGTCGTAGTTCCTGCCGTAGGTGAACAGGGCACCGGCCTTCCAGCCGTTGGCGAAATCGCGATCGGCGCCGACGGTCGCCTGGGCGGTCTGCGAATAGCCCTTCGCGGTGTTGACCGGCAGGTCGTTGACGAAGGAGTAGGAGACGGTCTCCGACGTGCCAGCGGGCGCGCCGGCGGGGCGCACGTAGAAGGCGTTGGTCTGCGGCACGGTGAGCGTGGAAGCCAGCGCCCCCGGCCTGAAGGTGTAGTCGCGGCGGGTGACGAAGCCGTCGCCGTAGACGCTGAAGTCGCCACCGAGCTTCTGGTTGAAGGTGAAGGCGGCGCTGTTGCGCTCCTGCTGCGGCACGAGGTCCTGGAGCTTGATGTTGTCGCACTGGTTGGCGGAACCGGCGACCAGCTTGGAGGCCGTGGCCGGGGTCACGCCGCCGGCGGGGATCGGGTAGGTGACGCCGGAGATGACGATGTTGCCGGGATTGCACTGGGTCGACAGGAAGTTGCCGCCGCCCTGGGCGAGCAGGTTGCCGGTGAAAAAGTTGCGGTCGCGACCGGAGAGAGCGCTCTTCTTGTCGTTCTCGAAGGTCAGGGTGACCTGGCCGCCGGCCCAGGTCTTGCCCCAGAGGGCACCGGCCTGGCTCTCGTCGTAGCCGTCGGCCTTGCCGTAGCGGACGAAGCCCTGGGCGCCATTTTCGTTGCGGCGCATGATCAGGTTGGCGACACCGGCGATGGCGTCCGAGCCGTAGATCGCCGAAGCGCCGTCGGGAACGACTTCGACCCGCTCCAGCGCCAGCGTCGGAATGACCGAGGGATCGACGGCGGCGCCGGTCGTGCCCTGGCCGACGGTGCGGTGGCCGTTGATCAGGGTCAGGGTGGCGAAGGGCCCGATGCCGCGAATGTTGACCGAGGAGCCGTAGGTGATGTTGCCGGAACCGCCGGGCTGACCGCGCGAGTTCTCCGAGACGCCGAGGTTGTAGATCTGCGGCACCTGCTGCAGCACCTGGGCGGTGGTGACCGCGCCCGAGGACTCGATGTCGAAGCGACTGACGGCGACCACCTCCGAGCCCACCGGGGCGACGCCGCGGATGCGGCTGCCGGTGATGACGATCTCTTCCGCCTTGGCCGGCGCCTCGGGCGCGGCGCTCTGCGCCGCCAGCTGACCCGACACCAGGCACAGCAATACCGCGCTCGAGAGCGGCCGCAGCTTGATGCCGTGGGCAATGTCGCGCCGATTGCGCGCGCGGGTCGTGTCGCGTGAGTTGCTCTGCTTCATTGCGCCTCCGATGTTGATAATGGGTTGCTGCTGCTGATGGGTTGACTGCTGGCCATAACCATCCCGCCCGGCCGATGGTTATGTTTTATATAGATTACCATTTCTACCGCTTATTGTCGAACACTTGTCAATTAGTTTGTGTCGGCGCAGATCGCGCACGAGATGGTCAATGAGATGACCGACAGGTGTGACGGATGGGCAGAGACGCACCTCCGGCCGCTCGCCGGCCGACCATGCCTGACCTGGCATCGCAGCTTCCTGGCGAACCACCGGCCGATCCAAGCCGGCGTGCGGCCTGGCGCAGCCTATTCCTTGTAGGGCGAAAACAAACGCGGATGCGCGACCTGCTCCAGCGCCAGGGGTGCGAGCGCTGCCCGCAGCTCCTTTGCCTTGCCCAGCAGTTCGATCGCGCCGAGGTTCTCTTCAAGATTCGCCAGTCGCGTCACACCCACGAGTGTCGTCGCGACGTCGGCATGGCCCATGCAAAAGGCGATGGCCAGCTGCGCCGGGGTCGCGCCGAAGCGACGCGCGATCTGCTCCAGTTGGGGATAGTTGTCGCGGATCTTGTCCCGAATTCCGCCCGCATCGCGGGCGATGTTGCGCTCGTGCGGCACCTTGCCCGCGGCCATTTCCGACGGATTGACGCGATCCCGCTCGATGTGCCCGCCGAGTATGCCGCCCTCGAGGGTGTGGGCGGCGCAGAGTTTGACGTCGGTCTCGGCAAAGACTTGCTGGTAGCCCTGGCTCTCGACCACGGCGCGCCGCGCCAGATTGTATTGAAGTTGCAGCAAGCGCGGCGTCGGCTTGCCAAGGCGCCAAAAATGCTGATGCGCCCGCAACACTTCCTGCGGCTGCCAATTGGTAACGCCCCAGGCGCGGGCGAGGCCGGCATCGATCAGTGCGATCACCTCCTCGCAAAAGGCGATGAAGTCCATCTCCGGCAGCGGCCGCGACACCATGACCAGATCCACTTCAGCGAGGCCGAGGCATACCAGCGAAGCCTTCAGCTGATCGGCGAATGACTGCTGCGGATAGTCCCAAAGCCAAAGCTTTTCGGCCAGCAGGTAGTCGCTGCGCTGGGCGCCCACCACCTGCAGCGCGCGCCCGAAGATGACCTCGGTGTGGGGCTTGTCCCAATAGTAGCCGACGTCGAAGAAATTGACGCCGAGATCGAGGGCGCGCCGGATCAGGTCGACCGTGTCGCCGAAACGCAGCCTCGAGAAGGTGTTCCAGGAACCGAGAGACAGCGCAGAAATCGGCTGCAGGCCGGGGCCGATCGAGCTGTAGTTCATCTGTGGCATCTCAGCCGGCCGTGCCCGCGTCCATGGCCTGCGCTGCTGCCAGGTCTTTGCGCAAGGCTCTCGAGGCGAGGAAGAAGTGCAGGCCCGCCCACAGGTTCAGCATCACCGTGCAAACGAAGGCCATGCGCAAGGAATCGCTGCCCGAGCCGACGGCGAACAGGTCGCTCAAGGCACCGACGAGGGGGGGACCGATGCCGTAGCCGATCATATTGGCCACCAGAAACAGTATGCCGGCGATGGTCGAGCGCATGCGCACCGCAACCAGGCTCTGGGTCAGGGCGTAGGCCGGGCTGAGCCAGAACATGCAGATGCCGGCGAAGGCCGCGGACAGGTACATCGTCGTGGCCCAGTCTTGCGCCCAGACGAAGCCGAGGCACAGGGGAACCGAAGCCAGAGCGCCCAAGGCCATGATCCAGGCACGCCAGCGCTCGTCGCGCTTGGCCAGGCGATCGGCGATCAAGCCGCTCAAGAAGTTGCTGGTCAAGCCGAACAGACAAAAGGCCAGCCCCAGTTGCGGACCGACCTCGTTCAGCTTCACGTGGAAGCTGCGCACGAAGAAGGAAAAATGCCAGGAACTGATGCCGGCCAGGGTGACGTAGCTGAGCAGAGCACCCATCAACAGATGGACCAGCGCCCGTTGGCTGGCGATGAAGCGCAGCGTTTCCAGCAGGGGCGGCGCCTTCGTGGCACCGCGGACGCCGTCGGCAGAGCCGCGCCGCGGCTCTTTCATGGTAAGGAACATCAGCAGTGCGACGACGATGCCGGGCACGCTCGCCGCGAGGAGGGTGGCGCGCCAGCCGTAGGCGTGGCTGATCTGCGTCCCCACCATCAGATTGAGCAAGGCCGCCATCGGTGTGGCCAGGCTGAAAACAGCCATCGCCGTGGCCCGCTTCCTGTGCTCGAACAGATCGGCGATGATCGACAGGGCGGCCGGTCCGCCGCCCGCCTCGCCGATGCCCACGCCCATGCGCGCGAGCAGCAGCTGCCAGAAGTTCTGCGCCATGCCGCAAGCCGCGGTCAGGCCCGACCAGGCGCCCAGACAGAGCGCCGCCAGATTGCGTCGGTTGCCGCGATCGGCGGCGATGCCGAAGGGCACAGCCGCAGCGCCCATCAGCAGTGCATAGACCAGACCGGTCAATACCCCCAGTTGGATGTCGGTCAACTGGAATTCCTTCTTGATCGGCTCGAGCAGAATCACGAACACGATCTTGTCCAGGACCAACAGGATGTTGAGCAGGAACAGCAGGCCGAGGACGTAGTTGCGACTTTGCGGCGCCGCAGCCGCTACCCCGCCCGAATGCGTCATGCCGTCCTCCCTGCGCGATCGCCCAGGTCGGCGTATTCGGTGCGATGGATGATCTCGTCTTGCACGGCGCGGGGAAGCTGGGTGAAGTAAGCGCTGCAGCCGCCGATGCGCACGATCAGGTCGGCGAATTCGGACGAAGCCGCCTGCGCCGCGCGCAACCTGTCGTTGCTCACCACGTTGAACTGGATGTGCTTGCCGCCATCGGCAAAATAGCCGCGCATCATCCGCGCGATCTCACCCAGACCTGCGGGCGTTGCCAGCGCGGCAGGGCTGAATTTCAAGTCGAGCGAGGTCGCCTGCCAGCGCGATTGGTCCACCTTGGCCGCACTTCTGAGGAGCGCCAAAGGTCCATTCTTGTCGCGCCCGCGCATCGGCGTCAGCGACTCGTCGGCCAGGCACTCTCCGGCGCGGCGGCCATCGGCTGTCGCACCGGTCTGCAGACCGCCTGGAACGTTGCAGGTGCCGATGGTGATCGCTCCAGGTTTGTGAAAACCGCCGTAGGTGGTGGTCAGGGATTCGGTCTTGTCGGCCCAGGCACGATAGAGATCGACCAGCATCCCATCGGCGTTGTCGTCGTCGTTGCCGTACTTTGGCGCAGCCAGGGCCATCTGCCGTATCTTATCGCCACCCGGACATTGCCAGTCGCTGTCCAGGCAATTCTTCAGCTCCTGTTTCGAGACAGCGCGATCGTCGAAGACGAGCTTGCGGATGGCCACCAGAGAATCGGCGACGTTGACCATGCCGATCGGATTCAACACCGAGCCGTTCTCGAACGGCATGGTGCGTCCGAGGATATTCTTGCTCGCCCCGATGCCGCCCACGGTCAGCGCCGACTCGATCGGCTGGGGGAAGCGCTCCCCGTAAGCGCGTATGGTCACGTTGTTGAACTCCGCCTGCAATTCGATGAAGTGGTCCAGCTGGCGCTTGAAGGCGGCGAAAAATTGCGCAAACGTCGCAAAGTCCTCGAACGCTCCGGTGCGCGGCCCGACCTGCAGGCCGCTGCGGCGATCGATGCCGTTGTCGATGGTGAACTCCAGGATCTTGGGCACGACGAACATCGGCCAGGCGATGGAGCGCGATTGTCCGGGAATATTCACCCCCAGGCATCCGGCCACGGCGTAGCCACGCGCGACCTCGATCGGCACGCCGTGCGCTTGCAGGTAGGCCATGCAGGAGGCGTCGCTGAGAAAAGCCGGAATGCCGATGCCGGTCCCGACCAGTTCCAGGGCCTTGATCAACAGTGCGTCCGGCGTGCCTTGGTGCACCCGCATGGTCAGCGTCGGATGCGGTGTCGGGCAGTCCCTGGCCGCCTCGAGCAGGAGGTAGCTCAGCGGATTGGTGGCATCGCGGCCATCGGCGGTTTGACCGCCGATGGTGCAGTTGTGCCATTTGGCCAGGCCGCCGTATTTTTCACGGTGGGTGTGTCCGGCGGTGATGACGATCTGCGAGTCCTTGATCCGCAGCCATTGCAGCAACTCGAGCACCTCGGCGTCGCCGGCAACACCGTTGTCCTGATCCTTGCGATAGTAGGGGTACAGAATCTGGTCGAGCCGTCCAAACGACAGCACGCCGGAGGGCAGCAGCACCAGGACGACGAACCACAGGGATTGCATCGCTTCGAACAGCGAGTCGGCCGGCTTTGCCGGCACCCGGCGACAGGCAGCCGCCATCTTCTCCAGTTCGCGCCTGCGCGCCGGGTCCGTTTCCGCCGCCGCCATCTGCGCCGCGAGGCTGGCGAAGCGCGCAGCGAACTTGAGCAGGGCCTTGTAGGCGATGATGATGGCGCGCAGCAGATCGATCTTGTCGACATCCTCCGCGCTCAAGACGCGGGTGCGCCGCAGCTCGTCTTCGGCCTCGCGGATGATGGCCTCGACCCCCTCGTTCAACACCCGTTCGAACTGGAACACGCCGATGATCTGGCTGATTTCGTGATGGATGCCATAGCCGCAACCGAGCATGCCGCCCGGACCCCAGCCCTCCTCCTTGCTGCGGAACGCCGGCAGCACCACGCCGAGCTGGGCGTACGGCCACAGGCGCTCGTCGTCGTAGAGCGCGGTCATGCGGCTGGTCAGGGAGCGGTTGCGCCAATAGTCGTTCATCGCCGCGATCCGCGGTCGGTCCTGCGCCGCCACATCGAAGCCGCCTTGGCACAGGGCATCGAGCTCGGCCTCGGTCCAGGTCGACCACAGGCAGGAGAGCTCCACCCCGCCCGGCTTGCTCGCCAGGTTGCCGGCGAGCAGGTCTTCAGGCTCGATGAAGATGGCAATCCCTTCGAGCACCTTTTCCTGGGCTCTGGCGATGCGTATCACCTGGGGCAGGCCTTCGGTCTCGCGAAAGGAATCGGTGATCAGGCTGGCCTTGTCGACGCTAACGGGGAAACCTCCCCCGCGGACCGCATCCAGCGCTCTCATCATCCTGCGGATTCTTGGCGTCACTGCAATTTCCTCTTCCTAGCGATTGCTCGATATCGACTGCCGGCTCGGTTTGCTGGCGCGAGTCCACAGTAGAATCAGCAGCGTCCCGGCCGGCTCGATCGTTGTCTGCACCCAGCCTAACCCAGGCCGCGCCGCGCGGCCCATTCAAATTCAAAATGTCGACCATTCACAAAGCCAATATTTCGAAGCTCGACATCGGCACGCTGATGGCGCTCGAAGTCTTGCTTTCGCAATGCAGCGTCAGCAAGGCGGCGCGCAGCGTCTCCCTGACCCAGCCGGCGATGAGCAACACCCTGGCGCGGATGCGGATCGCCTTCGACGACCCCCTGCTCGCCCGATCGGGCAACGGGATGGTGCGGACGGCGCTGGGCGATATCCTGCTCGCTCAGCTGCGCCAGATCCTGCCCGACCTGAGGAATCTTGGGGCAGCGACCGTGGCCTTCGATCCGGAGACTTCCGATGCCGTTTTCCGCATCGCCATCACCGACCACGCCGGGCTGATATTGCTGCCCGACGTCTTGCAGCGGGTGCACGAACAGGCGCCGCTGATCAGGACCCACACCTCGACGCTGTCGAGTCGGCAAACCGAAATGAGCGATCAGGAAGCCGAGCAATATGATCTTCGCGTCGGCTGGCTGCGCGACCTGCCACCGCATTGGCACTCGACCATGCTGCTCAAGGAGGAACTCGTCGTCATCGGCTCGAAATCGAACGCTGCGCTGAAGGAGCAGCTGGAACTCGACGATTTCTTGCGGCTCCGCCACATCGGGCTGGCCAGCAGCAGGCCGCAGTTCCAGAATCTGATCGACCAGACCTTGGCCAAGATGAATCTCAGACGCAATCTGGTGTCGACCATTTCCCAATTCACCATGGTGCCGTTCATCGTCGCCAGATCGAATCTGGTCGCCATGTTTCCACGCAGGCTGGCGTCGGCCTACCTGTCCCTGGTCGATATCAAGATCAGCTCGCCGCCGTTTCCATTCGAGCAGTTCAGCGTCTCGATGGCCTGGCACGAACGGGTGCACCATGATCCCGGTCACAAGTGGTTGCGCGCCCTGATCGTCGCTTGCGCCAAGGCGCTCGCCGGCCACAGCCCGCTGGGCTGAGGCAACGGCGAGCGGCCCGGCAACGCGCTAATCGCTGCTGCAGACAAAGCTGTTTGCTGCCGCTGGGTCGCCGCTGCCCTTGTATTTTGCGTAGCGCGGATAGACGCACAGAGGGCGGCTGAAGCCCAGACGCTGCCGATCCAGTTCGCTGCCCGGTGCTGCGCGGGCGACGATCTCTTCGGGCGCGATGCCACGTTCCACCCATTCGACCAGCGGTGCGAGCTGATCGAACTGGTCGGCGGTCGCCCCGCCGCGGCAATGGTTCATGCCGGGCACCATGAACAGGCGAGCCATGGCACCGGCCTCCTTCGGCTGATACTGCGCGTTGAGACGATCCATGAAGGCCATGACGCCCGTCGCCTGCACCGCGGGGTCGGCGGTGCCGGTATAGATCAGCATCTTGCCGCCGCGCCTTCTGAAGGCCTCGAAATTCGGACCGGGTCGCCGCGGATCGACGTTGCCGCCGTTGAAATCGAGCCGCCCCTGGGCGAGCTTGGCCGGTTCGCTGTCGATGTCGAAGTCGGCGACGTAGGCCAGCGACGAGGCCGGATAGGAAGCGAGCTCGTCGGCGGACCCGGTCAGATGCGGATAGCCGCGGAATCCATAGCCCATGAAGTAGAGGTTGGGCATGATGCTGCTGTAGAACGAACCCAGGGCAGGCCCGCCCGGCTTGCCGAGATAGGGATCGCGCATGACCCGCTCGACGCTGCCGGGCAGGAAGCCCGGGAAGATGAGCTTGTGGTTGCGGTCATGAACACCGGCATGGATTCCCTGCAAGCCCTCGCTCTGGATCCCGTTCAGACAGCGGGGGTCGTCGCTGTCGCCACCGTCTTGCTTGCACAGCAGCTTCTGATAGTCGTTCGGCCCCGCCTTGCAAGCCAGGTAGTTGGACACCAGCCCGTCGGCGACGCCATCGAGCTTGTCGCATTTTTCCATGAAATAGTCGGCGACGAAGGCGAGTTGATCGTCGCGGTAGGCGCTCGAGGTGTCCACCGCAACCGTGCCCGCGGCGACGCCGGCGACCCGGGCGACGATGCGCAGAACGTCCATGTTCTGCAGCCACTGGTCGTAGGTGGCGAAGCCCGGATTGCCGGCGACGACGCCATCGAAATCGGTGTACCGTTGTGCCGTAACCATCGCTTCGCGGCCGCCGTTCGAGCAGCCGACAAAGTAGGAGCGCGCCGGACCACGACCGGCGTAGGCTTTGATGATCGCTTTCGCCACCAGCGACACGTCATGCACGCCTTGATAGGCGAAGTCGGTGTAGGCCTTGCGATCGAGGGCGAACTCCGGCGTACGCCCGACGTGCCCTGAGTCCTGCGCCACCACCGCGTAGCCCTGGGCCAGCGCATTCTGTCCGTCCTTGAGCGGTCCGATGGCGTTGCCGACGCTGCCGTTGTTGCCACCGCCACCCTGGAAGAATAAGCGCCCGTTCCAATAGCTGGGAATGCGCAGCCGAAAATGGTTGCCATAGCGGGTCGCGCCTGGGGGGCCGCTGTGCGCACCGATCACGCCGGTGACGATGCAATGGGCGGGCAACAGCGGATTGGCGGCGCTGGCGGCCTTGCCGTCGTCGGTTTGCCCGCCGCTGAACCAGACGACACCGTCCAGCGTGGTCGCCTGCTCGCCGGAGAAGCGGTCCAGCGCGGCGGCCAGCCGGCCCTGCTCGCAGGCCGTCGCCGAAAGCACAGCGCTGGCTGGCACCGTCTTGGTTTTGGAATGGCTGGTCGCAGCACCCGCGGCCAGCATCGAGGTGACGAGCAGCAGAACGAGGGTGAGCCGCGCGCTCAGAGCTTTGATATGCACCGATGTTTCTCCTTGGCCAACAATGTTTTCATCATTGCTCAATCGATCATCTTCTTCTCGACCACCCAGGTCGGATCGGTGCACAGCGCGCAAGCGTCGCCGACGAAGCGCTGCGCCGCAACCGGATCGCGGCGCAACTGCCATTGCAGCCAATCCACGACCACCTTGCCGTAGGCACCGCCGTTGGCCTGGCGCAAGCTCAGGCCGTGCCCGACCTCCTGATAGGCCTTGAAGATCGGCACTTGATTGATCTCCACGAAGTCCGCCTCGGCGTTGACATAGACGATGTCGCTCGCGCCGCCGAACAGGTAGATCACCGGGGCGTGCAATCGCTGCAGGGTCTCGCGCGTCAGGCCGATACCAGGCAGGTCGCCACCCAGGCGCCAATAGCCGGCAGCGAGCACGACTGTGGTCTTGATCCGCGCATCGACCGAGGCTTCCAGCGCCCGCATCCCACCACAGGAGTGGCCCATGACGGCAAGCTTGTCGCCGTCGATCTTGCCGGTGTAGATGCTGGCTCTACGCGCTGCTTCCGCCAGGACCCAGTCGACGCCGTCCAACAGCTGCCTGATCGAAATCTGCGGTGGCGCGATGCGTTTGAAGCGCTCGCTCGTCGTCAGGCGCTTGGCGGGCGGCGGCGCTGCGCCATCCAGTTGCGGGGGCGCTGCCGAGCCCGGGGCGACGACGAGGTAGCCATGCGAAGCGACCTCCTCCAGGAAGCTGACATAGCTGCCTTCGCGCCGACAGCCGCCATTCACCCAGCCGACCACGGGAAGCGGATTGGCCGGTCCGAAGGGCCGCAGGTCCTTGGGCCGGAAGATCACGTAGTCCGACAACGATGGATCGGTCTCGTGCATCGGCGCGTAGGCGCCTGTCGCCGTGGCGGGCTCAGCCGCTGCGGCGATGGCCCCCTGGCCGGGACAGAGCAACAGCGCGACCACAGCCAGCGCCCTGGCGGCGAGCCGCTGCGTAGACGACGATCGCTTCGCTTCCATGATCTGCCGCTCCGTCAATGGGTGAGGGCCGAGTCGACCGCGGCGACGAAGGCGTCTCGCTCGGCCAGCGCGTTCGGGCGCTGGACCAGGAATATTCCAACCAGCTCGTTGGCGCGATCGACCCAGCCGAAGGAACCGAACGCACCGCCATGGTGGATGGCGCCGGCGCCCAGGGGCAAGGAGCGCCTCGCTGATGGCGGCAGCGCCGGCTGAACCCGCCAGCCGAGCGCCTGCAAACCGGCGGGCGAGCCATTGCCCGCCGGTATGGCAATCCGCGGCTCGAGCAGCGAGTCCATCGCGCGTGGCGACAGGATGGTGGCGCCACCCCAGCGGCCCCCGTTTACGATCAGCTGGTGGAACCTGGCCATGTCCGCCGCCGTCGAAAAGATCCCGGCTTCGGGAAGCGGGTAGCGCGTGTTGCGGCGATACTTCAGGTCGCCGCCGCCGGGGCTGGCGGGACCCATTTCGCGCAGCCGTCCATCGACCAGTTCGTAGCAGGAAGCCAGGCGCGGCCAGGACTCGGGCGCGGGCCGGTAGCTGCTCTGCGCCATCCCGAGCGGAGCGAAGATGCGCTCTTCGACGTAGCGCTCGAACGGCATTCCGGCTACCACTTCGACGATGCGCGCCGCCACGGCGATGCCCTGATTGCTGTAACGCCAGCGCACGCCGGGCTCCGCTTCGAGGGGCTGCTGCGACAACAGACCGACCACCTCGGCAAGGCTCATGCGCATCTTGACCGCGAAAGCCCTGGTCACCGGCGCGGCGTCGGGCAGGCCGGAGCAATGGCTCAATACATCGGCGATCGTGATCTTGCGCGACGGGCGGCGCAGCTGTCGCTCGCTGGCGTCGCCCGCCGACAGAAGCCAGGGATCGGCGAATTCCGGCAAGTACCGGTCGACCGGATCCTCGACATTCAAGCGACGCTCGTCCTCGAGCATCAGGATCGCCGTGGCGATGAAGGGCTTCGACTGCGACATCACCTGGAACAGGGTGTCGCTGTGCATCGGCGAACGCGAGCCCAAGTCGCGCCAACCGACGGCACCGCTGGCGATGATCGCTCCCTGCTGTTGCACGTGATAGACCGCCCCGGCGATGGTCCCCGCATCGACGAAGGACTGCAGTCGGACCGGGATTCCCGCGAGAGATTCGGGTCGTAGCGCCGTGATCGCGGCAGCGCGCGCAGAACGCATCAGCGCCGCGGCGGACAGAGCCAGTCCAGCCGCGATGAAGCGACGCCGAGCGCTCATCATCGCGAGCCCAGCGCAGCCGCGGCCGGACTGACGGGAAGCTCGCAGCGGAAGCTGGCCGCCGCGCCGCGCGGGCCGGCGCCGTCATAGAGCGCGGCTTTGGGATAGGCACAGAGGGGCCGGCTGACGCCGGGAAACGAAGCCCCCGTTGCGATCAGGCGTTCGGGTAGCTCGCCCGCTTCGACCCAGTTCTGGATGGCGGTGAGCGCATCGAAGTTGTCCAGACCCGGTCCCCCGCCGCAATGGCCCATACCCGGCGAGAGGAAGAGGCGACTCCAGGGTCGCGCCGAGCCGGTGTCGACCAGGGCGCGGCCATACCAGCTGATCAGATCATGGGCCGAGAACACCGGGTCGCTCATGCCTTGAAACAACAACAGCTTGCCGCCCCGCGCTGCAAAGGCGCTCATATCGGTCCTGTCGGCGTTCACCAAGACAGCGCTCGAGCGCAAGGCAGCCGCCGTCGCGGCGATCGTAGCGGGTGACGGCAACGGCTTGGCCACCGCTTGTTTCAAGAGGAAGCCGTACAGGGATTCTGCACCGCGGATGGCGTTGCCCGAGTTTGGTTCGGCGGTGGCGGATGTCCCCAGCTTCTGCTGGCGCCAGGCGGCGGCAGCGACGCCCGAATCGTAGGGCCAACTGGCGTAGAGCGAGCGACCGTCGGGGCTCACGGCGCCGGCGAACAGCCGACCGATCAGGTCGATCTTGTCGTCGGCGAGGCAGGCGGGCTGCGCAGCGGTCGATCTGCAACGCAAGCTTCGCGGATCGAAGCGGCAGGCGTAGTTGAAGATCAGTCCATCGATGATGCCATCGGCGCCATCGCAGGCGTTGAGCACGGCTTCGGCGAGCAGCTGCAGCTCGCCTTCGCTCAAGGCCCGCGACAAGATCGCGTTGCCGCTGCCGTCCCGCGGTGCGCGCTCCTGCAAGACCGCCGTTTCCCAGACCTCTTCGAGCGCCGAATAGGCCAGATCAAATCCCGGGTTGCCGGCGACCACGCCATCGAAGGCCGATGGATCGCGTTGCGCGGCCATCATCGCCTCGCGACCGCCGTTGGAGCAACCCACGAAGTAGCTGTAGCGGATCGCCCGGCCGTAGTAGCGCTGGGTGAGATCCTTGGCGACCGGGGTCAGCTTCGCTGCGGCGGCGTAGGCAAAATCGTTCCAGGCCTGCTCGTCGGCGGCGAACCCTGCGCCATCGCCTTGGTGGCCGCCATCCATGGCGACGACCGCAAAGCGACGCGCCAAGGCGCCCGGCAGCTCACGGGCACCACGCAGCGGCGACGGACCCAGCGCCGGCTGCACCGAACCATCGAGTCCGCCGCCGCCCTGGAAGAGAAAGCGGCCGCCCCAGGCAGCAGGCAGGCGCAACTCAAAGCCGATCCCGTAGGCCTTGCCGTTGGCGCCGAGCCGCGGCTCGAGCACGCCGCGAACGATGCAGTGTTCGGGCAGCACCGCGCCAGCGCCCGTTCGCTGTTCATCGGGCCGGGCCGCCCGCGCTGTATCGATGCGCAGCGAGGGCGAAGCGACATCGGCTAGCGCAGTGCAATCGCGCAGGCCGACCGAACTGGGCTCCTGGCTCCCCGCTGCGACGGAGAACAGCAGCGTCCCAATGCCAATCTGGAACGCCAGTGCGCGCAGCGTGGAGCCATGGAGGGACCTACCCATAGCCGTGCAGACGATGCCTAAAAGTGCTTTGCCACCTGCAGCGAAACGATCCTGCCGTAGATGTTGGCGTTCTGTGCGTCGAAAGCGAACGCGGCGTTGTTGTTGGTAGACAAGACGATCGGTGGATCGCGATTGAGCAGATTCTGTACGTTGAGCGAAGCCCGCAGATCGGAGACGAAGCTGTCGCCCTTGGGAATCTGATAGGACAGGGCCGCGTCGAAGGTCTTCCAGGCCGGGATGCTCAGCTTGGGCTGGGTCACTCCGGCGATGGTGATGGGCAGATCGTTGATGTAGGAACCGACATAGTTCATCGCCAGATTGGCCGACCATTGCCCGCGCGACCAACCGACAGCGGAGCGCCCGCGCAGCGAGATGGGAACGTTCATGTGATCGAGGTCATCGGTCTCTTGCGCCGTCGGCGAAACCTTCACCTTGTTCTTGAGGATCTTGCTGGCGTTGAAGCTCAGGTTGAAGTTGCCCACCGAGGTGTCGAATTCGTAGCCCGCCTCCAGGTC
Source organism: Sterolibacterium sp. (assembly GCA_023258955.1). Classification (GTDB taxonomy): domain Bacteria; phylum Pseudomonadota; class Gammaproteobacteria; order Burkholderiales; family Rhodocyclaceae; genus CAIYYX01. Next base: position 21,021 of record JAHFRE010000020.1, read on the forward strand.
GATGCCGTCTTGCAGCGTGCTCGCGGCGTTGGTGTTTTGCGCCATGAACAGCGCGGTCGCCCGGCAGGCGTTGCTCTGGTCGTTGGCCACCAGCGAGGGCAGACCCCAGGCCTTGGTGTAGATCGGGTTGTAGGTGCTGGGCACGCCGGGTACGCAGGTCGCCGGTTGCGCCGCGGCGATGATGTAGGGCGCGTAGTTGGCTCGCGACGCGGCGGAGGCGAGGAAATTGCTGCTCACCGTCTGCAGGCCGATGATCTGGTTCTCGTACTCGATGCGGTAATAGCTGCCGCCGAGGCGCAAGCCGCGCACAAAGGAAGGCTTGTAGTCGAGGCCGAACGACCAGGTCTTGGCCTTCTCCGGCGTCAGCGCCGGATTGGAGCCGCCGACGCGCACCACGTAGCTCTGCTTGGTGGCGGTATTCGACAGCGGAATCGTCGGGTCGTTGGCGCCATTGCTGACCAATTGCACCGACACCGACGAGAAAAAGCTGGTGTTGGCGTCGGTCAGGTCGGGCGCGCGGAACGACGTGCCGTAGGAACCGCGGGCGCGCAAGTCGTCATTGACGCCCCAGGCGAAGCCTATCTTGGGGTTGGTCGTATTGCCGACGTCGGAGTAGTGCTGGGTCCGCACCGCGAAGTCGAGGTCGAAGCTCTTGACCATGGGCAGGCGGTTGTTGTCTCCGACCAGCGGCATGTACATCTCGGCGTAGAACGCATCGATGGTGCGATCGCCCTGGGCGCCGACCGTATCGGAGGTGGCTTTGATGCCCACCGAGCTGCGGTGCTGCGCGAGGTAGAAGCGCTCGTAGCCGCTGGCTACCCGCACCGTGCCGCCGGGAAGGGTGAACAGCGGACCATCGACGCGCAGCGTCGCCTGATTCAGTTGCGCGTCGCTCTGGTCGTAGCCGTTGACCAGGAAGGAGGCCAGCACGTCCTGTGACGCTGGTAGCGAGCTGAAGGGATTGTAGCTGCCGTTGTTCACCGCTGTCTGCAAGGCCGCGGCGAAGAGATTGCCGTTCAGCGCCGAAATGCAGTTTGCGCAGGTGCTCGAGGTCGAGCGGGTAAATACCGCCTCGCCGTTCCACTTGTTTCCCAGATCCTGCTTCAGACCGAAGGTGTTGCCGGTCTGGGTGTAGAGCACGTGGCCGCCGAGCGGCAGGGCGCCGCGGCCGATGTCCTTCAAGAAGGAGAAGGACACGGTCTCGGGCGCACCCGCGGCGACGCCAGGCACGCCCGGAATGTAGTAGGGGCTGTTGGCGGGCAAGGTCACGGCACCGGTGGGTTGAATCAAGCCGAGCAGCGTGCTCTCGCGGTGGTTGTAGTAGCCCTGGTAATAGGCTTTGAGGCGGTTATTGACGTCCAGGTCGAAATTCACAGAGACCTGATCGCGCTTGGTATTCGGCAGAAAATCGGTGTATTTCGCCGCGTCGATCAGGTTGGGCTGGTTCAACAGCAGCGCGCTGCCGTTCAGGCCAGTACCGCTGTAACCGGGTGGAACGCCGTAGTAGGTGAAGGCGCCGGCGCTCGGCAGGGTGGTGTTGTTGCTGGTCGCCGGCACGACGATGTTGCCCGGTGCGCCGCTGGTCGCCAGATTGGTGCGAATGCGGTTGTCGAGGCCGCCGAAGGGGCGCAGATCCTGCATTGCGAAGGGACTCGACGACTGCAGCATGGCGCCGCGTTCGTCGTGATCGTAGGCAACGACCAGGCTGCCGCGACCGAGCGAGCCGACGTTGGCCCAGGTCTTGCCGCCGACGATCGATGCCCCGGTCTCGTTGTAGCCGTGGGTCGTCGTGTAGCGGGGGGTGATCTCGACGCCGTCGAACGACCTGCGGGTGATGTAGTTGACCACGCCGGCGATCGCGTCAGAGCCGTAGATCGCCGAGGCGCCATCGGCGACGACGTCGATGCGTTCGATGAACGACACCGGCAGCTGATTGGCTTCGACGAAGGAGACGACGTTGCCCGTGGGCGCGATGCGCCGGCCGTCGATCAGGAGCAGGGTCGCGTTGCTGCTCAAACCGCGCAGACTGATCGTCGAACCGCGCTGCACGTTGGCCTGTCCGTTCTGCGCCGTGTGCAAAGCTTCGTCGTAGCCGATTCCCTGGACCTGCGGAATGGTATGCAGCACCTCGATCGGGTTGTTGTAGCCGGTATCGAGCAGCGCATCGTGATCTATGGTCAGCGCCTTGGTGCCGACCGCCTTCACCCCACGAATCTGGGTGCCGGTGACGACGATCTCATCGATCTTTTCCTTGGCAGCGCTGCTCGCGGCGTCGTCGGCCGCGAACGCGTGGCCGGCTAGGAAAACAGCTAGCAGCTCTGCTAGCACAAGGCGTTTCGCAAGCATCCTGGCTCGTGTTGTCATCATGATGAATCCATCCCTCCCTTGAAATCCGTCTGATCCGCTGTCCCGGCGAGTCGGCAGCGGCAAGCAATGCTTGTTTTGCAAAAGCTCAGGTCGAGTGCTCGGCCCCGTCGCTGGAAAGCCAACTTCACAGCGAAACGATATTGCAAAGCGGCTCGCCCCACCTATTTATTATCAAAATGTCGGTCATTCATGGATCGAATAGGGTGGTCGGCGACCAAGCGCCGCCAAGATACCCATCGTTGCAGGTATGATCGTGCCAGAAGGTAGACATGGAACCTCATCCCCGCGACCTGTTGCAGACCATGTTCGACGCTGCCATCGCCGCGGCGCAGCCGGATCTTTGCGTTCCCCAGCACCTGCCCAATCCACCCAAGGGACGCCTGATCGTCATCGGCGCCGGCAAAGCCTCTGCGGCGATGGCGCGCGCGGTCGAGCGGCACTGGGCGGAGGCCATCGAAGGCCTGGTCGTGACGCGCTACGGCTACGCCGTTGCCTGCGACAAGATCGAGATCGTCGAGGCGGCGCATCCCGTGCCCGATCTGGCGGGACAGGCGGCGGCAGAGCGCATGTTGCGGCTCGTCTCCGGCCTCTGCAGCGACGACCTGGTGCTGTGCCTGATCTCCGGCGGCGGCTCGTCCCTGTTGCCCTTGCCCGCCGCGGGCATCAGCCTGGAAGACAAGCAGGCGATCAATCGCGCCCTTCTTGCCAGTGGCGCCAGCATCGGCGAGATCAACTGCATCCGCCGCCACCTGTCGGCGATCAAGGGCGGCCGCCTAGCCGCGGCCTGTCATCCGGCGCGCGTCTTGAATCTGATCATCTCCGACGTTCCGGGCGACGATCCCATCGACATCGCCTCGGGTCCGACCGTGGCCGATCGCAGCACCTGCGGCGAGGCCATGGCCATCGTCCGACGCTACGGCATCGAACTTCCCGCACGGGCCCTCGACCTGCTCGAAAGCGGCACGCTGGAGTCGATCAAAGCGGGGGATCCGCGACTGCCGCCGATCGAAACCCGACTGATCGCAACGCCGCAGATGGCCTTGCAGGCAGCGGCGCAGGCCGCCCGTGCGGCCGGCTATACGCCGCACATCCTCGGCGCGAGCATCGAAGGCGAAGCGCGCGAGCTGGGCAAGGTGATGGCCGGCATCGCGAAACAGGTCCGGCTTCAGGGTCAGCCCTTCGCCGCACCCTGTGTCCTGCTCTCCGGCGGCGAGACGACGGTCACGGTGCGCGGCGCTGGGCGCGGTGGACGCAATGTCGAATTCCTGTTGTCTCTGGCGATCGCCCTCGATGGCTTACCCGGTACATACGCGCTCGCCGGTGACACCGACGGCGTCGATGGCCAGGAAGAGATCGCGGGGGCCTTCCTGTCGCCGGATACGCTCGCGCGCGCCTGGGCCAAGGGCATCCGGCCACGAGACAGTCTTGACGACAACGATGGCCACGGCTTCTTCATGGCCCTCGGTGACTCGATCGTGACCGGCCCGACGCTGACCAACGTCAATGACTTTCGCGCCATTCTCGTCACCGTCGAGTCCTAGCCGGCCAGCGACTTCAACGCCCTGGCCGTGTTCAATCCGTCACCTGATCGAGAAAGGGAGCGCAATGGCGAACAAATCGCAGGGCACGCGCAACTTCATGCGCGCCGGCGGCGTGACCGGCGCCACCAGCGGCAAGGACAAGGGGCCGCCGTCGAAGCTGCTGCGCACGCTGCAAGGCCGCGCCGCCAAGCAGCGCTTGGCGGAACTGCCGGGAAAGGCGAAGCAGCTGATCGCCGAACTGGCGCGGAAGAAGGGCTAGCCGCCGCGACCGCTGGCAGCGCGCAGCGCTCGCTCAGCCCGTCCAGGCGGCGAGGAACTCGCGCCAGTGCGCTTGGCCGAGTTCGCCGAGCGACCGGCGCACCAGTTCGAGTTCGGCCTCGTGCTCGTCGGCCGAGAGGGCGCCGCGCATCTTCTGGAAGCGCAGATAGACGAGGTAGGTGTTGACCACGTCGGTCTCGCAATAGTCGCGGATAGAGTTGATGCCGCCGGCCTGAAACGTGTCCCACACCGCGGAACCGTCCATCCCCAGCTTGCCCGGCAGACCCATCAGCTTCGCCAGCTGATCGAGCGGTGCGGCGGCGCGCGGCTGGTAGAGGGCGAGCAGATCCATCAGGTCGAGATGGCGGGCGTGGTAGCGGCTGATGTAGTTGTTCCACTTGAAGTCGCGACTGTCGCGGTAGTCGCCCTCGCCCATCTCCCAGTAGCGCGGCGCCACGACGCCGTGGATCAGGCCGCGATAGTGCAGCACCGGCAGGTCGAAGCCGCCGCCGTTCCAGGACACCAGCTGCGGGGTGAACTTCTCGATGCCGTCGAAGAAGCGCTGGATGATCTGCGCCTCGCTGCATTCGGGTTCGGCCAGCGAGCGCACCAGGAATTTGTCGCCCTCACGCAGCGCGTAGGAGATCACCACGACTCGTTGCAGATGCAGCGGCAGGAAGTCGCTGCCGTTCTTCGCCCGCTGTTTCTGGAACGCGTATTCGGCGACCTCGGCGTCGGACAGCGCCGCGTCGAGCTCGAACAGCGAGCGCAGGCCCGCCACATCGGGCACGGTCTCGATGTCGAAGGTGACCCGCGCCACCACGCTAGGCCGGGAAAACGCCGGTCGATAGATAGCGGTCGCCGCGATCGCAGACGATGCTGACGATGACCGCGTTCTCCAGCTCGACGGCAACGCGCAACGCCACCGCCAGGGCGCCGCCGGAAGAGATGCCGGCGAACACCCCTTCCTCGCGCGCCAGGCGCCGCGTCATGTCTTCGGCCACGGCCTGGCTCACCGATTCGATGCGATCGACGCGATCGCGCTCGAAGATCTTTGGCAGATAGGCCTCGGGCCACTTGCGGATGCCGGGGATCTGCGAACCCTCCTCGGGTTGGCAACCGACGATCTGGATGGCGGGGTTCTGTTCCTTGAGGTAGCGCGACACGCCCATGATGGTGCCGGTCGTGCCCATGCTGCTGACGAAGTGGGTGACCCGCCCTTCCGTGTCGCGCCAAATCTCAGGGCCCGTGGCTTCGTAGTGAGCGAGCGGATTGTCGGGGTTGGCGAACTGGTCGAGGATGATGCCGCGGCCTTCGGCTTGCATCTTTTCGGCGACGTCGCGCGCCGTTTCCATGCCGCCGGCCTTCGGCGTCAGCACCAGTTTGGCGCCGTACGCGCTCATGCTCTGGCGGCGCTCGACGCTCTGATTTTCCGGCATCACCAGGATCATCGCGTAGCCGCGCATCGCCGCCACCATCGCCAGGGCGATGCCGGTGTTGCCGCTGGTGGCCTCGATCAGCGTGTCGCCGGGCTTGATCCGGCCGGAACTCTCGGCGCGCACGATCATCGACAGCGCCGGCCGGTCCTTGACCGAGCCCGCCGGATTGTTGCCCTCGAGCTTGGCCAGGATCAGGTTGCCGCGCCGGTTGCATTCCGCCCCCGGCAAGCGCTTCAGACGCACCAGCGGGGTGTTGCCGACCGCCTGCTCGAGCGTGATCATGGCGCCTCCGTCTGCAGCAAGCGCGCCACGTAGTCGGACACGCCCTGCTCCACCGTCGCGAACTCGTCGGCGTAACCGATCGCGCGCAATTCACCGAGGTCGGCCTCGGTGTAGCTCTGGTACTTGCCGGCGAGCGCCGGCGGAAAGGCGATGTAGTCGACCAGACCGCGGCCAACCATCTCGGCCAGGGTCAGCGCCGGCTCTCCGGCGGCCAGCCGGCAGGCGTTGACCGTGGCCACCGCCACCTCGTTGAAGCTCTGCGCGCGACCGGTACCCAGATTGAAGATGCCGGAGAGATCGGGATGCTCGAGGAAGAACAGGTTGACCTTGACCACGTCGGCGATCGAGACGAAATCGCGGCGCTGTTCGCCGTCGGCGTAGCCACCGCTGCCGGCGAACAGCTTGACCCGGCCTTCGGCGCGGTACTGGTTGAAGAAGTGGAAGGCCACCGAAGCCATGCGCCCTTTGTGCTGCTCGCGCGGACCATAGACGTTGAAATAGCGCAGCCCGATCACCTGCGAGGAGATCTCCGGCAGGCGCCGCCGCACCACCTGATCGAAGAGAAACTTCGAGTAGGCGTAGATGTTGAGTGGCGCTTCGTGGCGTCGATCTTCGCGGAAGACGCTGCCACCGCCGTAGACCGAGGCCGACGAGGCGTAGAGCAGCGGCAGCTCCTGGTCGGCGCAGAAGTCGAGCAGGGAGCAGGAGTAGCGAAAGTTGTTGGCCATCATGTAGCGGCCGTCGCTCTCCATGGTGTCCGAGCAAGCGCCCTGGTGCACGATGGCGTCGATGGCGCCGTCGAAGTTTCCCGCTTCGAGCGCTTCGAGAAAGTCGCGCTGATCGAGGTAGTCGGCGATCTCGCAATCGACCAGATTGACGAACTTGTCGGCCTGGCTGAGATCGTCGACCGCGATGATGTCATCAACGCCGCGCTCGTTCAGAGCCTTGACCAGATTGGCGCCGATGAATCCCGCGGCACCGGTGACGATGGTGTACATGCTGTTCCTATGCTGTTGCCTGCAGTTCGGCCAAGGTGCAGGTTGCCGTTCCCAATTTGCCGACGACGACGCTGGCCGCCCGGTTGGCCAGCTGCATCGCCTGGGCCAGACCGAGACCGCTGGCCAGCATCACCGCCATGGTCGCGATCACCGTGTCGCCGGCGCCGCTGACATCATATACCTCGCGCGCACGCGCCGCTTCATGGACCCGCCCGGCGCTAGTAAACAACGTCATTCCTTCCTCGGAGCGGGTCAGCAACAGGGCTTCGATGCCCAGCTCTTCGCGCAGCGCCTGGGCCTTGGCCTCGAGCTCGGCCTCGCCGGCCCAGCTGCCGACGACCTGGCGGAATTCGGCGCGGTTGGGCGTCAGCAGGGTGGCGCCGGCGTAGCGCTGATAGTCTTCGCCCTTGGGGTCCACCAGCACCGGTTTGGCGGCGGCGCGCGCCTGCGCGATCATGGTGCCGATGTGGGCCAGCCCGCCCTTGCCGTAGTCGGACAGGATCACCACATCGCAATCGGGCAGGCGGCTCTCGAATTCCGCCAGCTTGGCGCGCAGCACCTCGTGCGCCGGCCAGGTCTCGAAATCGATGCGCAGCAGCTGCTGCTGGCGGCCGATCACGCGCAGCTTGACCGTGGTCGACAACGCGGGATCCTCGTGCAGGCTGACGCTGATACCTTCCCTTGCCAGCAGACGCGCCAGCGAGTTGCCGGCCTCATCGCCGCCGACCACCGACAGCAGGGTCGCGTGAGCGCCCAGCGAGACGACGTTGCGCGCGACATTGGCCGCGCCCCCCGGTCGCTCCTCGATCCGCTCCACCTTGACCACCGGAACCGGCGCTTCGGGCGAGATTCGGCTGACTTCGCCGAACCAGTAGCGGTCGAGCATGACGTCGCCGACGGTGAGCACGCGCGCCGCCGCGGTTTGGGGAAGGTTCAAGAAAAGGTCCTCATGGCGTCAGATCGAATTCTTCGCTGCGCCGCGGTGGGTAGGTCTCCCAGCCGCCGCAGGCCGGGCAGCGCCAGTAGAACTGCCGCGCCTTGAAGCCACAACTGTCGCAACGATAGCGGGCGACGCGGCGGGTGTGCTCGTGGATCAGATTCTTCATCAGCTGCAGGTCGTTGCGACGCTCGACCGGCGCCACCAGGATCTGCGCCTCGAGCAGCTTGTCCAGGCCGAGCAGGGTCGGGTTGCGGCGCAGCTCCTCGCGCACCAGGGCGTAAGCCTGCTCTGGCCCGCTGGCGGCGAGCGTGGACTGGAACACCGCATCGAGCAGATCGAGCGAGGGGTGCTGGTCGAGCCAGCTCTTCAGCAGGCCGAGGCCCTGGACCTCCCGCTCTTCGCGCCGGTAAGCCTCGGTCAGGCGGGCGGCGATCAGCGACAGATACTGCGGACCCTGTTGCTCGACGCGCTTCCAGGCGTCGATCGCCGCCGCCGCGTCACCCGTCGCCAGGGCCAGTTCGCCGAGCAGGATGGTGGCGCGCACGCAGCGACGGTTGGCCGCCAGGGCTTGCTCGAGCCTTGCCCTGGCTTCGGCCCGATTGTCCTCGAGCAGCGCGGCGGCCGCCAGTTCGCAATGGAAGTTGGCGATCTCCTTGGCCCACATGTGGCCGGCGTGCTGCGGCAGCCGGCCGGCGATGTCGATGGCCTTCTGCCACTCCTTTTCCTGCTGGTAGATCTCCAGCAGGGAGAGCAACGCCTCTTCTTCGCGGCGGCTCCCGAGCAGCTTCTCGAAGATGCCCTCGGCGCGATCGAGCAGGCCGGCCTTCAGGTAGTCCTGGCCCAATTCGGCCAGCGCCTGCAGACGCTGTTCGTCGTTCAGACCGTCGCGACCGACCAGATTCTGATGCACGCGGATGGCGCGGTCGGTTTCGCCGCGACGGCGAAACAGATTGCCCAGCGCGAAGTGCATCTCGATGGTCTCCGGATCGACGCGCGCCGCCTCGATGAAGGCCTCGATCGCCTTGTCCGGCTGCTCGTTGAGCAGAAAATTGAGGCCGCGGAAATAGGAGCGCGGCAGGACTCGCGATTCGCGCACCAGGTGCTTGATGTCGATGCGCGCGGCGATCCAGCCGAGGATGAAGAAGAACGGCAGGGCCAGCAGCCACCACAGCTGGATGTCGAAGCCTCCGCTCACTCGCCGCCCGCCCCCGCAGCGAGCGGACGTTCGGCCAGGCGCCGCTTGAGCTCGCGAATTTCGCGACCTTGGCGGATGCGGGCGATCAGGGCAGCGCTGGCGCCGAGCGCCGCACCGGCGGCAAAGCAGGCGAGCGCCAGCAGCGCCAGCGGCGCCTGCCAGACGCTGTCGAAATACAGGCGCAGCTCCACCGGCCCGCTGTTCTTCACAGCGAGGCCGAAGAACAACAGCAGCACCAGAACGCGCAACAGCCAGAGCAACGGTCGCATCTGGATTCCCGGGCGCCGGAGCGACTTAGCGCCAGCCCGCCAGCCCGGCTGCGCGACCCGGGCTAGTCGCGCTGGTCGACACGTTCGCGCAACTCCTTGCCAGCCTTGAAGTGCGGCACGTGTTTCTCCGGCACGCTGACCTTTTCACCGGATTTGGGATTGCGGCCGACGCGGGAGGGGCGATAGTTGAGGGCGAAGCTGCCGAAACCGCGAATCTCGATGCGATCGCCGCGCGACAGCGCGGCGGTCATCGCATCGAGAATGACCTTCACGGCAAAATCCGCATCCTTGGCCACCAACTGCGGAAAGCGCGCCGCCAGACGGGCGATCAGATCGGACTTGGTCATATCCGGCCCGGGCCCTTACGGCTGCGTGCTGTTCAGCTTGGCCTTGAGCAGCGCGCCGAGGCTGGTGGTGCCAGCCTGAGCCGAACCGCTTTCGGAGGACAGCTTCTGCATCGCGTCGGACTGTTCCGCCTGGTCCTTGGCCTTGATCGAGAGGTTGATCGAACGCGTCTTGCGATCGACGTTGATGATCATCGCCTCGATGCTGTCGCCTTCCTTGAACAGGGTGCGCAGATCGTCGATGCGATCGCGCGCCGCTTCCGAGGCGCGCAGATAGCCTTCAACGTCGTTGCCCAGATCGATCACCGCACCCTTGGCATCCAGACTCTTCACCGCCCCCTTGACGACGCTGTTCTTGTCGTGGGTGGCGACGAAGCTGGTGAACGGATCGCCCTCGAGCTGCTTGATGCCCAGCGAGATGCGCTCCTTCTCGACGTCGATCGACAGCACCATGGCCTCGACCTCGTCGCCCTTTTTGTAGCCCTGCTTGGCATCTTCGCCGGTGGTCGACCAGGACAGGTCGGACAGATGCACCAGACCGTCGATGCCGCCGGGCAGGCCGATGAACACGCCGAAGTCGGTGATCGACTTGATCTGGCCGCTGACCTTGTCGCCCTTCTTGTGATTCATGGCGAACTCGTCCCAGGGATTGGGTATGCACTGCTTCATTCCCAGGGAGATGCGGCGACGCTCCTCGTCGATTTCGAGAATCATGATCTCGACCTCGTCGCCGAGCTGCACCACCTTCGAAGGATGGATGTTCTTGTTGGTCCAGTCCATCTCCGAGACGTGCACCAGGCCCTCGATGCCCTGCTCGACTTCGACGAAAGCGCCGTAGTCGGTCAGGTTGGTGACCTTGCCGAACAGCCGCGTGCCAGACGGGTAGCGGCGCGAGATGCCGACCCAGGGATCCTCGCCGAGCTGCTTCATGCCGAGCGAGACGCGATTCTTTTCCTGGTCGAACTTGAGGATCTTCGCTTCCACCTCGTCGCCGACGGTGAGCACCTCGGACGGATGGCGGACGCGGCGCCAGGCCAGGTCGGTAATGTGCAACAGGCCGTCGATGCCGCCGAGGTCGACGAAGGCGCCGTAGTCGGTGATGTTCTTGACGATGCCCTTGACGATGCTGCCTTCCTTGAGGTTCTCCAGCAGGGCCTGGCGCTCTTCGCCGAGGTTGCTCTCGAGCACGGCGCGGCGCGACAGCACGACGTTGTTGCGCTTGCGATCGAGCTTGATCACCTTGAATTCGAATTCCTTGCCCTCGAAGGGCGTGGTGTCCTTGACCGGCCGGATGTCCACCAGCGAACCGGGAAGGAAGGCGCGGATGCCGTTCAACATCACGGTAAGGCCACCCTTGACCTTGCCGGTGATCATGCCCTTGACCAGGGTGCCATCGACCATGGCCTTGTCGAGATCGTTCCAGGCGGCGATGCGCTTGGCCTTCTCGCGCGACAGGCGGGTTTCGCCGTAGCCGTCTTCGAGCATCTCGATGGCGACGCTGACGTAGTCGCCGGGTTGAACTTCGACCACGCCTTGGTCGTTCTTGAATTCTTCTACAGCGATGAAGCTCTCCGACTTGAGGCCGGCGTTGACCACCACGAAGTTGTGGTCGAAGCGCACCACCTCGGCGGTGATGACTTCACCGGCGCGCATTTCCTGGCGCGCCAGCGACTCGGCAAAGAGTGCGGCAAAACTGTCTGATGCGGGAAGGGTTTCTGTGGTTGCAGTGGTCATGATCGCCCAAACGCCACGAGGCCTGTTGTGATTGCCCGGCGGCTGTAAGTTAACAAAGATCGCCAGCGATTGCGCGCCGAACGACCGCCTATACACCTCATCGCTAGTCCGGCCGGCGAAGCGCTTGCTGCCACTCCAACACGGTCCCGACGGCTTGCTCCACGCTGAGCGCGGTGGTATCGAGCAGCCGGGCATCCGGACATTGTTGCAGGGGAGCGACGCTGCGCGCAGCGTCGCGCGCATCGCGTTCCTCGAGGTCCTGCAAAAGGGTACTGATATTAGCAGACATCCCTTTCTCGATCAACTGCTTATGGCGACGCGCCGCCCTGGCCTTGGCCGACGCGGTGAGGAAGACCTTGAGCACCGCGTCGGGGAACACCACCGAGCCCATGTCGCGACCCTCGGCCACCAGGCCGGGCGACTGCCGATAGGCACGCTGGCGCTCGAGCAACGCGGCGCGCACGGCGGGCAGCGCCGCGACCTTGGAGGCGCCGATCGAGCAGGCCTCTTCGCGGATCCGGTCGGTGGCCTCCCTGCCGGCGAGCAGGACGCGGCCACCCTGGAATTCGGCCGGCAGTCGCGAAGCCAGCGCGGCCAGCGCGGCCTCGTCGTCGAGCGCCACACCCGCGTCCAAGGCCGCCAGCGCCGTCAGCCGATAGAGGGAGCCGCTGTCCAGGTAGTGGAAGCCGAGCGCGGCGGCGACCCGCGCCGCCACCGTGCCCTTGCCCGAGGCCGACGGGCCGTCGATGGCGAGCACCGGTGCGGCGATCCTCGCCAGGTCGTCGAAATAGTCGGGATAGGTCTTCGCCACGCAGCCCGGATCGTTGATCTGCACCGGAACGCCGCCCAGCGCCAGCAGCGAGAAGCACATCGCCATGCGGTGATCGTCGTAGGTGTCGATGCTGGCGTTTGCCACGAGTTGCGCCGGCGGGAAGATACTCAGGAAGTCGGCGCCCGCCTCGACAACGGCACCCAGCTTGCGCAGCTCGGTCGCCATCGCCGCGATGCGATCGGTCTCCTTGACCCGCCAGCTGCCGATGTTGCGCAGGGTCGAGGCACCGTCGGCGAACAGGGCCAGGATGGCCACGGTCATCGCCGCATCGGGGATATGGTTGAAATCGGCGTCGATGGCGCGCAGCTTGCCTGCGCGCGGTCCGCGCGCGGTGATCGAATCCTCGCCCAGTTCGATCCGCGCACCCATCGCGGCCAGGGTCTGGGTGAAAGCCAGGTCGCCCTGGATGCTGTCGCGGCCCACCCCGTGCACGCTGACCGGACCGCCGGCGATGGCACCGGCGGCGAGAAAGTAGGAGGCGGACGAGGCGTCCGCCTCGACCGCGAAAACGCCAGGGGAGAGATAAGCGCTGCCACCATCGAGCACGAAGCGCTGCCAGGCGTCGCGTCGCCAATTGACGCCGAAGCGCGCCAGCAGATTGAGCGTGATCTCGACGTAGGGCTTGGAAATCAGCTCGCCCACCACTTCGATTTCGGCCGCCCGGCCGGCGAGCGGCAGCGCCATCAGCAGCGCCGAGAGGAACTGCGAGGAGACGTTGCCGCGCACCCAGGTCTGGCACCGGCCACCCGTCGCGAGCGGAAATATTTCCAGGGGAGGATAGCCCTGCCCGCCCAGATAGCGGATGTCGGCGCCGAGCGCGCTCAAGGCCTCGACCAGATCGCCGATCGGCCGCTCGTGCATGCGCGCCACACCGGAGAGCCGGTAGTGCCCGTCACCCATCGCCAGCGCCGCGGTCAGGGAGCGAAAGGCGGTGCCGGCGTTGCCGAGAAAGAGCTCCGCCTCCTTGACCGGGAAAGAACCAGCGCAACCGTGGACGCGAAACCGCGCCTCGCCGCGCTCCTCGATGCGTACGCCGAGGCGACGCAGCGCCTCGAGCATCACCCGCGTGTCGTCGGAAGCCAGCAGTCCGCTTAGTTCGCTCTCCCCCTGCGCCAGGGCAGCGAGCAGCAGGGCGCGGTTGGAGATGCTCTTCGATCCGGGCAGACGCAGCCGCCCGCAGGCCCAGGGGCTCAGCGGCAGCGCGATGCGCTCGGGAAAGCGGCGCCCGCCGGCGCTCACGCCGACACCTTCATTCGCCAGAGGGTTCCATCGCCTCCAGCCAGCGATCGCGCGCGGATCTGGCTTCGGCGAACAGCCGCTGCAAGGCTTGCGCATCGGCGCTGGCGAGCAGCACGCGCAGTCGCAGCAAGGCCGCCAGATAGGCGTCGAGTTCGCCGATCAAGGGTCCGCGATTGGCGATGCAGATGTCGCGCCACATCTCCGGATGGCTGCTGGCGATGCGCGTGAAGTCCCTGAAACCGCTGGCGGCAAAGCCGAACAAGCGCTCGGAGTCGGCGCGTCCGGCAAATTCGTGCACCAGCGCGTAGGCCAGCAGGTGCGGCAGGTGGCTGACGGCAGCGAAGGTCTGGTCGTGCACCTCGGGCGGCAGTTCGTCCACCACGGCGCCGCAGCTACGCCAAACGCCGGCGAGTCGATCGATGTCGGTGCGGCTGTTCTCGGCCAGCGGCGTCAGCACCACGCGCTTGCCGCGATAGAGCTCGGCGCTCGCCGCCGCGACGCCGCTCTTCTCGGCGCCGGCGATCGGGTGGCCGGGAATGAAACGTGCGATCTGTGCGCCGAGGTGCGCGCGCGCTGCGGCGATCACGTCTTGTTTGGTGCTGCCGGCGTCGCTGACCAGGGTCTTGCCGCCAAGCCGCGGCGCCAGCTCACGCATGGCCTGGTCCATCTGCCCCACCGGCATCGCCAGCAGCACCAGGTCGGCGCCGGCCAGAGCGTCATCCCAACCTTGGGCGATCCTGTCGATCACCCCGAGCCTGACCGCCTCGTCGAGCGTGGCGCGGCTGCGGCCGACCCCGACCACCTCGCCGGCGACGCCGGCCGCCTTCAGCGCCAGGGCGAAGGAGCCGCCGATCAGCCCGACGCCGCAGACGACGA